>VBEK01000121.1 GCA_005889135.1 Chloroflexota bacterium
CCGCGCTCTTCCGTAGCGGTCGAGCAGGGCGCCTGCGATGGGCGACACCACCAGGCCCGGCGTCACGGCGATGAACGCCGTCAGGCCCGCGAGCTGCGGCGAGTGGTAGCGGGCGAGGACGAAAAGGATCAGGGCGATGGCGACCATCTGGCCGCTGACGCGGCCGATGAGCAGGCTCGCGTACAGGTACGCGAAGCCGCGGACGCGCATCAGACCGGCGTAACCGGTCGCCGTTGGGGTCTCAGTCGTGCTCATCACGAGCGGGGATGACGAGTATCGGAAATAGGGCCGCCGCTGCGGTGCACGCGGCCGCGATCCACACCGCCCCGTTGAGCGACCACGCGATCAGCGGACCTGCGATCGCCGAGCCGACAGGGCCACCGAGCATGTTCAAGGACACGGACACCGCGAAGACGCGTCCGAACCGAGCCGGATCAGATCGCCTCTGCCGGAGCGTGAGGAAGGAGATGTCGAACGGCGTCTCGACAAGGGCGATCACGACCAGCGCCGCCCCGACGACAAAGACCGACCCCGCGAGCGGCACGACCGCCATGACGGCGGCCATGGCGACGATCGAGACGGCCATCAGCCACCGCTCGCGCCCACGAGTGCGGATGCGGCCCGCGAAGAGCATCGCCACCAGTCCGGCGACGCCGACCAGGCCCCACATGTAACCCACCGCCGCCGGGCCCTGGTGCAGCCGGCCAAGGACGAGGACGGGAATCGCGATCACCATGCACCCCCAACCGACGCTGAAGGCGAAGAACGTCAGGGCAAGACCTACGAGCGTGCGGTTGCGAAGCACGTAGACGAGGCCCGACCACGCTTCCGTCAGGAGGCGGCCGCCCTGCGGAAGGAACCCGCGGTCGCGGACCGTGAGCATGACGGCACCGGCGCCCGCGAACAGCACCGCGGCCACGGTCAGGGCCCACTCCGCGCCCACGAAACCGACCAGGATGCCGGCCAGCGGCGCCCCGATGATGGTTGCGAGAACGTCGCTGCTGCTGTCGAACGCGTTCGCTCGCTCCCAGAGGTGATTGGGAACGATGCTCGGGACCAACGACCGGGCGCCCCCGATTCCCAACGGCCCTGTCACCGAGGACAGGCCGCAGATCACCAGGAGCAGCCAGGCAGGAAGCGCGTGCGCCGTCGACAGCGCCGCGAGCGCGAACATCGTCGCCGCAGCCACGAGGTAGTCGACGGAGACGAGGCCCGTCCGGCCATAGCGATCCAGCAGCGCGCCGGCGACCGGAGACACGAGTAGACCCGGGAAGGTGACGAGGAAGACGGCGGCGCCCGCCAGCTGCGGCGAGTGATACCGCGACAGCACGAAGAGCACCAGGCCCACGGACAGCATCTGGCCGGCCACCCGGCCGAGCAGCAGGCTCGCGACCAGGCGGGGGAAGCCTTCGACCCGCAGCAAGACCCGATAGCCGGGTGGCGTCTGGGATTCGGCGTTCTGGCTCGTATGGGGGTCCCCGCGAAGTCCCGGCGACTCGGACTTCGTGGGTTTATCCGCCGACGGCGACTCTGGCGCGGCGAGAGCGCACGGCGCCGTTCGACCGATCGCTCTTCTTCGCCCTGGCCAGCGGAGTGCGCAGATACTGCCCGGTCGCCGACTCCTTGTCGGCGGCAAGCCGCTCCGGCGTCCCCACGGCGATCACGTAGCCACCCTTCTCCCCGCCCTCGGGCCCGAGGTCGATCAGCCAGTCCGCAGTCTTGAGCACGTCGAGGTTGTGCTCGATCACGACCACTGTGTTGCCGTGGTCGACCAGGCGGTGCAGGACCGCGAGCAGCCGCTCGACGTCGACGTAGTGGAGTCCGGTCGTCGGCTCGTCGAGCAGGTACAGGGTCCGGCCCGTGTCGCGGCGCGAGAGCTCGGACGACAGCTTCACCCTCTGTGCCTCACCGCCCGAGAGCTGGGTCGCGGGCTGGCCGAGACGGATGTACCCGAGACCGACGTCGTGCAGAGTCCGCAGCTTGGTCTTGATCGCGGGCACGTTCTCGAACACCTCGAGCGCCTCGTCGACGGTCATCTCCAGCACGTCCGAGATCGAGTGCCCGCGGAACTTGACCTCCTGCACCTCGCGCGAGTAGCGCGTGCCGTGGCACACCTCGCAGGGCACGTACACGTCGGGGAGGAACTGCATCTCGATCTGGATGATGCCGTCGCCCTGGCACGCCTCGCATCGCCCGCCCTTGACGTTGAAGCTGAACCGGCCGGCCTTGTAGCCGCGCATCTTCGCCTCGGGCATGCTCGCGAACAGGTCGCGGATGTGCGTGAACATGCCCGTGTAGGTCGCCGGGTTGCTGCGTGGCGTGCGGCCGATCGGCGACTGGTCGATGTCGATCGCCTTGTCGAGGTGGTCCAGCCCCTCCACGGCCCTGTGCGGTCCCGGCCTTTCCTTCGCACGGTAGAAGTGCTGCGCCACCTTGCGGCTGAGGATGTCGGTGATCAGGGACGACTTCCCGGAGCCGCTGACGCCCGACACGGCGACGAACGTTCCGAGCGGGATGGTGACGTCGATGTCCTTGAGGTTGTTCGCCTGCGCGCCGCGGATCACGAGCAGCTTGCCGTTGCCCTTGCGCCGCCGCGCCGGCACCGGGATCATGCGGTCGCCTCGCAGGTACGCGGCCGTGATCGAGCGCGGGTCGCGAAGCACCTTGTCCACTGGTCCCGCGGCCACGATCTCGCCGCCGTGCTCGCCGGCGGCGGGCCCGATGTCGACCATGTAGTCCGCGGAGCGGATGGTCTCCTCGTCGTGCTCGACCACGATCAGGGTGTTGCCGAGGTCGCGCAGGCCGACCAGCGTGTTGATCAGGCGGCGGTTGTCCCGCTGGTGCAGCCCGATCGACGGCTCGTCGAGGATGTAGAGCACGCCCATCAGCTTGGAGCCGATCTGGGTCGCCAGCCGGATTCGCTGCGACTCGCCGCCGCTCAGCGAGTTGGCCCCTCGCTCGATCGTCAGGTAGTCGAGGCCGACGTCGATCATGAACTGCAGCCGCTCGCGAATCTCCTTCAGGATGCCGCGCGCGATCAGACCCTCGCGCTCGGTCATGTCTATGTGGTCGAAGAACTCGATCGCCCTGCTCACCGAAAGCCTGGAGACGTCGGCGATGCTGTGCCCGCTTACCGAGACCGCGAGGGACTCGGGCTTGAGCCGGCTGCCCTTGCAGGCAGGGCATGGCTTGTCCGACATGTAGCGCTCGAGCTCCGCTTTCAGGTACTCGGACTGCGTCTCCTCGTAGCGGCGCTGCAGGTTCGCGACCACACCCTCGAACGGCGCCTCGTACCAGCGCGAGTGCCCGTACTGATTCTTGTAGCCAAAGCGGATCTTCTTCTCGCCCGTGCCGTTCAGGAGCACGTTCTGCTGCTGCTTCGCGAGCTTCGACCACGGCTTGTCCATGTCGATGCCGAAGTACTTGCTCACCGACTCCAGCAGCTCGGGATAGAAGAACTGCGAGCGGCTCCACGCGGCGATCGCGCCCTCGCGCAGAGACAGCGAAGGGTCGGGCACGATCAAGTCGGCGTCCACGACCAGCTGCGAGCCGAGGCCCGTGCAGGTCGGGCATGCGCCGTGTGGGTTGTTGAAGGAGAAGTTGCGCGGCTCCGGCTCGGGCACGCTGAGCCCATCGATCGGGCACATGAAGTCCTGCGACATATGGATGTCTTGAGCACCGTCGACCGGCGCGATGATCACCGACCCGTTGCCCAGCCTGGTCGCGGTCTCGATCGAGTCGACCAACCGCGTGCGCTGGTCCGGCCCAATCACGATGCGGTCGACCACGACATCGACGTCGTGCTTCTTGTTCTTGTCCATCGGGATCGGCTCGCCGATCTCGTAAAGGCTCCCATCGACGCGCACGCGGACGAAGCCCGACTTGCGCACGTCGTCGATCAGCGAGCGGTACTCGCCCTTACGGCCCTTCACCACCGGGCCGAGGACCATGACCCGCGTCCCCTTCGGCAGCTTCTCGACCTGGTCTGCCATCTGATCGACCGTCTGACGCCGAACCTCGTGCCCGTTCGGACAGTGCGGATGACCGACCCGCGCGTACAGCAGGCGCAGGTAGTCGTAGACCTCCGTCACCGTCCCGACCGTCGAGCGAGGGTTCTTGGAGGTGCCCTTCTGGTCGATCGAGATCGCCGGCGACAGGCCCTCGATGATGTCGACGTCCGGCTTCTCCATCTGGCCGAGGAACTGGCGAGCGTAGGCGGACAGCGACTCCACGTACCGGCGCTGCCCTTCGGCGTAGATCGTGTCGAAGGCGAGCGACGACTTCCCCGAGCCCGACAGGCCGGTGAAGACGACGAGCTTGTCGCGCGGGATCGACAGGGTGATGTTCTTGAGGTTGTGCTCGCGCGCGCCCCGGATCGTGATCTGGTCGGTCGGCAAGGGTTCTCTCTATTCCTTCTCTCGTGTGATCGCAAACGTGCCGCTGGCGGTGGCCACCAGGCGCGCGGAGGGTCCTTCGACCCGGCACTCGGTGACCGCCGTGCGCCGCCCCGCGTGGACGACGCGACCTGTCGCCCTCAGCGTCTCGCCCACCTTCGCCGCCGAGATGAAGCTGAGCTTCAGGTCGAAGCTCATGGAGCGCACTACGCCGGGTTCGATGGTACGCAATGCGCGGCCCATGGCCGAGTCGGCGAGGGCGCTGATCATGCCGCCGTGGACGAAACCCATGGAGTTGGCCATGTCCTCGGTCGGGGTCATCTCCACGACGGCGACCCCCCGCTCCTGGGAGACGTCGGAGATGCCCAGCCAGCTCCAGGCCCGGGACACGACCGCCTTACTCACGGCCCTGGCCCTCCGGCACCGGCATACATGTAGAAGACGCGCGCGCGACCAGGCGGTCGCGGTCGTCGACGACGTCGGCCTCGCCGAACAGGAGCGTCTGCCGCATCTCGATCACGCGGCCGATGGCGCGCAGGCGGCCCTCGATCGCGGGCCGGACGAAGTTGATCTTGAGCTCGATCGTGGTGTTCCACGTCCCGTGTGGCTGCAGCGTGGCCAGGGACATGCCCATGGCTGCGTCGGCGATCTGGGTGATCACACCGCCCTGGACGACGCCGCCGCCGTGGCGGTGCTGCGGGCCCGCGACCAGCTCGAGCACCACCCGCCCCGGCTCGGCCTCGGTGATCCGGGCCCCCAGGGTCTCCATCCAGCCGGCCGGCTCAGCCGCCAGCAGCGCCCGGGCTCGGTCCCAGTTTTGAACACGTTCTAATTCTCTTGACATTCCGGAAGCGCTCATCTAGGCTCTAACTTGAACATGTTCAAATTACTCGAACTGGGGTGATCGATATGGACTACCGCCTGATCGACTACGTGACCTACATCGTGACCAGCGCCTTCCTGACCATCTGGGTCGGGGACACGCTCTACCGCAACGGCCGCCCGTTTCTCGTCTCGGTGTTCAAGGAGGACGGCCTGGCCGACTCGGTCAACCGCCTCCTCGTGGTGGGCTTCTACCTCGTCAACTTCGGCGCCGCGGCGATCCTGATCAACACCGGCGGGGCGCCCGGCAACGTCGCCGACATGCTCAAGCAGACGGTGACCCGAGTCGGCGTCGTGCTTCTCATCCTCGGCTTCATGCACTTCAACAACCTGATGATCCTCCGCGCCATCCGGCGCAAGGACAGACCGATGCCGCCGCTGAACTACAACCCCTACCAACCCGCCCAGCCCGCGCCCGGAGCCTAGAGAGTCTTGGCGATCGCGGCCCCCAAGACCAGGCGGGGCGAGCACTCGAGGGCGGCCATCCTGGGCGCCGCCCTCGACCTCTTCCAGGAGCGCGGGTACGAGGCCACGACGATGCGCACCATCGCCGAGCGCGCGAGTGTCTCGCTGGGCAGCTCGTACCACTACTTCCCTTCCAAAGAGCACCTGGTGCTCGAGTTCTATCGCCACACCCACGAGCTGCACCTCGAGGCGATCGCGCCGCTGCTGGCGCGGGAGAAGGACCTTGCCATCCGCCTGCGCCAGACCATCCGCGCGGTCGTCGTCACGTGCGAGCCGTTCCACGCCGTCGCCGGGTCCATCTTCAGCACCGTCGCCAACCCCTCGAGCCCGCTGAACCCATTCGGCGGCGCCGCCAAGCCTCTGCGCGACGAGGTGGTCGCCCTGTACGACGAGGTCGTCCGCGGCTCCGACGCGCGCGTGCCAGCCGACATCGCCGAGATGCTGCCGCTCACGCTGTGGCTCTACCAGATGGCGATCCTCTACTTCTGGATCTTCGACACGTCTCCGGGAAGGCTGCGGACCCTCGAGGTGATCGACGAGACGACGGACCTGATCGTCAAGCTCCTGGGCCTGGCCAACCTGCCCGTGCTGCGCGGGTCGCGCAGGCGCATCATCGGCCTGATCAAGAGCGTGGTAGGGCAACAGCCGCACTAAGGGCCGCGCCGCGTCCTTCGCCAGTTTCTGACCTGGGTCTTCTGCTTGGGCGCGGCCGCGATCGCCATCGCCACGTCCGCGTCGTCCTCTTTGGTCTCGAGCTCGCCCGACAGCCGCCGGCGGAGCAGGATGATGCGGTCGCGGACGCGAGCCGCGTCCTCGAACTGCAGCTCTTTCGACAGCCGCCGCATCTCCTTCTCCAGGTCGCGCACGATCGCGAGCAGGTCCTCTCGCGGCACGCCCGCGCCGGCCATGATCTCGATGGCGTCGGCCTGGATGTCGTTCTCGTTGATCTCCAGCGCGTAGATCGCCTTTTTGACGCTCTCGGGGGTGATCCCGTGCTCGGCGTTGTACTCGATCTGGCGCGTCCGCCTGCGCTCCGTCTCGTCGAGCGCCTGGCGCATCGAGTCGGTGATCGAGTCGGCGTACATCACCACGTGGCCTTCGACGTTGCGCGCTGCCCGGCCGATGATCTGGATGAACGAGCGGTACGCGCGCAGGTAGCCCTCCTTGTCCGCGTCGAGGATCCCGATGAACGCGACCTCGGGCAGGTCGAGGCCCTCGCGCAGGAGGTTGATGCCGACCACGACGTCCACCTCGCCGGTGCGCAGCGCGGTCAGGACCTCGATGCGCTGCATGGCGTCAAGTTCCGAGTGCAGGTAGCGGACCTTGACGCCGTACTCGCGCAGGTAGTCGGCGAGGTCCTCGGCGAAGCGCTTGGTCAGCGTCGTCACCAGCGAGCGCTGCCCGAGCTCCGTCCGCTTCTTGACCTCGGCCAGCAGGTCGTCGATCTGACCCTCGGTCGGCCGCACCTCGACCGTCGGGTCCACCAGCCCGGTCGGCCGCACGATCATCTCCACGGTCCGCTCCGTGCGGCGCATCTCGTACGGTCCCGGCGTCGCCGAGACGTAGATCACCGACTGCGCCCGCTCCTCCCACTCCTCGAAGCTGAGCGGGCGGTTGTCGAACGCGCTCGGCAGGCGAAAGCCGTACTCGACCAGCGCCGCCTTGCGCGACCGGTCGCCCCCGAGCATGCCGCCGATCTGGGGCACGGCGACATGGGACTCGTCGACGAAGATCACCGTGTCCGCGGGGAGGAAGTCCATGAGCGTGTACGGCGCCTCGCCGGGTTGGCGTCGCGTCAGGTGCCGCGAGTAGTTCTCGATCCCGGCGCAGGTGCCGGTCTCGCGCAGCATCTCGAGGTCGAAGTTGGTGCGCTGGCGCAGGCGCTGCGCCTCGAGCAGCCGGCCGTGGTCCTCGAACCACTTGCAGCGCTCCTCGAGCTCGGCCTCGATGTCGGCCATCGCCAGGCGCAGCTTGTCTGCGGGCGTGACGTAGTGAGAGGCCGGGAAGACGGTGAACTGGTTGCGCGAACCCAGGATCTCGCCCGTGATCGCGTCCAACTCCTGGATGCGCTCCACCTCGTCGCCGAAAAACTCGACCCGGTACACCTTCTCCTCGTTTGCGGGCACGAGGTCGACCACGTCGCCCCGGACACGGAAGCGAAGGCGCGCGAGGTCGTAGTCGTTGCGCTCGTAGAGCATCTCGGTGAGCTTGCGCAGGAAGACCTCGCGCCGGATCGACTGCCCCTTCTCGACACGCAGCGACTCGCCCATGTAATCCTCGACCGAGCCGATGCCGTAGATGCAGCTCACGCTCGCGACCACCAGCACGTCGCGCCGCGTGAGCAGCGACTGCGTCGTCGAGTGGCGCATGCGGTCGATGTCGTCGTTCCGGCTCGAGTCCTTCTCGATGTACGTGTCGGTCCGGGCGATGTACGCCTCGGGCTGGTAGTAGTCGTAGTAGCTGACGAAGTACTCGACGGCGTTGTCCGGGAGCAGGCGGCGGAACTCCGCGCACAGCTGGGCCGCGAGGGTCTTGTTGGGGCTCAGGACCAGGACGGGCCGCTGCAGCTCCTCGACGACCCAGGACATGACGTTCGTCTTGCCGCTTCCCGTCACGCCCGCCAGGACCTGCTGGGTCAGGCCGGCGTGGACGCCCTCGACCAGCTGGGCGATCGCCTGCGGCTGGTCGCCGGCAGGCCGGAAGGGTGCGTCGACACGGAAGCGGTTGGGCATGTGGGCTGGGCCCTCAATTCTAAGGCGCACAAACGTTCGCGGGCGGTCGATTCGGAAGCGGACGCGTTACCAGGTTATGAAGGACGAGATCAAGGGCAAAGCGGACGAACTCAAGGGCAAGCTCACGGGCGACAAGGCCGAGGAGCTGAAGGGCAAGATGGAGCAGGAAGGCGACAAGCTGCGCCGCAACGCCCGCGACATTCGCGACGACGTCAAGGACAAGGCGGACGAGATGGACGACCAGGCCAGGGAGCGCGAGCGGGAGCGCGACGCGGAGACCGTCCGCGAAAAGCGGTCCTGGTAGCTACGGAAGAGACAGGATCATCGCCTCGACCACGGTCCCGGCCCTGATCACCTGATCGCCGGCGGGCACGCGCACCAGCGCGTGCGCCCCGGCCAGCGACATCAACCGCGAGGAGGACTGGGAGCCCGTCGTCTCGGCGACCAGCTCTCGTCCCTCGCGCCGCAGCATCACCCTCTGGTACTCCGTGCGCTCGGCCGTCGGCCTGGCGTCGTAGCCCAGGCGCACTTGCAGCGTTGGCCTCTGCAGCTGCGCGAAACCCTGCATCTTGCGCAGCGCGGGCCGGACGAAGACCTCGAACGTCACCAGCGACGACACCGGGAAGCCCGGCAGCCCGAACGCGACCTTGCCTCGGTCCAGAGTCGCGAACGTGAACGGCTTTCCGGGTTTCAGCTTCACCCGGCCGACGTGCACGGTGCCAAGCGCCTCCAGGAGAGGCTTGACCAGGTCGTGCGTCCCCACCGACACGCCGCCTGAGGTCACGAGCGCGTCCACGCGCTCCAGCGCGCCGGTGACGAAGCGGCGCAAGGCACCCGCCTCGTCGGGGGCGATGCCGAGGACGTCCACGTCGGCGCCGGCCTCGCGCAGCGCCGCCAGCAGCGCCCAGCGGTTCGAGTCCGGGATCTGGCCGGGACGCGGGGTCTTCCCCACCTCGACAAGCTCGTCGCCCGTCGACATGAGCGCCACGCGCGGGCGGCGATGGACTGCAAGTCGCGCGTGAGACGTCGCCGCGGCGATGCCGATCTCCGCCGCGCCGAGCTGCGTCCCGGCGCGAAGGATCAGGTCGCCAGGCCGGAGGTCGGCGCCGACCTGGTGGAAGTTCGATCCTGCCACCAGCCGGCTGGGCACTGTCACCAGGTCGCCGGCGAGGGTTGTGTCCTCGACCATGACCACGACGTCGGCACCATCCGGCACGACGCCGCCGGTCAGGATGCGGGCCGCGGTGCCTGCGGTGACGCGTCCTGTGAACGGCCGGCCCGCCGCCGACTCGCCCAGGACGCGCAGCGACTTGCCCGCGTCCGCGGCGAGGACCGCGTAGCCGTCGACGGCGCTGGATGGAAAGGGCGGCAGCGCGGATTCACCGACGAGGTCCTCGCCGAGCACACGGCCCGGCGCGTCGGCCAGAGCGACCGTCTCGGTTCCGAGCACCGGCGTGCGCTCGAGGACGAGCTCGGCGGCCTCGCCGGCGTCGATCAGCGGATAGGCGGATGCCCGCAACTACAACCCCGGATGGTCGCGTTCGTCCGGCAGGTCGGCCTCGCTCACCGACCTATTCATACCGG
This sequence comes from Chloroflexota bacterium, assembly GCA_005889135.1. Taxonomy (GTDB): domain Bacteria; phylum Chloroflexota; class Dormibacteria; order Dormibacterales; family Dormibacteraceae; genus 40CM-4-65-16. The sequence continues at coordinate 10,058 of VBEK01000121.1, forward strand.
AGCGCGCGCGCCGGGTCCTGGCGCCCGGCCCGGAGCGCGGGCAGGAGGCCGCTGACGGTGCTCAGCACCGCCGCGAGCAGGACCGCGACGAGCACCACCGGCACGTCGGTGCGGAAGACGTCGAACCCCGTTCCCGTGACCGACTGCGTGAGCCGGTCGACGGCGGCGTTCCCGAGCCGTCCAAGTCCGACCGCCACGAGCGCCCCGACGATGCCGCCCGCGAGCCCGATGCCCAGCGCCTCGGCGAGGAACAGCAGCAGCACGTCGCGCGACCGGGCGCCAAGCGCCTTGAGGACGCCGATCTCTTTCGTGCGCTCGAGCACGGCCGTGTACATGGTGTTCGCGATCCCCAGACACGCGAGCAGCAGGGCCACCAGTGCGAGGCCCAGGAGGGCCACGCGCATCTTGCCCAGCAGGTCCTCGAAGTTGCGGAACTGATCCCCAAATGTCTGGGTCTGGAACCCGAGCGCATCAACGCGCTGCCGCAGGCTCTCCACCGACAGGCCCGAGTCCGCGAGCAGCGTGATGCTGGCGTACTCGCCGCCCTTCCAGCCGTTGACGCCGGCGAGGCTGGTCCAGTACGTGCGCATCAGCCGGTTCGGCGCGAGCGCGCCCGGGGAACCGGCGGGCATGTAGTTGCTCGACACGATGCCGACCACGACCAGGTTGAGGGTCAGCGGCTTCGTGACCGGGTTGCGGACCAGCGCCGGGACGAGGCTGCCAGAGGTGGCGCTGAACTGGACCTGCGTACCGATGGCGCCGCTCGGTGAGACGTAGCCCAGGGCGACAGCCTCGCCGTCGGTGAGGAGCGCCTCCGTCGCATCATCCGAGGCTGGCAAGCGCCCGGCGGCCAGGGTGGGGAGCGCGCTCGAGCCCCGGAGCAGCGGCAGCGAGACCAGCGCGCCCGACGGCGGCGTCGCCGGCCTGGTGACGCCCAGAGGCTGTGTGGCGTTCGTGAAAGTGCCGTTCATCCCGACCTGGCCCCACGCCGCCTTGACATGCGGGAGCCCGGACAGCGTGTCGAGCGTGCCCTGGTTGAAGGCAGGAGTCGACGCGTCAGCCACCGGAAAGACCGCGACCTGGTGCACCTGGCTCGTGGCCAGCGCGGGCGCGTTGAGCGCGTCCTGGAGGCCTCCCGCCAGGGCGACGATGAGGCTCAGGGCCGCGATGCCGATCGCCACGCCGGTCGTCGTCAGGGCCGTGCGCAGCGGCCGTCGCCCGGCGCTCCCCAGACCGACCTTCAGGGTGTCGCGCCAGTGCATGCGCGGCGCCGGGTCGACCGGCTCCTGGCTGCGCACCGTCGGCTTGCCGGCGTCCAGCTCAACGGCGCGGCCGTCGATCATGCGCACGACGCGCTTGGCGTGGCGCGCCACCTCGGGGTCGTGGGTGACCAGGACGACCGTCGCGCCGCGCCGGTTGAGGTCGTTGAGGAGCTGGAGCACGCTCTCGCCGGCGGTCGAGTCGAGGCTCCCGGTCGGCTCGTCGGCGAGGATCAGGCCCGGCCGGTTGGCAAGGGCGCGCGCGACCGCGACCTTCTGCTGCTCGCCTCCCGAGAGCCGTCCGGCCCGGGAACGCGCGCGGCTCTCGAGGCCGACCAGCTCGAGCAGGTGGCGGGCCCGCCGCCGGCGTTCCTCGAGCTCGACGCCGGCGAGCGTCAGCGGCAGGGCGACGTTGTCCTCGACCGTCATGGAGGGGATCAGGTTGAAGGTCTGGAAGATCGTGCTCACCCGCTGCAGCCGGTAGTCGGACAGGTCGCGGTCGGGCAGCTCGCCCAGCGCCAGCCCGGCGCCGTAGACGTGGCCGGACGTCGGCCGGTCGAGTCCGCCCATCAGGGAGAGGAGAGTGGTCTTGCCGCATCCCGACGGGCCGATGATGGCCACGAACTCACAAGGCCCGACGTCGAGGGTGACCTCGCGGAGGGCGGCGACGTGCATCTCGTTCCGGCCGCCGAACTCTCGCGACACGGCGTCGATCCGGAGACCGACTGCCTGGCCGAGGAGGTCGCGGAACTCGTCGACCTGGGGCGGTGGGGATGGGGGCGCAGGCGACGCCTCCGCGACCACGGCGACGGGCGCGCCTTCGACCACGGTCACGGCCGCCTCGCCGTTGCCGTTGGCGCCCGCGTGCTCGCCGTCGCCCGTCGCGGCTACGGCGTCGCGCCGGCGCGCGCGGCTGCGGCGGCGTCGAGAGCCGCCCGGCTCGCTCGGGTTTTCAACGATCGCGGCCAGCCCAACCCTCCTTTCCCCCGGCAGTCTACGTGTTCGGGGTCGAGTTACTTAACGCTCACCGACCCGGTTTCGCTACCTGCTCTTCGAGCCAGCTCATGTATTTCGGGGAGCCGCCGTCGATCGTGATCTGGAGGACCTCCGGGAGGGCGTAGTCGTGGTGACTCTGGACGAACTCCTGCACGGCCTGGGCCCTCGACTCGAGCGTCTTGACCATGAGGAGCGCCTCGTGCTCGCGCTGCAGCTGGCCCTCCCAGTAGTAGATGGAGTGGACCGTCGGCACCACCGAGCAGCAGGCCGCCAGGTGCTCCACGACGAGAGCTTCGCCGAGCCTCTCCGCGTCGTCGCGCGCCCCCGTGGTGACGAGGATCAGCACCGCCCTGTCCCCCACGCGGCCTATTCTCCGATTTTTCGCGGCCTGTCGAGCCAGACCGTGCCGGCGAGGAGGGCCATGGCGCCGAGGACAAGCCCGCCGATCACGTCCGACTCCCAGTGCACGTCGAGGTACAGGCGGTCGAAGACCATCAGGACCACCGCCGCGACCGCGCCCGCCACCGCGAGGGCGCGCACGCGCGGCGATGTCGACAGGCGCCGGATGACGAACGCGAGCAGTCCGTAGACGATCACCGCGCGCAGCACGTGGCCGCTGGGAAAGCTGTTTCCTGTCCCGATGCCAAACCAGAAAAGCTCGGTGATGCTCGGCCCGTCCCCTTCGCGCAGGGAGGCCGGAGGTGACGGCTGGTAGAGGTTGAGCTTGTAGTAGAGCTCGAACGCCTGCGCGGCGACGAAGACCACGAACACGAGCGCATCCGAGCCGAACCCGCTTCGCCACAGGTACCAGCACAGGCCGAGCATGAGCAGGGTCGTGAGCTCGAAGCCGCCGAGCTCGGCGATGACCTGGAACGCCGGATGCAGCGACGGCTGCCAGAGGTCGTGCATGGCGTGCGCGACCTGGAGGTCGAGGTCGGTGAATGCGCCGGCAGTGATAGCGATCGTCAGGAGGATGAACGCGACCCCGAGGACGACGATGCCGAAAAGGCGGGCCGTTAATGCTGGCAACGGCGGCAGTACACGGTCGTTCGGCCCGCGATGCGCACGGACGTCAGAGGGCGCCCGCATGTGAAGCACGGCTCGCCCGCGCGGCCGTAGACGAGCAGCTTCTCCTGCTGCGCCCCGACCTCGCCCCACGCGTCGCGATACGTGTCCACGGAGCTGCCGCGATTGGCGATCGCGACCTGGAGCGACTCGCGCAAGGACTCGTGCAGGCGCCGCGCCGACTTCCTGCTCACCGTCGAGGCGACGCGCGTCGGCCGCAGCCCCGCGCGGTGGAGCGACTCGTCGGCGTAGATGTTGCCCACGCCCGCGATCGCCCTCTGGTCCAGCAGCACCGCCTTCAGCGGCGCCCGGCGCCGACGCAGCTCGCGATAGAGCTGTTCGGCCTCCCAGCTCGCGTCGATCGGCTCCGGGCCGAGGCGCGGCATCTTCTTCGCGATGAGCAGCGCCTCCTCGGAGCCCACGAGCAGGCGGCCGAAGCGGCGCGGGTCGCGGTAGCGCAGCTGGCGCCCGTCGTCGAGAAAGAAGACGGCGTGCGTGTGCTTCTCCAGCGGCGCGACCTCGTCGAGCAGCCGCAGCTGTCCCGTCATGCCGAGGTGCACGACCAGGGCAACGTCCGACGAGAGGCGGATGAGGATGTACTTGCCCCGCCGGCCCACCGACTCGATCTGCATTCCGGCCACGGCGTCGATGAACTCTTCGGGCTCGGGGTGGCGGACGATGGTCGGGAACGACAGCTCGCAGCGCACGATGGTCCGCCCGACCAGGTGTGGCCGTAGGTCGGCGACGATGGTCTCGACCTCGGGCAGCTCAGGCACAGCTCGGATAGTCGCGACTAACGCGGGTCATGGGCGCCGAAAACCCGCGATAGTCGCGACTAACGAGGGATTTGGTCGGCCGGCACATCGGATAGTCGCGACTATCGTGGAAAGCCGGCATCTTCAGGCGCGGACGACCGCGAGCTTTTTCATGTCGGCCCAGTTCGGCCCGACCTTCATCTCCACCTCGATCCCCGTCTCCAGCTCATACGCGCCGGTCATGACCCGCGGCACCTTCTCCGCGAACTGGTCCAGCTCGGCGTGCGGCACCTCGAAGAGCAGCTCGTCGTGAACCTGGAGCAGCATCCGTCCCTCGATCTCGTCGGCCTCGATCTCGCGATGCAGGCGCACCATCGCGATCTTGATGATGTCCGCGGCCAGCGACTGCATCGGGAAGTTGATCGCCATGCGCTCGGCGGCGCTGCGCAGCTGGTAGTTGGGCGAGCGCAGGTCGGGGATCGCGCGGCGGCGGCCCGTGGCGCTGACGACGAAGCCCTCCTCGCGCGCCTTGCGCCGCACCTCGTCGAGATACTCGCGGAGGTGCGCGTAGGTGGACCAATACTGGCCGAGGAACTCGCGCGCGACGTCGCCGGTGATGCCCAGCTGTTGCGACAGCCCGTACTCGCCCTGGCCGTAGATCGAGCCGAAGTTCGCGACCTTGGCCAGGCGTCGCTGGTCGGGGTTGACCTGCTCGAGCGGAATCTTGAACACGGCCGCCGCGGTGGCGGTGTGGATGTCCTGCCCGGCCGCGAACGCGCCGAGGAGCTTGGGGTCACCGCTCAGGTGCGCCGCGATGCGCAGCTCGATCTGTGAGTAGTCGGCCGACACCATCACGTGGTCGGGCCGCCCAGCCTTGAACGCGCGGCGGATGCGCTGCCCGAGCTCGGTCCGGATCGGGATGTTCATCAGGTTCGGGTTGGACGACGAGAGCCGTCCGGTCGCCGTGCTCGCCTGCCCGAACGACGTGTGCACGCGCCCGCTGAGCGGGTCGACCAGCTGGGGAAGCGCGTCCACGTAGGTGGACTTGAGCTTCGACAGCTGCCGGTGCTCGAGGATCAGGCCGACGATCGGATGCTTCTCGCGCAGCGCCTCGAGCGTGTCGGCGTCGGTCGAGTAGCCAGTCTTCGTCCTCTTTCCCACCGGCAGGCGCAGGTCTTCGAACAGCACCTTGGCCAGCTGCTGCGGCGCGTTGAGGTTGAACTTCTGGCCCGCAACCTCCTCGACCTCGGTCTCGATTGCCGCGAGCTGCGAGCCGAGCTCCTCCTGCATCTGCTTCAGGTAGGGCACGTCGATGGCCACGCCCTCGGTCTCCATGTCCGCGAGCACGCCGGCGAGCGGAAGCTCGATCTCGTGGAAGAGATAGTCGACGCCAAGGTTCCGCATCTCGGCCTCGAGCCGCGGCCTGAGGTTGAGGATGGCCTCGGCGCGGCGGGCCGAGTACTCTGCGGCGTCGCCCTGCGCGATCGCCGAAGGCTTGCGCGCGGCGCGACCAGAGCCGAGCAGCTGCTCCGTGCTCACGAGCTCCCTGCCGAGGAACTCGTGCGCCAGGTCCTCGAGGCGCGGGTCGCGCGACCCTGCGCCGAGCAGGTACGCCGCGAGAAACGTGCTGAACGCCCAGTCGCGCCTGCCGCCGCCGAGCGAGCGCAGGGCGAGCTCCGTCTCCTTGGCGTCGTGGCCCGAGATCGGACGCCCCGACAGGGTGCTCGCGACAGCGTCCATGGCTTCGGGGCGCGACACATAAAAGGTATGGGCGCCGATCGATACGCCGAGCCCGCAGACGCGGCAGCCCCGGCCCGACCCCTCGGTGAACGTGTAGACGCCCACGTCCTCGGAGCCGTCGAGAAGCGCGGCGGCCTCGGTGGGATCGTCCACGATCTTCAGCCCGGGCGATTGCGGCGCCGGCTCGAAAGTCAGGCTCGGCTGGACCGGCGCCTGGTCAGGCGGAGGAAAGCGGCTCAGCAGCTGGCGGAACTCGAGGTGGTCGAAGACTCGACGCGTCTTCTCGTAGTCGTAGCGAGTCCACCGCGCCTTCTCGAGCTCGAGCTCGACGGGCACGTCGCGGACGATCGTCACCATGCGCTTGCCCAGGCGCACCTTGTCGGCGTTGGCCTGGAGCGACTTCTTGAGCCGGCCCTCGGGCAGCTCGTCGAGCCTGTCGAGCAGCGCCTCGACGCTGACGTAGTCCTGGACGAGCTTGGCCGCCGTCTTGTCCCCGACCCCGGGCACGCCGGGGATGTTGTCCGACGTGTCGCCACGCAGCGCCTTGAAGTCGACCAGCTGCGCGGGCTCGAAGCCGTAGCGCTGGCGCACCTGGTCAGGGCCGTAGACGAACGTGTCGGTGATCCCGCGGCGCGGCACCAGCGCCTCCACCGACTCGGTGACGAGCTGGAGGCAATCGAGGTCACCAGAGACGATGGTCACCGCGTGGCCGCGCTCGTCGGCGATCCGCGCCAGGGTGCCGATCACGTCGTCTGCCTCGAACCCCTCCACCCCATAGATGGGGATCGCGAACGAGTCCAGCACCTCGCGCACCATCTCGATCTGGGGCCGCAGGTCGTCGGGCATGGCACGGCGCCCAGCCTTGTACTCCTCGTACTCCTGGGAGCGAAATGTCGGCTTGCCGAGGTCGAACGCGGCGATCGCGAACTCCGGCCGCGAGGCCAGGACGATGGCCAGCATCGAAGTGAACCCGTAGACGGCGTTCGTCACCCGCCCGTCCGACGTGCTCATCGGCGGTAGGGCGAAAAACGCCCGGTAGATGAGGCTGTGGGCGTCGATCAGGATGAGCCGCCCGCGTCTCCCCTTCGCCACGACCGAATCTTACGTACGTCTCGGACCGTCACCCTGGGGGCCCCACACGCGTTCATATAGAGGGGATGCGGAGGACCGAAGGCTAGAATGGACCCGAGGATGAAGAACCTCATCGAGGTGTCGGTGGACAGCATCCGCATCCACATGCCGACGGCCCAGCACCTCGTGATCCTCAAGGAAAAAGAGGCCGACCGCTACCTCCCGATCTGGATCGGCTCCTTCGAGGCCCAGGCCATCGCCACCAAGATCTCGGGCAACGCGCTCGGCCGGCCGCTGACCCACGACCTGATGGCGACCGCCTTCGGCGACCTCGGCATCAGCGTCAAGCGCATCGTCGTCACCCGGCTCGCCGACCAGGTGTTCTACGCCCGCCTTTACGTGAAGCAGAACGGCCGCGACCTCGACTTCGACGCCCGGCCGTCGGACGCCATCGCGCTCGCGGTGCGCGTCGAGTGTCCGATCTTCGTCGCCACCGAGGTGATGGAGACGGCCGGCATCATCCCCGAGGCGGACGAGGTCGAGGGCGGCGAGAAGGACAAGGCCGAGACCATCGTCGACGAGGAGCGCCTCGCTGTGTTCCGCGACTTCGTGAACAGCCTGGACCTCCCTGAGCTTCCCGACGAGCCGGGCGCCAAAGACGAGCCCGGCGCTCAGGACAGGCCCGGAGGACGCCCCGGCCGGGGCTGACAAAACGCAGCTCAACGGCGAGTTCGACCTCGCCATCCGCCTCATGGTGGCCCTCGTGCTCGGTCTGGCCATCGGCGCCGAGCGCGAGTTCCGAGGACATCCCGCCGGCCTGCGCACGATGGCCTTGATCAGCGCCGGGTCGTGCATGTTCACGGGCCTCGGCCTCCTCCCCGACTTCGCCAAGACCGTCGACCCGACGCGCATCGCCGCGCAGATCGTCACCGGCGTCGGCTTCCTCGGCGCCGGCAGCATCCTCCGCCAGGGAGAGCTCGTGCGCGGACTGACGACGGCCGCGTCGATCTGGGTGGCCGCGTCGCTGGGGATGGCCGTGGGCTTCGGCTACTACCGGGTCTCGATCTTCCTCACCGTCGTCGTGGTCGTCGTCCTCTTCGCTGTCAAGCCGCTCGAGGAGCGCATCTTCCGCCGCCGCGGCCGCCACCGCCGCGAGACCGACCCTCAACCAGACGAGCTCCCGCAGTGAGCGACAAGAAGGTCGCCATGGTGACCGACTCGACCGCGGACCTGCCCGCACAGCTGGTCAAGGCGCGCGGCATCGCCGTCGTCCCGCTGACGCTGAACTTCGAGGGCCGCTCGCTCCTCGACGGCGTGGAGATCCGACCGTCCGAGTTTTACCGCCGCCTGCCCAACGCGACCACGCACCCGACGACGTCGCAGCCTTCGGCAGGTCAGTTCGCGGAAACCTACTCGCGGCTGCTCAACGACCACGCCGAGGTCGTCTCCATCCACATCTCGGAAAAGCTGAGCGGCACGTACGCGTCGGCGGTGCAGGGCGCGGAGATGACGGACCCGAAGCGCGTCCACGTCGTCGACTCGCAGCTCGTATCGATGTCGCTGGGACTGATCACCCTGGCGGCGAGCGAGATGGCGGCGAGCGGCGCCGACGCTGAATCCATCGTCGCGCGCGTGAGCGAGATGCGTCCGCACGTGCAGACGTATTTCTCGGTCGCGACGCTCGAGTTCCTACGCCGGGGCGGGCGCATTGGCCGCGCGAGCGCGCTCCTGGGCTCGGTGCTCCAGGTCAAGCCGGTGCTGTGCATCCGCGACGGGCTCGTCACGCCGCTCGAACGCGTGCGGACGTTCGACCGGGCGCTCAACCGCATCGCCGAGCTGACACGCGAGGTCGACCGCGGCAAGGGACTGTGCGTCATCGTCGGCCACGCGGACGCGGAGGCGGACGCCGAGCGCGTCGCGCGCGAGCTCGAGCCGGTGGCGGAGACGCTGATGATCCAGCCGCTCGGCCCGGTCGTCGGTGCGCACGCGGGGCCGGGCGTCGTGGGAGTCGGCTGCTACCCCGCGGACCTGATGCCTCTCGGCCTCAAGTCAGCCGCCAGCGCACAGCGTCCGGCGTAACCGTCTTCGCCACGCGTCCGTCGACGGCCAGGGCCTGGAGGTGCGCCAGCCCTTCCTGAAGGGCCAGGCGCTTCTCGTAGAGGTTCTCGCGCGGGCCCCACAGGTCGAGAGCGACCTGCCAACCGCTCTTTTCTTCATCGCCGACGAGCTCGAGGATCTGGTCGAGGCGCCGCGCGTGATGCGACACCAGCGCGTCCACGCGGAGCCCGACCTCGGAGAAGGGGCGGCCGTGGGCCGGAAGCACGAGCGCGGGCTCGAGCGCGGCCATGCGCTTCAAGCCCTGCAGGTAGTCGTGCAGCGGGTCGGGCGTGCTCTGTGGGTGCAGGCCGATGTTGGGCGACAGCTCGGGCAGGACGTGGTCGCCGGCGAAGAGCAGCCCCGAGCGCGCCTCGTGCAGGCACACGTGGCCGGGCGAGTGACCGGGCGTCCACTCCACGCGCAGCACGTGTTGGCCCATTGCGATGTGCTCGGCGCCGTCGAGCTGAACGGCCGCATCCGCGGGCTTGACCACCTGGCTCAGCGCGCGCTGCGAGTTGCTGAGCACGTCCGCCTCCTCCTCGGGCACGCCGTTCACGAGCAGGTATGTCCTCACCTGCTCGACCAGGTGCTCCAGCTCGACGTACCGAGGGTGCACCAGCGGCACCTCCAGACGATGCATGTAGAGGTCGGCGAGCCCGTCGCCGGCGAGCGCGCCGGCAGCGCCGTAGTGGTCGGGATGGATGTGCGTGACGACCAGGCGGCGCAGGCGAGGGGCGCCGAGGTGGTCGAGGGCGCGGCGGATCGCCTCGAGCGACTCCTCGGAGTTCATGCCGCAGTCCAGGAGGTCGGCCTCGCGGCCGTCGGTGAAGAAGAAGACGTTGACCAGGCCGTCCTCGAACGGGATGGGGAGACGCAGCTCGAACACTCCGGCCGCGACTTCGGTCAGCGCGAGGTCGGTCGCCACGTCCGGCATTGTCGTGGAGCGGGTAGATCTAACATGGGTACTTGCTGGTACTTGAACGTACTGCAAGCGTGACCGATTGCTCAGGGAGGGTTCGATGTCCGAAGTTCAGATGACCCCCGACCAGATCGTCGAGGCGATGCCCAACTTCCTCATCGCCGAAAAGGCCGGCAGCACGAACGCCGTGATCGCGTTCGACCTGAGCGGCGACGGGGGCGGCAAGTGGTGGGTGCACATCCAGGACGGCAAAGCCGAGTCGGGCAAGGGCGAACCTGGCTCGCCGGCGAACCTGACCCTGCAAGCTGACGCCGGCGACTGGGTCAAGATCATGACCGGCAAGCTCGACGGGACCGCCGCCTTCATGCAGGGCAAGTTGAAGATCAAGGGCGACATGGGACTCGCGATCAAGATGCAGACCCTGTTCCGCCGGCCGAGCTAGAGCCCTAGACCGAGAACTTCCAGGTCCTGAGCCGCGAGGCCATCTCCCCCTCGAGGTCGAGGGGTCCAGAGCGCACATCGAGGATGACGACGAAGTGCGGCGTCAGCGCGATGCGCCGGCCGTCCGGCAGCTGGTCGGCCTCGACCGCGTTGCCCCAGACGATCCTGTCCACCTCCGGGACGGGCTTCAGATTGGCCTGCATCCAGCCCGCCAGATCGCTCGCGCCGGCCCGCTCGTAGGTGGACACGATCATGAAGCCGAAGAGGTTGTTGGCCGGCGTCGCGCTCGGCGTTGCGGTCTTGCACTGGCTCAGGCACGTGATGTCGAACGTCAGGTCGATGCCCTTGGGCGAGTCCACAGCCTGGGAGCGTTCGATGTACTTCCACGTGCTCGGGTAGCAGAACCCCCAGCCAAGCTGGGCGTCCGAGTAGCCGTGGTCGCCCTGCGAACACTTGAGATCGCCGCCGATCTGAGGTACGCTCGGCACCGGGTGCGGGTTGGAACCCGGCTGGCAACCGGCCAACAAGAGCACCGCGACGGCGACTATTACCGGGGGAAATGGCAGCGGGGTCCGCATTCGGCGACTAATTGTGCGGGAGCGGGTACGCATCTCGATGCAGGCGTTCTGCTTCCGAAGTCCAAATGCCGCCGAGTCGGTAACGACTTTGGAGGGGGGATATAGCAATGGCGATCCGAAAGAAGACGGAAAACGCTCCGGCGGAACGTCTCGAGGCTGACAGGAAGAGGCTCGAGCTCCTGGCCGCCCAGTGTGGCGAGGAGGCGGGCCTGCACCGGCCGCTGAACGATGTCGTGGGCGGCGTGATCACGGGCATCCCCGAAGAGACGGACCTCGCCCAGGCGCTGTCCGACCGCGAGACCACGGACATCCTGGTCCACCTCCTGGACCAGAACCGGGAGCAGGTCGAGCGCGCCCTGGAGAGGCTGCGCGAGGGCAGCTACGGCATCTGTGAGGGCTGCGGACGGCGTATCCCGGAAGCCCGGCTGCGCTACCAGCCCGCAGCGACGCGGTGCGTCGAGTGCCAGGCCCACTGGGACAGGCTCAACGGGAGAACCGCTTAGGGTTTGTTGAGGCACCCCCTCCCTCGAGGGAGAGGGGTCAGGGGTGAGGGTGGCGCCCGGCTCGCAGCGCGCCAACGCCCAGCGCGAGGCCGGCCACGCCCACGAGCACTCCTATCCAGAACCACTTGACGTCGCCGGTCATGAAGCTGCCCTTGATGTAGCCGAGCCCCTGCCCCACCCAGACCAGCCCGACCAGCAGCAGCAGCACGCCGAGGACGACGAGGCCGTTTCTCACGTCAGCTCGATACCCAGCAGTGGTACTTCAGATTCCGCCGTAGACGACCGACTTCTCCTCCGTGTACTGCAGGAACGCCTCCACGCCGTGCTCCTTGCCGAAGCCCGACTGCTTGGTGCCGCCGAACGGCAGCTCGTCGTGGGCGATCACGATCGAGTTGACCCACGTGTAGCCCGCCTCCAGCTCCTGCACGGCGCGGTGCGCTGCGGCCATGTTCGCGGTCCAGATCGAAGAGCCGAGGCCGAACTGGGTGTCGTTCGCGAGACGCAGCCCTTCGTCGAGGTCTTTGATCTTGCGCACCGGCAGCGCCGGACCGAAGACCTCCTCGGTCCACATCCGTGCACCGTCGGGGACGTTCTCGAGGATGGTCGGCTCGATGAACCAGCCGCGGTCGTACTCGGAGCCGGTCGGCCGCCCGCCGCCGTACACGACCTTGGCGCCGCGGTCGATCGCATCCTTCACCTGCGCCTCGACCTCGGCGCGCTGAGTCTCGGTGTGCATCGGCCCCATGCGACTGTCTTTGTCCAGACCGTTGCCCGGCTTGAGCTTGGACGCGCGGGCCACGAGCTTCTCCATGAGCCCGTCGTAAGCGCCTTCCTGGACGAACAGACGCTTCGTCGAGAGGCACTGCTGGCCGCAGTTGAAGAAGCGGCCGACGGAGATCGCCCGCGCGGCGCCCTCCAGGTCGGCGTCGTCGAGGACGATGCACGGGTCGCTGCCGCCGAGCTCGAGCGTGACCTTCTTCAACGTCTCCGAGGCTTTGGACATGACCTTCTTCCCTGTCGGCGTGGAGCCGGTCAGGGCGATCTTGCGGATCAACGGATGGGCGACGATCGCCTCGCCGGTCGCCTGGCCGAGCACGACGTTGACGACGCCCTCGGGCAGCCCGCCCTCGATCAGCGCCTCGATGCAGGCTAGCGTCGCGAGCGGCGTGGTGCTCGCCGGCTTCAACACCACCGTGTTGCCGGCGGCGATGGCGGGAGCGACCTTGTTGGCCGCGAGCGTGAGGGGAAAGTTCCACGGCACGATCGCGCCGCACACGCCGATCGGCCGGCGGACCACGAGCCCGTAGGTGGTCAGGTCCGGCAGCCGCACGTACTGGCCGTGGATCTTGTCGGCCAGGTCGGCGAACCACCCGATGTTCTCGCCGAAGCGTCTCGCCTCCAGCCGCGACTCGAGGAGGGTTTTGCCTTGCTCCCTGGTCAGCAGGACCGCGATCTCCTCGACCTTGGAGAGCATGTGCTGCGCGGCCTTGTGCAGGATCTCGCGGCGCTGGTTGGAGGGGAGCTTCGACCAGGTGGCGAACGCCTTCGCCGCCGCCTGCGCTGCCTTGTCGACGTCGGCCGGACCGCCGGCCGGGACCTCGTCGACGACGTCGCCCGTGGCCGGGTTGTGGACCTCGTAGGTCTTGCCGGAAGCGGCCTTGGTCCGGTCGCCCTCGATGATCATCGTCGCCATGCGACACCCCCGTCGGTTCGTGAATTCAGTTCTTCGATAAGGTTATCGGGTTCCTCATGTCGGTCAGGCTCGAGAAGCAGGGCGGGGTCGGGGTCATCGTGCTCGACCGCCCACCCGCGAACAGCTACGACTACTCCTTCCTGCGCGAGTTCGCGAGCGCGGTCGACGACGTGCGCGCGGACGAGGACGTGCACGCGGTCGTGGTCGCCAGCGCGTCGGAGAAGTTCTTTTCGGCCGGCGCCGACGTCAGCGCGTTCGCGTCTGGCACCACGCGCTCGCGGGTCATGACCGCGCTTCTCGCGCACGAGTCCTTTCGGAAGATGGAGAACACGCCGATCGTATTCATCGCCGCCATCAGCGGCCACTGCCTGGGCGGCGGCTTCGAGCTGGCGCTGGCTTGCGACCTACGCTTCGCCGCCCAGGGCACGTACCAGATCGGTCTACCCGAGACCAACCTGGGCCTGTTTCCGGGTTCGGGAGGGACGCAGCGCCTTCCCCGCCTGGTCGGGCTTGCAAAGGGACTCGACCTGATCCTCAACGCGACGACCATGCCGCCCGCGAAGGCCCACGAGCTCGGCCTCGTCGACCGGCTGTTCCCCGACGCGGCCGCCTGTCGTGAGGGCGCGATCGAGTACGCGCAGAAGCTGGCCGCCGGCCCGAGCGTGGCGCTGGGGCACGCCAAGCTCGCGGTCACGCAGGGCTACGGCGCGCCGCTGGACGTCGGCCTCGCGATCGAGCGCGAGGCCATCAGCCGTGTGTTCGTGTCCGCAGACGCCAACGAGGGCATCAAGGCGTTCGGGGAGAAGCGCAAGGCCGATTTCAGAGGGGAGTAGTAGACTGTCGCGCACCAAACCACAAGGAGGTGCGCTCGATGGCTGAAGTTGTGCTGACCGTGTCCCGGCCGTCGGCCGCCTCCGGAGCTTCGCTCTAGCTCGATCATCCGGCCTGGGCGGACCGATTCGGCCACCCACTTCTCCACCGGAGGTTTTGCGTTGCTCGCTTCCCTGGGCTGGAACTCGCAGTTCGCGGCCAAGTTCAAACAGATCGCGCCGTCGCCCGGCTCCGTGCCCGGGCGCGTGCTTGCCGACTACGGCGCCGACTACCTCGTCCACGACGGCGAGTCCGTGCTCCGCGCCCTGGCTCGACATGTCGACCCCGCGGTCGGGGACTGGGTCGTGCTCGACGAGAGCGAGATCCGCGGCATCGTCGAGCGTCGCACCGTCTTCTCGCGCCGCGCGCCTGGCGTCGAGAATCGCCGCCAGGTCCTGGCCGCCAACGTCGACGTGGCGTTCGTCGTCGCCGCGGCCACCGACGTCAACGTCCGCCGCGTCGAGCGCTACCTGACCATCGCGTGGCAGAGCGGCGCCTCACCGGTGGTCGTCCTCACCAAGGCCGATGTGACCGGGTCGGCAGCCGCGATGCGGCTCGAGCTCGAGTCGGTTGCAGCCGGCACGCCGGTCATGGTGACCAGCGCTGTCACGGGTGAGGGCGTCGACGACATGGAGCGCGAGCTGCAGCCCAACCGCACCGGCGTCCTGCTCGGGCCGTCGGGCGTGGGCAAGTCGACGCTCATCAACGCCATCCTCGGGTCCGAGCTGATGCGCACACGCGAGATCCACGCGGGCTCGGGCGAGGGCCGGCACATGACGAGCCATCGCCAGCTCGTGCAGCTCCCTCGCGGCGGGATGATCATCGACACTCCCGGCCTGCGCGAGGCGCAGCTGTGGGAGGGCGAAGAGGCGCTCGGCGACGTCTTCGACGACATCGAGCAGCTGGCGCGGCGATGCCGCTTCTCCGACTGCGCGCACGACACCGAGCCTGGCTGCGCCATCAAGGCCGCGATAGCGGACGGGAGCCTCGACCCCGGCCGCCTGCGGAGCTACCGCAAGCTGAGTCGAGAGCTGCGCGCCATCCGGGCCAAATCGGACGCTCGCCTCCGGATCGAGGACCGCAGGAAGTGGAAGAAGATGATCACGGCCGCGCGTGCTCGCGCACGGCCGTGAAGCCTTATCTACTCGCGGTGACGCAGACCGTCCCAGAACGGGATGTGACCCGTCTGGATCCAGTCGAGCACCTTGTCGGCCTGGGCCCGCGTGATGACCTTGTGGTCGACCAGGGCGTCGAGCCGCGGCTTGAGGTTGGCGATCAGCCTGGCGGTGAACTGCTCCTTGGTCAGTCCCTTGGCCTTCGCCAGGTCCGACACCTTCTGGCCCGCCTTCAGGTCCTTGACCAGCTCTTCCGGCTTGATGCCGAGCACGTCCGCCTCGGCCTCGATCACGGCGCGCCGGACCGCCCGCCGGTCAGTGTGCCTGTCGGCGGATGGCTGCTGGGTCCCGGCGGCGGTGGGCTTTGACGGGCTCGGGGTCGGTGTGGCGGCGCTGACCACGCCCGCGCTCAGGAGCGCGGCCACGCCGGCCGCGCCGATGGCTTTGACGGCGACTGCTGCAAACGGGCTCATTTTCGTTCTCACCTCAGACGAGATTTGTGAGGTGAGCCTGACGGGCAGCTGTCAAACGGCCGTAGCGGTCGAGTCAGTCTTTTGTAACGGTCTAGGCGGACTGCCCCCGAGTCCAGAAGCCCTCGGGATCGAAGCGCCGGATCGCGGCGAGCTCGGCCTCGGTGGGCGTGGGGGTCTCGCCGGCGCCCTCCGCGACCCGGAGCTCCCAGCCCGTGTGCTCACGCACCTCCTCGACGCTGTGACCGGGATGGACCGAAGCGAGGAAAGCCTCCCCCCCGTCCTCGGGGAAACGCAGGACCGCGAGCGTGGTGATGATCGCCACCGGCCCACCCCCGAGGAGCCCGCGCCCTCTCCTCCAGCCCGGCGTACCGTCGCCGTGTCCCGGCGAGGTGACGTAGGAGACTCGCTCCACCAGGCGCCGCCGCTCGTGGCTCATGAGGGTCACCCAGCGCCGGCTGAGGATGGCGATGTCCGCACCGCCGCCGCTTCCTGGCAGCTTCACCTGCGGACGCGCTGGGTCGCCGACGTAGCTCGTGTTGAGGTTGCCGAAGCGGTCGACCTCGGCGCCTCCGATGAAGCCGAGGTCGACATCGCCCCGAGCCATCAGGGCCATCGCGTTCGACATTCGGGTCGCCCACAATGCTCCGGCGACGTTCGGCGGGTCGCCCATGGTGCCGAGGAAGCCGGACGCCGGCTGGTCGCGCATCAGTCCCACCTCAAACAGTCCTCGCGCGGTCGGGGCGTGGGAGTTGCGCGCGACGGCGTAGGCGAGGATCGGCAGGCGCATGCCGACGAAGACCAGGTCGCCGTCGCGGATCTCGCGCGACGCGACCGCGACCATCATCTCCTGCGGTGTGTATCTATTCGACACCGAAGTCCGCCGGCGCCGAAGGCCGCGGTTGCTTGACGCGAAGAGCGTCGGCGTCGATGCGCTCCAGGTACGTCGTCCGGTCGGGCGTGGCCAGCACCCACTCGCGCAGCCAACCTTCGAAGCCTTCGACGGAGCGTGACCGCTGCGCGTAGTCGCGGTAGAACGCGTGGTCGCGCTTGAAGAATCCCTGCACCGGTGAGGGGTGGGCGCCACCCGGCTCGTGCACGACCGCGACTACCTTCGTCTCGGGAAACAGGATCCGGTTCGGATCGCTCAGCGTGACGCCGGCGTCCACCAGCTGCTCGCAGGTGACGATCACGCGCTCGGCCGCAAGCCCGGCCTCCTCGGTGATGCCGAGCGGCCCCCACAGGTGCGCGCGGCCGTGCTCGTCCGCGCGCTGGGCGTGGACGATCGCGACATCGGGCCGGACCGCGGAAACGTGGACCAGGCCGTCGGCCTCCGCGAGGTCCAGATTGGTGCGCACGATGTCGCTGCCGAGCAGCGTGCGCGTGGGCAGGCTGGGCACGTTCCAGGCCGCCGCCCACAGGGCAAGCGAGATCGAGAAGTTGGAGTGGTCGTGGACCTCGAGCGACCGCGGCACGCCGTGCTCGCACGCCCGGCGGTAGCAGTGGCCGAGCCCCTCCGAGACGTTGCCCAGCCACGCCGCCGTCACGCGGCGCACGCAGCCCGCCCCGATCAGCTGGTCGAACAGCGCGTCGGAGATCGGTCCGACGAGCTCGAGGTCGCGACGTCGCTGCCGGATGAGCTCATGTCCCGCCGCGAACGGGATAAGCGCCTCCAGCCCAGCTCCCATCGCGACCGTCGCTCCGTCGGGCACGAAGCGCGCGACCGCCTCGGCCATCGTCATGACCTTCGACGTTATTGCGCGATCGACTCCATGTAAGAACGGTAGTTCCGGTCGAGCTCAGCCATCGAGTCGCCGCCGAACTTCTCGAGGAAGGCGTCCGCGAGGGTCAGGGCGACCACCGCTTCGCCGATCACGCCCGCCGCCGGCACCACGCACACGTCGCTGCGCTCGTAGTGCGCCTCCGTCTTCTCCTTCGTCTTGAGGTCGATCGACTGCATTGGCTTTTTCATCGTCGAGATCGGCTTGATGGCGACGCGCAGGTCGATGGGTTCGCCGTTGGTCACACCGCCCGTCAGGCCGCCGGCGCGGTTCGTGCGGTGCGTGAAGCGCCCATTGTCGTAGTCGATCTCGTCGTGGA
Organism: Chloroflexota bacterium; assembly: GCA_005889135.1. Classification (GTDB taxonomy): domain Bacteria; phylum Chloroflexota; class Dormibacteria; order Dormibacterales; family Dormibacteraceae; genus 40CM-4-65-16. The sequence continues at coordinate 27,730 of VBEK01000121.1, forward strand.
ACTCGGAGCCCGGCCTCGCCACGCCCGCAAACCCCGCGCCGAACTCGACACCCTTGACCGCGTTGATCGACAGCACGGCCTGCGCGAGGCGGCCGTCGAGCTTGCGGTCCCAGTGCACGTAGCTGCCGAGCCCGGGAGGCAGGCCGCGCGCCACGACTCGGAAGGTGCCGCCCAGCGTATCCCCTCTCTCCGCCGCCTCGTCGATGGCCGCCACCATCCGCGCCGAGGCGTCGGGGTCGGGGCACCGCACGGGCGAGGCCTCGAGCTCATCGACCGAGATCGAGCCTGGGTCGGCGCCTTCGAAGCCGATGTCCACGCTGCCGATCGACTGCGTGAAGCTCAGGACCTCGACCCCGAACTCGCCGAGCAGCCGGCGCGCAATCCCTCCCGCCGCCACGCGGGTCGCCGTCTCGCGGGCCGACGAGCGCTCGAGCACGTTGCGGATGTCGGTGTGGCCGTACTTCAGCGCCCCCGCCAGGTCTGCGTGCCCAGGCCGCAGCCTGGTGACCGGCTTGGGCTCGAAGCCCTCTCTGGCGGGCGTCATCTGGGCAAGCCAGTTGACGTGGTCCTTGTTCTCCAGGACGAGCGTCACCGGGCTGCCGATCGTGAAGCCGCCGCGCACGCCGCTGACGATCCGGGCGACGTCGGTCTCGATCTTCTGCCGCCCGCCGCGTCCGTGACCGCCTTGCCTGCGGGCGAGATCGCGGCGAAGATCTTCCTCCGAGATCTCCAGGCCGGCCGGCAGCCCCTCGACGATCACCGTCAGCTGGGGTCCGTGCGATTCGCCGGAGGTCAACCACCGGAGCATGGAGGCGATCATAGCCAGAGCCCTCGAGGTAGCCCTGATCGACGTGGGCGGCACCCTGTGGCCCAATTCCTGGCCGATCCGGCAGACGGACGGCGAGGGCCGCCGGCGGCGGGTGGCCGCCGCCATGGAGGGCCATGACCCCGCCCTGGTCGACGCGCTGGTCGAAGACCTGCTCCGGAGCAGCAGGCCGCAAGACGAGGCCCGCACGGTGTCGACCGAGGCGCGCGTCGTGGGCGGCGCCGAGGAGCTGATCGCCGGCTGCCTGGAGCGGCACGGGCTCGCTCCCGATCCCCAGACCATCGGCCGGGTGCGCCGGGCCATGGCGATCCCCGTCGACCAGGACTTCCAGCCGCTGCCTGGGGCCAGGGAGCTGCTGGCGGTGATTCACGGCCTGGGCATGCGCAACGTCATCGCGAGCAACACGTACTGGCGCGACGCGGCCAGCTACTGGGACGACTTCCGCCTGCTCGGCATGGCCGAGCACATCGACCACATCGTCACCTCCGTCGACGCAGGCCACCTCAAGCCGAACCCGGCGTTGTTCGAGGTGGCGATGCGCTGGGCGCGAGTCGCGGCGGCGCGGTGCGTCGTCATCGGCAACAAGGAGGAGAACGACGTCGAGCCGGCGCTGCGGCTGGGCATGCGCGCCATCCTGGTCCACCCCGACGACCCCAGGCCCGCGTCCAGTCGCGCGGACGCCGTGGCCGCGGATCTCTGGGAGTGCGCGCGGGTGCTGAGGGATATGCTCGAACCGGGATGAAGAACGAGGTGCTGCGCGACGTCCAGCGCGTCGTCCTCACGCTCGACGTCAACGGCGAGGCGCGAGAGCTGCTCGTCCCGGTGCACAAGACCTTGCTCGAGGTGCTGCGAGAGGACATGCAGCTCACGGGCACGAAGCACGGCTGCGAGCTCGGTGAGTGCGGCACGTGCACGGTGCTCGTCGACGGCAGGCCGATGCTGAGCTGCCTTGCGCTCCCGGTGCAGCTTCGTGGGCGGGCGATAACGACCGTCGAAGGTCTCGCCGGCGGCTCCAACCTCCACCCGCTGCAGGCGGCGTTCGCGGAGCTGGGCGCGGCGCAGTGCGGCTACTGCACGCCGGGGATGCTGCTCGCGGCGAAGTCCCTGCTCGACGACAACGCGCGCCCCTCGCGCGAGGAGATCAAGGAGGCGCTGGCCGGCAACCTCTGCCGCTGCACGGGCTACGCCAAGATCCTCGAGGCCGTCGAGCTGGCGGCCGGCAGGATGACATGAAAGTCGTCGGCAGGCCGCTCCCGCGCGTCGACGGGGCCACCAAGGTCACCGGCCGCGCCGTCTACGCGGACGACATGCTTCCCGCGCGAACGCTGCACTGCAAGATCCTGCGCAGCCCGCATCCGCACGCGCGCATCGTGTCCATCGACACCTCCGCGGCGCGCCGCGTCCCCGGCGTTCTGGCGGTGATCACGGGCGCCGACCTGCCGATCAAGTTCGGCATCCTGCCGGTCACCCAGGACGAACGCGCGCTCGAGCACGAGAAGGCGCGATACGTCGGCGACCCGATCGCCGCGGTGGCCGCGACCGAGGAGGAGATCGCCGCGGCGGCGTGCGACGCGATCGTGGTCGAGTACGAGGTGCTCGAGCCGGTGATGTCGATCGAGGCCGCGCTGGACGCGCCGAAGGACGAGCGCATCCAGGAGTACGGCGGGCCGAACAACGTGCACAAGCTCGTCGCGTTGGAGTTCGGCGACGTCGACGGCGGGTTTGCGCGCGCCGAGCATGTGCGCGAGGACGTTTTCTTCTACCAGGGCAACACGCACCTGCCGATGGAGCAGCACAGCGCCGTCGCCACCTACGTCGACGGTCGCGTCACCCTGTGGTCGTCGACGCAGGTCGTGCACTACGTCCACCGCGCGCTGTCCAAGGTGCTGGAGCTGCCGATGCACCGCATTCGCGTCATCGGCGCCGCGCACGGCGGGGGGTTCGGCGGCAAGACCGACCCGTTCGCGCACGAGATCATCGTCGCCAAGCTCGCGATGCTCACCGGCCGGCCGGTGAAGTGCACGCTCACGCGTGAGGAGGTCTTCTACGCCCACCGCGGCCGGCACCCGGTGCTCATGTGGGTGCGCACGGGCGTGACCGGCGACGGCCGCATCACCGCGATGCATTTCCGCAGCGCGCTCGATGGCGGGGCGTACGGCTCCTACGGAGTGGCGTCCACGTTCTACACCGGCGCCCTGCAGACGGTGACGTACGACATTCCCGCCTACCGCTTCGAGGGCTGCCGCGTGTTCACGAACAAGCCGCCGTGCGGGCCCAAACGCGGACATGGAACGCCGCAGCCGCGCTTCGCACTAGAGCTCCACCTGGAGAAGATCGCGCGCGACCTCGACCTCGACCCCGTAGAGATGAAGCGGCGCAACTTCGTCAAGCCGGACACGCGGACGGTGAACTGGCTGCGCGTCACCTCGTGCGGGCTCGACGAGTGCGCGGACAAAGTCCTGGCCGCTTCCAGGTTCCGGGAGCGCAAACGCACGCCGGGCCACGGTATGGGCTTCGCCATCTCGACCTACCTGTCAGGGGCGGGGACGGCGATCTACTGGAACGACATGCCGCACTCCGAGGTGCAGATCAAGGTGGACCGCGGCGGCGTGACGGCGTACTGCGGCGCGATGGAGATCGGCCAGGGCTCGGACTCGGTGCTCGCGACCATCGTCGCCGAAGAGCTAGGCCTGCAGCCGTCGGACGTCCGCCTGGTGACCGCCGACACCGACACGACGCCGATCGACCTCGGCTCCTACTCCTCGCGCGTGACCTTCATGGCCGGCAACGCGGCGCTGGAGGCCGCGCGCAAGATGCGCGCGCTCCTGGTCGAGGCCGTGGAGGCGAGCGGCCGCAAGTATGAAGAGGTCGCCTTCGAGGAAGCGGCCGTGCTTGGCGAGGCGCGATTCGGGGCTCTCACGACGGCCGGCAGCTACACCCCGCCGAAGATCGCCGGTCCGTACAAGGGCTCGGGGGTCGGCCCCAGCCCCGCGTACAGCTTCTCGGCGTGCGTGGTCGACCTCGACGCCGACCCGCGCACGGGGCTCGTCAACGTCAACAAGGTCTGGATCGCCCATGACGTGGGCCGCGCCATCAACCCGCTGTCGGTCGAGGGCCAGGTCGAGGGCAGCGTGTACATGGGCCTCGGCGAGGCGCTCATGGAAGAGCAGGTCTTCCGCAAAGGCCTGCACAAGTGGCCTTCGATGCTCGAGTACAAGTCGCCGACCTTCCTCGACATGCCCGAGGTGGAGACGTTCATCGTCGAGACGAACGACCCGGAGGGGCCGTACGGCGCCAAGGAGGCGGGCCAGGGGCCGCTGCTGCCGGTGCCGCCCGCGGTGTGCGCGGCGGTGTTCGACGCGCTCGGCGTGTGGATCGACGAGATTCCCGTCACGCCGGAGAAGGTGGTCGAGGCGCTCCGCCGCAGGGAGAAGGGCGAACCGCCGCGTTACGGCCCGCCACGTTTCCCGTCGATCCCATATCCACCGGCCATCAAGGTCGAGCCACCGCCACGAGATGCTGCGGCTGCCGCGCGTTAGATACCTGCAGCCGAAGGCGGCTCGCGAGGCCGCGGCCATGGCGGCCGAGCACGGCGCGCGTGCGATGTTCGTCGCCGGCGGCACAGACCTCCTCCCCAAGCTCAAGCGCCGCCAGTTCGAGGTCGACACGCTGATCGGCCTCGATTTCCTGCCCCGCAGCGTGCGCAACGGGTCCGTGGATTGCGTGATCGACGCCGGCGTCACTCTCAGCGTGGCGTCGCGCGACCCGCACCTGAGAGATTCGTTCGCCGGTTACGCGGAGGCGGCCGGCCTCGTGTCCTCTCCACCGCTGCGCAACGCCGGCACGATCGGCGGCAACCTGTGCGTCGACACCCGCTGCAACTACTACGACATGACGCACGAGTGGCGCAAGGCCGCCGGGTTCTGTCTGAAGAAGGACGGGGACATCTGCCTCGTCGCGCCGAGCAGCCCGCGGTGCTGGGCGGTCTCGTCTTCGGATACGGCACCGATGGCCATCGCGCTCGAGGGCGTGGTCTCGCTCACCGGGCCTGACGGGGAGCGCGAGCTTCCGGTCGAGGCGCTGTACCGCGACGACGGCATCGACTACATGGCCAAGCAGCCGGCGGAGGTGGTGACGAGCCTGCGCCTGCGCGCGGCGCCGAACCTGCGCACCGCCTACGTCAAGCTCCGCCGGCGCGGGTCGATCGATTTCCCCATCGCCGGGGCCGCCGTGGCGGCCTGGCTGGACGGGGATACGGTGACCAGATGCCGGGTCGCGCTCTCGGCGGTCGCCTCCCACCCCCTGGAGGCGCGGGCGGCGGGGGCGTTCCTGGCCGGCCGGAAGCTCGATCGAGAGACGGTTCGGGAGGCGGCCGAGCTGGCCGCCAAGCCGGCCAAACCTCTGGACAACGCCGATCTCGGCCACTTCTGGCGCAAGCGCATGGTCAGGGTCGTGGTCGAGGAGGCGCTCGGGCGTATCAGCGACCAGACGGGGGGGTTCGGCGGTTAAGCTTTCAGGTCGGTTCCCGTTGATTCATCATCCGTCATACATCCAGAAGGGCCAGGGAATGGTTGAGTACGCGCTCATCCTCGCCCTGATCGCGCTGATCGTGATCATCGCGTTGATCGCGACCGGCGGTCAGCTCATTAACGTCTACTCGAACATCACGGCCACGATGTGCAGCTACCACGTGGGGTGCTGAACCGACCGGGAACCCAGCGTGGCCAGGGGATGGTCGAATTCGCCCTGATCCTCGCCCTGATCGCCCTCGTCGTCATCGTCGCCCTGCTCCTGACGGGCGCCCAGGTGACGAACCTGTACTCGAACATCACGGCGACGATGTGCAACTACCACGTCGGCTGCTGATCCCGCGCCGACCCTCGATAGTCGCGACTAACCAGCGATTCGGGGCTCGAGAACCGCGGATAGTCGCGACTAACGAGGCATTTGCGGCTCGACAACCCCGGATAGTCGCGACTATCCGGTGACGGGAACTGCCGCCGCCGCCTGAGCGGCCCGGGCGGCATTCTGCCGGATCACCTCCAGGTTCTTCTGGGCCAGCGCCTCGGCCGGGAACAGCGACCCTGTCAGCCCGACGGCCTTGACCCCCAGGCGCAGGTAAGCGTCGATCTCCTCGATGGCCACCCCGCCCGACACCCACAGCGGCACGCCGCCCATCGGCCCGCTCAGCGCCTCGATGTAGCGCGGCCCGCCGACCGGCGCGATCGGGAACACCTTGACCAGCGCCGCGCCCGCCAGCCGAGCCTGATAGATCTCCGTCGGCGTCAGCGCGCCCAGGACGCAGAGGATGTCGTGCTCGCGGCACGCCTGGCCAACCTCTGGAAGCAGGACCGGCGTGACCACGAACGAGGCGCCCGCCTCCTTGGCCTCCTTCACCGCACCCGGGTCCCAGATCGTGCCGACCCCGATCGGATAGCGATTGCCGGTGCTGGCGATCAAGCCCTTCACCAGCTCGAAGCACGAGGGCACGGTCTTCGTGATCTCTATCGTCCCGATGCCCGCCTCCAGCGCGGTCAGGCACGCCTGAAAGCCGACCTCGGCGTTCTCGGTCCGAAGCACGCCGCAGATCCGGGTGGGGAAGGCCTCGGGGATGCTCCGCACGCCGCTCGGAATTATCCCTTGCCCCCATTGGACTCATGGGCCTGGCTATGCTGGTACATACGTATGACAGGGGCCACCGCGACGGAGAGCACCCGGGACCAGATCATCCACGCGGCGGCCGACTCCCTTCTCGAGAACGGCTACTCCGGCACCAGCGTCCGCGCCATCGCGTCCAAGGCCGGCGTGGCCATCGGCAACCTCCAGTACTGGTTTCCGACCAAGTCCGAGCTCCTGGTCGAGGCCTGGCGCTACCTCACCGCCAAGTCAGTCGAGGAGCTGCGCCGGACCCTGAACCAACTGACCGACCCGCTCGAGGTCCTCGAGATCGGCGTCGAGTCCCTGTGGGACTCGCTGCGCCGCCTGGGCGACGTCCAGCTCGCCGCCTTCGACCTCCTCGTCCAGGCGCCGCGCACGGAGCGCCTGCGCGCCTACCTGCCCGAGCTCTTCACCCGCTACCGCGAGGTCATCCAGGAACAGCTCGACCGGCTGGAGGAGGACGGCCGGATCCGGCTGACCGTGCCCCGCGACGTGCTGGTGCCGCTCGTGTTGAACACCGTCCTCGGCTTTGGCCTCTACTACGTCGTCACCCGCGACGACGAGTCGTGCGTGCGCGCCCTCTCCGCCTTCCGCCAGCTGGCCGGCAGCGTGATCGAGCCCGCCGAATGAGCGTGGAAGTCGCCCTCGAGCCTGAGCTCGACCGCCTCGAGGCCCTGTGGTCGGACGGGCTGGCTGACGCATACCAGGCGTACCTGCCCGGCGTCGATCAGCCCAAGCTCGCCCTCGCCGCGGCGCTCATCGAGGTGGGGGTGCGCCTGCAGGGACTCGGCGGCCGCGCCGCGCCTCCGACCACGCTCCTGGTCGGAGACCTGTGCCTGGCCCGGGGCTCCCGGATCCTGGCCGACCACGCGCCGCTCGCGGTCCAGGTTGCCTTCGCGCGCGCCATCGAGTCGCTTTCGTCCGCCGCCGCGGCCGAGGAGCCCGCGCCGGCATCGACGCGCGAGCTGCTCCTGCAATCCCTCGGCGCCGCGAGGTGAGCCCCAACCGGCTCGAGTTCAGCACCACGTCCCCCACCCAGTTCGTCGACATCACCCCCCGCATCCAGGAGGCGATCAGCCGCTCCGGCCTTCGCGACGGCCGCGTCCACCTGCAGTCGCTGCACACCACGCTTGGACTAGCCGTCAACGAGAACGAGCCGCTGCTGCTGCGGGACTTCGAGGGCCTGCTCGAGCGCCTCGCACCCGCGCACGCCGGCTACGAGCACGATGATTTCGCACGCCGGTTCGAGATCCGGATCGACGAGCCGGTCAACGGCCATGCGCACTGCCGGCAGCTGCTGCTGAGCGCATTCGCGACGCTGCTCGTCGAAGACGGACAGCTCGTGCTCGGCCGCTGGCAGTCGGTGTTCGCGGTCGAGCTCGACGGTCCGCGCCAGCGCCAGGTCGCCATCCAGCTCGAGGGTGTGTTCGCCACGCACGTCCGGGAGCCGGCCGAGTCGCTCGTGGAGCTGGAGCTCGCCCGCCAGCTGCTCGTCGACCCCGAGCCGATCGCCTCGCCCATGCGCCGCCTGATCGAAGCCGGCGGCAAGCGCTTGCGGCCGCGACTCGTGCAGCTGACGTCGGCGATCGGGCCGCGCACCGACCCGCTGCGCGCCGCGGAGCTCGCGGCCGCGGTCGAGCTGCTGCACAACGCGACCCTCATCCACGACGACTACGTGGACGAGAGCACGCACCGTCGCGGCCGGCCGACAGTCGCGGCGGCCGAGGGCGCCGAGCGCGCGATCGCGGTCGGCGACTACTACTTCGCCAAGGCGACGCGCCTCATCGCCCAGATCGGCAACCCCGGCGTCACGTCGGCCGTGGCGGAAGCATTGGAGGCGATCTGCGCGTCGCAGATCGACGACGTCGCCTTGCGCGGAACGTATCCCGGCGACCGCGAGTCCTACCTGCGCGTCATCCGCGGCAAGACCGCCTCGCTGTTCGCGGCCGCGTGCGCGTCTGGCGCGCTGCTCTCCGAAGCGAACGCAGATGTCGTCGCCGCTCTGCGGCGCTACGGCGACCTGCTCGGGACCGCCTTCCAGATGGCCGACGACGTGATCGACTTCAGCCCCAGCTCAGGCAAGACGGTCGGTCTCGACATCCGCCAGCGCGTGCTCTCGCTGCCGCTGATCTACGCGGCCGAGGACCGCGTGGTGGGCCCGGAGGTGAGACGCTTGCTCGCCGGCACGCTCGGCGACCCGGAGGTGGGCCGCGTCACCGAGCTCGTCACGTCGACTGACGCGCTGCCCCGCGTGCGTCGCGAGGCGCAGGCACTGATCGACGAGGCGGTGCGCGAGCTCGAGGCGGTCGAGCTCGACGGGCTGCGGCCCGTGCTGGTCAGCGTCGCGAAGTCAGCGGTCGACCGCAGCTCCTGACACGATTCCGACGGTACCCAGGGCAAGCTCGATGTAGCTCACGTCCGACCATCCCGCCTGGCCGGCGATGGCGACGAGCTCCTTGGGCGTCCGGTAGGAGTCGACGGTGTCGCTGAGGTACCGATACGCCGCCCGGTCCCCGGAGATCGCGCCGCCGACTGCAGGAAGCAGCGTCCGCAGGTAGACGCGGTAAGCGCCGCCGGCCAGGCCTCGCGGTGGGCGGACGAACTCGAGGACGACGGCCCGGCGCGCGACGCGAGTCATCTCGCGCAGGCCGCGCACCGGGTCGGCCAGGTTGCGGAGGCCGAACGCGATCGTGGCGGCGTCGAAGCTGGCGTCTTCGAAGGGCAGCGTCAGCGCGTCTCCCTCGATGAACTCGACGCCCGGATGGTCCCGTCGCGCGACCTCCAGCATCTGCGCGCTGAAGTCGAGGCCGACCACCCGTCCGCCAGGCCGCGCAAGCTTGGCCAGCTCGGCCGTGAGCTTGCCCGAGCCGCACGCGACGTCGAGCGCGGAGCCACCTGGCATGAGGCCCGTCTCGCGCGCAGCCCGCCGGCGCCACCCTCCGTCGGTGCCGAAGGACAGGACGGTGTTGACCAGGTCGTAGCGGCGCGCGATGCGGTCGAACATCGACCGCACCGCGGCGGGGTCGCGTTCGTTCAGGGAATCAGACCCGCTGCCAGATCGACGCGATGCCCTGGCCGACGCCGATGCACATCGTGGCCAGCCCGTACTCGACGTCGCGGTGCTCCATCTCGCGCACCAGGGTGGCCACCAGGCGGGCCCCGCTGCTCCCCAACGGATGGCCGAGCGCGATCGCCCCGCCGTTGACGTTCACCTTCTCCTCGTCCAACCCGAGCAGCCGGATGCACGCCAGCGACTGAGACGCGAAAGCCTCGTTGAGCTCGACCACTCCGATGTCGCCGGTCTCGAGCCCCGCCTTCTCCAGGGCCTTGAGCGACGAGGGCACCGGCCCCATTCCCATGTAGTCGGGGTGCACCCCCGCCGGAGCCGCCGCGACCAGGCGCGCCATCGGCTTCAGACCGCGCTCCATGGCCTTGGCGTCGGACATCAGGACCAGCGCGGTGGCGCCGTCGTTCAGCGGCGATGCGTTGCCCGCGGTCACCGATCCGTTCTCGGCGAAGGCGGGCTTCAGCTTGGCCAGCGCCTCGAGCGACGTATCCGGCCGCGGCCCCTCGTCGTCCTTGATGCCGTCGACCGCGACGATCTCCTCGGCGAGCCGTCCCGAGCGCTGCGCCGCGACGGCGCGCTGGTGGCTGCGCAGGGCGAACGCGTCCTGGTCCTCGCGCGAGACCTCGTACTTCTGGGCCACGCGTTCCGCCGTCTCCCCCATCTGCAGCGTCCCGTACATCGCGGCCATCTTGGGGTTGACGAGCCTCCAGCCGAGGGCGGTGTCGTAAAGGGTCTGCGGACCGCGCTGAAAGCCGCCGCCGGGCTTGGCCATCACCCAAGGCGCGCGGGTCATGCTCTCCACGCCGCCGGCGACGACGATATCCGCCGCGCCGGCCTGGATCTCCCGCGCGGCGGTGATGGTGGCCTGCATGCCCGAGCCACACAGCCTGTTCACCGTCTGGCCGGGAACCTCGACCGGGAACCCTGCCAGGAGGAGCGCCATCCTCGCGACGTTGCGGTTGTCCTCGCCCGCCTGGTTGGCGCAGCCGAGGATCACGTCCTCGACCTCGTCCGGTTTCACGTGCGCGCGGTCGCAGGCCTGCCTGAGGACGATGGCGGCGAGGTCGTCGGGGCGGACGTCTTTGAGCTGTCCGCCGTAGCGACCCATCGGCGTCCGCGCCGTGGCGACGATGACCGCCTCAGGCACTACTTCTTTCTTCGCGACTCGAGGAACTTCTGCACGCCCGCGGCGAACTCGCTGCTGCCGGCCTGCGCCTCCTGGAGATAGGACTCGAACTCCATCGCCTCTTCGTACGTCGACGTAAGGGCGTGGTTGACCGCGCGCTTGGCCCCGGCGATCGCCTGGCGCGGCTGCGCCGCGAGCTGGTTGCCGAGGTCGCGCACCTCCTCCTCGAGGCGATCTGCGGGGACAAGACGATTGATGACGCCCAGGCGGTGGGCATCGGCCGCGGACAGCGGCCTGCCGCTGAAGAACATCTCGTAAGCGACGCCGGTGCCGGCGAGCCGCGGCAGCAGCCAGCTGACCCCGCCGTCCGGCGCAAGGCCGATGTTGACGAACGCCTCGAGGATGTATGCCTCGGGCGTGGCGATGCGGATGTCGCACGCGAGCGCGAAGCTCGCCCCGATCCCGACCGCCGGGCCGTTCATGGCCGCGATCACGGGCTTGGGCATCGTGCGCAGGCGCTGGAGCATCGGCATGTACTCGTTTCGCAGCACGTTGCCGACGTCCTCCGGCGTCCGCATGCCGCCACCAGACACCATCTCCGTGACATCGGCACCGGATGAAAAGGCGCGACCCGCGCCGGTCAACACCACGACGCGTACCGCGTCGTCGCGCTCGGCCTGCTTGATCGCGTCGCCCAGCTGCCGGCGCGTGAGCGCGCCGATGGCGTTCATCTTCTCGGGCCGGTTGAAGCGAATCCAGCCGATGCCGCCTTCTGTTTCGACGTCGATGTGCTGCTCGACCTCAGTCGCCATCTCTTTCATCGTCCTTTGAACACGCCCTTTCTTTTTTCCAGGAACGCGTGCATGCCTTCCTTCTGGTCCTCGGTCGCAAAGAGAAAGTAGAAGCTCTTGCGCTCGGTGGCCAGGCCCTCGGAGAGCGGCGAGTCGAACGCCTTGAGCACAGCCTCCTTCGCCAGGCGCGCGGCCAGCGGCGGCTTTTCCGCGATCTGGCGGGCGAAGCGCTTCGCCACCTCGATCGTCATCTCCGCGGGCACGACCTTGTTGACCAGGCCGAGCTCATGGGCTCGCTGGGCGGTCACCGGCGCGCCCGTGAGCATGGTCTCCATGGCTACGTACTTGCCCGCCGTCCGAGGCCAGCGCTGGGTGCCGCCGGCGCCCGGGATGATGCCGAGGTTGATCTCAGGCTGGCCGAAACGGGCGGTCTCGCCGGCCACGATCAGGTCGCACATCAAGGCGACCTCGCACCCGCCGCCGAGCGCGTAGCCGTTGACGGCCGCGATCAGCGGCTTGCTGAATCCGGCGAGCGGCGCCCAGCGTCCCGTCTGGTCGCGCAGCAGCTGGTCCACCGGTCCGCGGTCGGCCATGTCGCCGATGTCGGCCCCCGCGGCGAACACCTTGGAGCCGCCCGTGAGGACCACCGCGCGCACGCTGCCGTCCGCGTCCAGCTCGCTCAAGGCGCCCGTCAGCTCGCGGATCAGGTCGGGGCTCAACGCGTTCAGAACCTTCGGCCGGTTGAGCGTCACGGTCGCGATCGGGGGCTCGACCTCGACCAGGATGTGCTCGTACCCCATCCGGCCTATCATCGGCTAAATGCCAAGGGCTTCGGCGATGGTGCCAGCGACGAGAGATTTGGGTATCCAGGCGGCCCGGATGCTAGGCGCCGTCGAGCACGCGAGGGAGCGCATCACGTAGATGCGTGACCGAGCGCGCACAGACGGCAACGACGCAGACGGGCTGCATGGGACCCAAAGATCCGTCGATGGTCACCAGCGACGAAGCCGTCGCCTTCTGGACTCATATGGCCGTGTCGCGGACGACCTTCGGATCTCGGTCACCGACCGGTGCAACTTCCGCTGCATCTACTGCATGCCCGCCGAGGGCCTGAAGTGGCTGAAGCGGGAGGACATCCTCCGCTACGAGGAGATCGTGCGCCTGGCGCGGATCTTCGTCGAGCGCTACGGCGTGCGCACGATCCGGATCACCGGCGGGGAGCCGCTGGTGCGGGTCAAGCTCGAGGAGCTCGTCGGGATGATCAACTCGATCGATCCGACGCTCGACATCACGATGACCACCAACGGCGTGCTGCTGCGGCAGAAGGCGCAGGCGCTCAAGGACGCAGGCCTTAAGCGCATCAACATCTCGCTCGACACGCTGCACATGGACCGGTTCCACGAGATGGCGCGCAGCGACGCGTTCGACCGCGTGATGGACGGCATCACCGCGGCGCGCGAGGCGGGCCTGTGGCCGATCAAGCTGAACATGGTCGTGATGAAGGGCCACAACGACGACGAGGTCGTCGACTTCGCGCGTCTGGCCCACAGCGAGGGTTATGAAGTCCGGTTCATCGAGTTCATGCCCCTCGACGGCGACAACATCTGGACCAACGAGCAGGTCGTCCCGAGCCGCCGGATCATGGAGCAGATCGAGGACCAGTTCCCGCTGGTGCCCTTCGACGAAAGTCGCCCCGGGCCCGCGACTCGCTACACGTTCGCCGACGGCGCGCCCGGCGGGATCGGCTTCATCTCCTCGGTGAGCCAGGCCTTCTGCACCGCGTGCAACCGCGTCCGCCTGACGGCGGAGGGTGGCCTGCGCACCTGCCTGTTCTCGCTGCAGGAGACGCCCCTGCGCGACCTGATGCGCTCGGGCGTCTCGGACGACCACCTCGGGTCGGTGATCGAGACCGCGATCTGGCGCAAAGAGGAAGGACACCTGATCAACAAGCCGGGTTTCATCAAGCCGGCGAAGTCGATGTCCCAGATCGGGGGCTGACCCGAACCCCGGATAGTCGCGACTAACGAGGGTTTTCGGTCTGGCCCGAGCGCGATAGTCGCGACTAACACGGGCATTCGGTCGCCAATACGCTCGATAGTCGCGACTAACCGGGGGTTGTCGCGGCCGATCGCCGAGTGGCCTCTAAGCTAGGCCCCGTGCTCAAGCCCGACGAGGCGCCGCGACCCTATACGGTCACCGAGGTCGCCAACGAGATCCGGCGGCAGCTCAGGCCGCTGACGGCCCTGCTGGTGAAAGGCGAGGTCAGCGGCATGAAGCGCGGCGCCACCGGCCACTACAACTTCTCGATCGGCGACGGCTACAGCAAGCTCGAGGCCGTGCTGTGGGCGGACGCATCGGCTCGCGTGACGACGCTGCCCGAGGACGGCCAGGTCTTCATCTTCCGTGGCAAGGTGGACTTCTTCGCCAAGAACGGGCGCGTGAGCTTCGTCGTCGACCAGGTCGAGTTCGACGACGTGGGCAAGCTGCGGGCGCGGCTCGAAGAGCTGAAGCGCCGCCTCGAGCTCGAGGGCGCCTTCGACCCCAAGCGCAAGCGCCACATCCCGTTCCTGCCGACCAGCGTCGCCCTGCTCACCTCGCCGACCGGGGCCGTGATCAACGACCTGCAGGAGACGATATGGGACCGCTACCCGAACATGGGCATCGTCGTCTACCCGGTGCAGGTGCAGGGAGGCGGCGCGCCGATGAGCGTCGCCCGCGCGCTCCGCCGCTGCAACGCCGAGAAGCTGGCCGACGTCATCGTCCTCGCGCGCGGTGGTGGCAGCTTCGAGGAGATGTACGCCTTCAACACCGAGCTGGTCGCGCGCGCCATCCTGGACTCGAGGCTGCCGGTCGTGACAGCGCTGGGCCACACGTCCGACCGCACGATCGCCGACCTGGTCGGCGACGCGGAGTGCCGCACCCCGACCGAGGCCGGCGCGCGGGTCGTGCCGAAGAAAGCAGACCTGCTGTTGCAGCTTCGCGAGAGGCGGCGCAGGCTCGACCGCGAGATCGGGCAGCGCATCGCCCGCGATGCGGAGAGGCTGGCCACCAAGCGCCAGCGCCTCGTGCAGCTCGTGCCGGCGCTGATCCGCTCCCGCGCGGAGCGGCTTACCCGCGCGGCGAGCGAGCTGGGCCGGCTGAGCCCCATCGCCCAGGTGACGCGACGAGAGGAGGGCGTGCGCGAGCGGCGCCGCAGGCTCGAGAGCGCGGCGTCAACCCAGCTCGCGAGAAGCACGAACGCGCTTGCCGCGCGGCGCGCCGAGCAGAGGCTCGAGCGCGCCCTCGCCGAGAGATTCTCCGGCGCGACCCGCGCCCTCTCCCACCGCCGCGAGCGGCTCATCGCCCTGAGCCCGGATGGGGTGCTGGCGCGTGGCTACAGCATCACCCAGGACGCGGAGAGCGGCGCCGTCATCCGGTCGGCTTCCGCCACCTCCGCCTCCAGGCGCGTGCGCATCCGCCTCGGCCAGGGCCGCCTCGGAGCGCGCGTCGAGGAGGTCGAGCCATGAGTGAGGACCTCACCTACGAGCAGGCGCTGGACAAGCTGGACGAGCAGCTCAAGCTGCTCGAAGACGGCAACCTCTCACTCGAGGACGCGCTGAAGGCTGTGGACGCGTCCCGCGTCTATCTCAAGATCTGCAACGAGCGCCTCGAGGCCGCGCGCAAAAAGATCGACGTGAGGGCCGAGTCCGAGCCTAGCGAGTAGCCGGCTCCGGGTCGGTCTCGAGCTTCTCGTCCATCGCGCGCAGGCGCCGGCTCAGGTTCCTGATGAACTCCAGGAGCACTTCGGGGTGCTCGTGGACGATGGCCTGCAGCCGGTCACGCCGCAGTACGCGCACCGTCGTGTCGGTCACCGCCTGTGCGCTCGCCGACCGCGGCTCCTCGTCGAAGACTGACATCTCGCCGACAACGCCCCCAACTCCGTGGCGGGCGAGGGTGACCTCGCGGCCGGCGTGGTCGAGGTGGATGCGGATCTCGCCCTCGACCACCACGTAGAGCTCGCCGCCGACGTCGCCTCTCCGGAAGAGCGGCTCGCCCCTGGCGTAGTGCCTCGTGACCATCATCCTGTCGACGCTGGCAAGCTGCTCCAGCGTCAGCGTGTTGAAGAGCGGAACCTGCTTCAGCGCGATCAGCTCTTTCATGTGCTCATCCAGTCCGTGCGCCGCAGCGGCCGATGTGTCGCGGACCCACCTGTCGGAGTGCTTCGCCAGCGCTTCGAAGTCGGCCTGGGTCAGCGGCCGCGCGAGCAGGGGGTCGAACTCTTCCGGTTGGAGCAGGCGGGCCAACGGTCCGGCGAGCCAGCTCGGGCCGAAGTTTAACAACGTCTCCAGCGCCTCCACCCTCGCTTGCGCATGGACCGAGGCAAGGCCGCGCTCGACGGTCGCGAAGCCGCGTTTGCCGTGCAGCGCCCGCATGGCGGTGAGGCCCGACTCCGCCGCGCTGTGGACGTAATCGTCGAGCCCGATGCGCAGGAGCGCGTAGCCGGGGGAGGCGTCCCCATCGGAACGCCGGAGCGTCGCCTGCACCCTGGCCGAGAGCCGGGCCACCTCTGCCGCCTGCGCCAGGTGCTCCTCGAGATGCTCACGCACTCGCCGATACAGGTCGGGGCGGCCGCTGCGCACGAGCGCATCGACGACCGCGACCGACGTCGCATCGTGGGCCGGCAGCAGCGGAAGCGTCAGCGTAAGCGCGTCCGGAGCCTGCACGGCCATCGCCTCCGCCGCGGCCAGGCGGACGTCGTGGTCCCGGCTGGACAGCCCGTGGGCGAGCGCTTCGGCGAACTCCTGGGCATGGTCGGCGGGAGGCGTCCACCGGATCGCCTGCCTCAGCGCCTCGCGCCGCACCTGGACTGCGCGGTCGCGCAGGCAGGCGATGAACGGCTCCGCGGCCCCGGGCACGTCGCCTTTCATGCGGGCGAAGCTGCGGATGGCCTCCAGGCGGACCCGCGAGTCGCGGTCCCGCATGCCGGCCGCGATCGCGTCCCGGTCGCCGATGAACGCCGCCGCCCATACCGTGGCGGCGCGGTGCTCGGGGTCGCTCGCGGCCCGGAGCTCCTCCAGGACGGCGGCGGCGCCCGGCCAGGGCTGGCTCCCACCCATCCCGGCCACTGCCGCGGCCGCCCGCACCCAGGGATCGTCGCCGGCCGCGGCCTGCTCCAGCTGCGGCTCGGCGATCGCGTCCGCCGGCGCCATCTGGAGGGCGAGCCGGCGGACCACCGGATCGGACGACGCGAGCAGCTCGGGGAGCATCGCCGTGAACGCCTCGGGGGACAACCGGGCCAGCGCGGCGGCCGCGAACTCGCGCGCCCGGCGCTCCGAACCACGGATGAAGTCCTGCAGCTCCGCCACCTGCGCCGGCGTCGGCCGGCCGATGGCCTGCTGGTAGTCGGCGAGGCTCAGCGCGTGAGTGCGCAGCCGGGCGTAGATGGCGTCGAGGTAGAGGCTGCGCAGCCAGGCAGCGGCCGCCAGGAAGCCGATGCCCACGAGGATGCCGAGCATCGCGAGCACCTGCACGCTGGCGATGATCACCTGCTGCAGCAGCAGGAGCGCGGCTCCGCTGATGAGCGCTCCACCGGGAAGGACCAGGTTGTTGAGGAGCAGCTGGAGCTTCGGCGTGACCTGCGCCGGCAGCGCGCCGCCGAGCACGTTCTGGGCCGGATCATCGAGTCCGGTCTGCAGGCCGTTGCGGACGATGAACAGGAAGAGCGAGGTGGCCAGGATCGGGTTGACAGTGACGAGCGTGAAGCCGATCACGGTGAAGATCGGCAGCGCCAGGATCGCGTTCTTCACACCGAGCCGGTTCAGCACCCACGGCGCCACGAAAAGACTGATCCCCAGCTGGACCACGTAGCTGAGGAGCCACGCGTTGCCGATCAGGATCGTCAGCTCCTGCAGGTTGTTGTGCGTGGCGGCGACCCAGATGACCGCGACCACGTAATCGCCGATCCTGCCCACGACCTGGAGCAGGAGGGCGAGCAGGACGACCGCGAGCACGAGCCGGCTGCCCGCGGCGTGTTCGAGCGCGCGGAGAATGGTCGCAAGCCGGCCCTGGCGCCCGAGCTCGACCTCGTGGCTCACCAGGAGCTGGTCCTCTTCGTCGATCAGCGCCGGGCGGAAGAGGGTGCGCTCGAGGCCGATCGACATGTACGCGCCCGCGAGCGCGCCGACGGCCCAGAAGATGATCAGGGGCTCGGTCGCGTACAGCGCCACCAGCGTGGTGGTGACGCCGGACAGGATGTAGCCCACGCTCGAGCCGGCGGCGATGACCGGGAATATGCGCTTGCCCTCGAGCACATTGAAGTGCTGCGTGACGAAGCTCCAGAAGTGGAGCATCACCAGCTCGAACGCCACCGAGTAGACGACGTACGCGGCGAAGGCCACGGTCGAGTCCTCGTGGACCATGTAGGCGACGAAGACGCAGACCGCGGCCGCCGCATTGGCGACGAGGTTGATGCGAAAGGCGCGCCCGAGGCCGAACCGCCGGGTCAGCGCGCCCTGGAGCGCGTCCATGGGCCAGACCGCGAGGGCGAGGACGACGAAGAAGACCGGGTAGGCGTGCGGCCCCGCCTTGTTCAAGAACACCGATTGGGCGGCGCTGAAGGCCGTGTACATCGCCCAGCCGATGACGATGGCGAAGCCGGCGACCTGGAGCGTACGCCGGAGCTCGGTGCGGCGGACGTGCAGGATCCGGGCGAGCAGAGGCGTCGCTACCTCGCGTTGGATTGGCGCGGCTCTAGGTCTGCTGGACGCTGGCGATCCTCTGCAGCGCGGCGATGCGCTCGGCGATCGGCGGGTGGGTGTCGAACAGGTGGCTGAAGAAGCTGCCGTGGTGCTCTTCGGGGTTGTCGATCATCATCGCCGCGACCGCGTGGTTGAAACGCTGGGGCGGCTTGTCGTTCTGGGCGATCTTTTCCAGCGCACTGATCAGCGCGGTGGGGTTGCGGGTGAGCTCGACCCCGCTCACGTCGGCGAGCGACTCGCGCTGGCGCGACAGCGCGAGCTGCATCAACGGGCCGACGATGAAAGCGATCAGCGTGAAGATCAGCCCGATCGCGATCACGACCAGGGCGACCTGTCCGCTGTTCCGCCCGCTGAAGCGCATGCGGCCGACGCTGTTCCAGAAGCCGCTGGCGATCAAGGCCGCCATCCCGATCATCGTCGTCACGACCAGCAAGAGGCGGACGTCGAAGTTCTTGACGTGGCTCATCTCGTGGGCGAGCACGGCCTCGAGCTCTTCGCGGTCCATCATCTGCAGGAGCCCGGTGGTGACCGTCACCGCCGCGTGGTTCGGATCCCGGCCGGTCGCGAAGGCGTTCGGGCTCGCGTCTTCGATGACGTAAACCTTGGGCAGCGGAAGCCCGTCGCCGATGGCCAGAGCCTGGACGATGTTGTGGAGCTGCTGGTACTGCCGCGGGTCGGCCTCGCGAGCGCCCATGGCGCTGAGCACGGTGGCGGAGCCGAGGTAGTAGGCGTAAAGGGCGGCCGCCACCCCTAGCAACCCGAGCACGATCGCTCCCACGATGGCGCCGCCCTGGCCCGAGGCGATCAGTCCGATGATCAGCCCCGCCGCGAGCCACACGGCCAGGAACCCGACGATGACGATGACGCTGTTGCGCTTGTTCCGCGCGATCTGGTGATACATCAGCTCACCTGGCGGCGGCCGCGACCGAGCGATGCCCCAACGCGCTCGGCGACGTAGCGGCCCCAGATCTGCGCCCAGACGAGGCCGTTGCTGAAGGCGGAAACGTCCTCGGAGTGGTGCTTGAAGTGGTAGGTCCACATCGCCCGGTGCCGCTCGTACGAGAGCTGACGCGCGCTGTCGCCGGAGGCCGGCTTGATGTTGTGCGCGGCGGTCGCCGACGGCAGGTAGAAGATCTTCCAGCCGCCAAGCTTCAGCCGGTAGCAGAGGTCGAGGTCTTCGCCGAACATGAAGTAGCGAGGATCGAAGAAGCCCACACGGTCGAGCGCCGAGCGGCGGAGCATCAGGCAGGCGGCCGTGCCCGCGTCCATCTCGTGCACGTCGTCCTCGGCGATGTGGCCCATGTTGTGGCGACCGAACCGCTTGCTCTTGGGGAAGAGCCTGCTCAGTCCGACCGTCTGATAGAAGAGCGTGCTCGGAACCGGAAAAGAGCGCCGCGCGTCCGGGTCGATCTTCCCGTCAGGCAGCAAGAGCCTCGGGCCCACGGCGCCGGCGTCGGGTCGCGTCAGGAGGAGATCGGCCAGGCGGCCCACGCACTGCGAGTCGAGGGTCACGTCGGGGCTGAGCAGGAGCACGAACCTCCCCTGGCACCGCTCGAGCCCGACGTTGGCGGCGCGGCCGTAGCCGAGGTTTTTCGACTGCACGAGCACGGTGGCCTGCGGAAACTCGTCGGCGACCGCGGCCGGGGAACCGTCGGAGGAATCGTTGTCGACCACGACCGCCTCGACCGGGACGTCGGCGCTCGCGAAGAACGTCTTCAGGCACCGCAGGAGCTCGTCCTTGGTGTTGCGGCTGACGACGAGGGCCGAGACGACCGGCTTTCCAGGTTCGGGCACGGGATAGGAATTATCCCGGACAGGCATCTACAATCCCCGGACGTGCAGCGACTGGGACCGGGCCAGCGGCTGGCCCAGCTGCTGCAAGACCGGCTTGTCCGGCAGAACTTCGTCCTCTTCTTCGGCGGTCTCGTCGCGGGCATCGGGGGCTTCGTCTACCACGCCATCGCGGGTCGCGTCCTCGGCCCGGAGACCTACGGCCAGGTGGCCTTTCTCATCGCGGTCTACGCGGTCGGCACCGGGCCGGCGCTGATCCTCATCGTCGTCCTCGCGCGCTACACCGCGATGCTGGCGGTGCGCGGTGATCCGGGTGTCCGCTCGCTGCTCGCGCGCACGGTTCGCCTGATCGCGATCCCGTGCCTCTTCTTCATCCTGCTGACCGCGCTGTTCGCGCATTCGATCGCGCTCTACGCGCACGTCGGCTCGACGATCCCGATCCTGATCCTCGGATTCTCGATCGCGCTCATCTGGCAGGTGGCGATCCCGCGCGGCATCCTGCAAGGGCTGCAGCGCTTCACCGCGCTCTCGCTCAACCTTTCGCTCGAGCTGGCGGTCCGCACCGCGGTCGTCTTCTTCCTCCTGCGCGCGGGCTACGCGGTGTCGGGCGCGATGGCGGCCGTGTTCGTGGGCCTCGGGTTTGTCTTCTGCCTTGGGCTCTTCTCGCTGCGCGACCATTTCCGTGGCTTCGGGCAGCGCGTGCGCCTGCGCGTGATGGCGGGCTTCTCGCTGACCGCGACCGCGGGCATCATCGGCGTGCTCGTCCTCTACAACCAGGACGTGATCCTCGCCAAGCACTACCTCAACGACCATGACGCGGGGATCTACGGCGGCCTGAACAAGATCGGGACGATCCTCTACTTCCTGACCCTGAGCGTCAGCCAGGTGCTGTTTCCGCGTGTGGTGGAGGCAGTGGCGAAGGAGCAGCACCCGGGCCGCATCCTGCTGTCGTCCGCGGGCATCCTCAGCGCGCTGGGCGCGGGGGCGCTGCTGGTCTTCGCGGTCGTGCCTTCGCTCGTGGTCGGCGTCCTGTTCGGGCCGAGCTTCGACGACGCCATCCCGCTCGTCTTCCCGGTGGGCGTGATCGGGCTCGCGCTGGCGCTCGACAACCTGCTCATCCAGTTCTTCATGGCCGTGCACGACCGCGTCTTCGTGCCCATCCTGGCCGCGGGCGTGGTCGCGGAGGCAGGGCTGATCTTTCTCTTCCACGCGCGTGTCGGGCAGGTCGTGCTCGACGTCCTGGCGGCGCTGGTCGGGCTGCTCGTCCTGCTGTCGATCCGGTGCTACGTGCTCCTGCCCAGGCTGCGCCCGGAGAGCGTGGCCGAGCCGGAGCCGGCCGTCTGAGAGCGGTTACCCTCGGAACATGGCTGAAGTTCTTCTGTTCCACCACGCCCAGGGTTTGACCGCGGGAGTCCTCGAGTTCGCGGCGGAGCTGCGAGGCTCCGGCCACACCGTCCACACCCCCGACCTGTACGAGGGCGAGACGTTCTCCGAGCTCGACGACGGCGTCGCGTACATGAAGAAGCTCGGGTTCGGCACGCTCATCGAACGAGCCCAGGCCGCGGCGGGGGCGCTGCCGCCGGCGCTGGTTTACGCAGGCATGTCGATGGGTGTCGGTCCCGCCCAGATGCTGGCCCAGTCCCGCCCAGGGGCCAAAGGAGCGCTGCTCATGTTCGGCGCGCTTGCCGCCTCCGAGTTTGGAGGTAAGTGGCCCCAAGGCGCCGCGCTCCAGATCCACGCCATGAAGGACGACCCGTGGTTCAAGGACGACGTCGAGGCGGCGAGAGAGCTCGCGAAGCTGGCCGGCGGGCAGCTTTTCCTGTATCCGGGAGACAAGCACCTCTTCGCCGACAACAGCCTGCCCGACTTCGACGATGACGCGGCTACGCTGCTGAAGCAGCGGGCGCTGGAGTTTCTGGACGGGATCGGCTGAAAAAAATTCGAGTCCCGCCGGCCTGAGGCCAAACGGGACTCAAAAAGAAATGCTCGGCAACGACCTACTCTCCCGCCGGGTTACCCCGGCAGTACCATCGGCGCTGGAGGGCTTAACTTCCGTGTTCGGAAAGGGAACGGGTGTCTCCCCTCCGCCATGGTCACCGAACGCCGGAGATTATACCGGCGCTAGCGAGTTCGCCTCCGCCGCGCCCTTAGGCTCTTGATCTTGCGAGCCTCGGCCGGCGGGACGTAGTGCGAACGGCGTCGCATCTCGCGCACGAGACCTTGCTCCTGGACCTTGCGCCGGAACTCGCGCAGGGCCTGCTCGAACTCCTCGGGGTCCTTGACGACTATTCGCACAACCCGACAAGGATACAGGCCGAACTAAGCGGCCTGCTTTGTTAATCCCTCCGCCCGAGCGCGGCGCGCGCGTTTAGGGATTCACCCCTCCGAGGGTGACCGTGGCGCTGCGGCTTGTGCCGGCCTGCGTCGTCCACGACACCGAGACACGATCGCCGGGACGGTGCGACTTGATCGCAGTCCCAAGGGAGTCGGAGGACGTTACGGTCGTGCCGCCGATCTTCGTGATCACGGAGCCGGTGGTGAGGCCGGCCGACGCCGCGGGCGAGCCGCTCTGGACGCCGACCACGAGGGCGCCCGACCCCGTCGCGTCCTGCACTGACACCCCGAGGTAGCCGACCTGTCCGTACGTGAGGTCGGCCGCCTGCTCGTGGGCGCGGATGCGGTTGACCTCGCGCACGGCGGTGTTCGACGAGACGGAGTACCCGACGTCCGACGCGGCTGAGCGGAAGCCCTGTGCCTGGCCGGCCGTGATCATGCCCACCACCTGACCAGACGTGTTGACGAGCGCGCCGCCGGAGTCGCCCTCGTAGATGGGCGCGTCACTCTGGATCATGCCGCTGAGAGTCTCCGCACTGCTGCGGCCCTCGCTCGCCGTGATCGTCTGGTTGAGCGCTGTGACGTTGCCCTCGGTCGCTTGCGGCACGCCGCCGCGGCCGAGCGCGTTGCCGACCGCCACCACGGAGTCGCCGACCTGCAGCGAGGACGAGTCCGCGAAGGTCACGGTGGGGAGGCTCGAGATGCTGGCGTCGATCTGGATCACCGCCACGTCCTGGGAGACGTTGACGCCGACGACGTGCGCCGAGTAACTGCGCGACCGGCCCGCGATGCTGACCGAGATGCTGCTCGATCCGGCGACCACGTGGTTGTTGGTCAGGATCTCGCCGGTGGAGCTCACGATCATGCCTGTGCCCGCGGCCTGGCCGTTGCCCAGGGTCGTGTTGATGTCGACGATCGCCGGCCGGACCTTGTTCGCGATCGCCTCAGTGCCGGCGTTGCCGTTGTTGGAGGTGTTGGGGCTCGGACTGACCTGCGTGATGGGCGACTCGGGCAGCGTGGACGGCGACGCCTGGGCGACAGGGTGGTTGCCGGTGACGACACGCGCCAGGCTCCACCCAATGCCCGCGCCGCCCGCCGCGGCCACGACCGCGATCAGGACGAGGAAGGCGGCGACGCGGTTCCAGATCGAGTCGCTCGGCGGGGTCGCGGGCGGAGGCGTCCACGCGCCAGGAGCATCAGGAGGCGGGTAGGTCGGCGCCGGCGGCAAGAGCGACGGCTCCTGCTGCGGCTGCGCCGGCTGCTCGGGACTCTCTTCGCTCATCGTGGGGCTACCTCCGGAAACTCGCTGAAGCTTCGATTTGCCTTCCAGGGTGCGCACGCAACCTGGGAGGCGTCTCGACGGTTCCTCAACGTTTCCTGAGAACCTACGTTAGAGAACGCGGGCCTCGGCCCAGCGTCCGAACTACTGGTGGCCGCAGCCTCCCGGCGGCGGTAGGGTCACGGGCGGTGTGTGCGGCCCAGCCCCACGCGGTCCCACGGGCGTGGCCGGAGGCGCGTCGGTCGGGTTGCTGCCGCAGATCCGCGACGCGGTCAGCGGCGCCTGGTTGGCGGCGTGCGCGAGTCCGTCGCCGGCGTGGCCCTTGGCGGGCTTCGTGTCCGCGGCCACCGTGACCCCGACCGTGTCGATGGTGATGCTGAACGTGTGCTCCGCGGGCAGCGGCACCTGGATCGGGATCGCGACCACGGGAGCCGGCCCCTGCGTCGCCTCGGTGGGCGCCGGGGTGGCCACAGACACTCCGACGGCGACCACGGTTACCGTGCCGGCCGCGGCCATCGCCAGGCCGCTCGGCCAACGGTTCGACCGCGCCGTGGCGATCCAGCGGCTGTAGGCCGCGAGGCCGACAAGGGCGAGCGCGGTGGCCCACGCCCCCGCGCGCCGGGCCGACTCCTCGAGTCGCGCCAGGGCGAGCGTCATTCGCCGCCCCACCGTGCGCACCGAGACCTGGAGCATGGCCGCGATCTCGCGGTTGGTGTGGCCGTGGACGTAGGCCAGGGAAAGGATCTGCCGATCCTGCTTCGGCAAGCGGGCGAGCTCGCTGTGCACGGTGTGGCGCTGCAGGGCCGAGACCAGGCCGCCCCACGCGCCCGAGTGCCCGTTCGTGACCTCGTCGTCCGCGGCAAGCAGGCGCCGGGCGTCGGCGTGACGTCCAAAGCGGCGCCGCGGGTCGACCGTGAACCTATGTGTTCCTTTCACCAACCATGCCCTCATCGTCCCCGCCTGCGATTCGAAGCTTTCCTCCTGGCCGTCTGGCCACTCCGAATCGATTCGGGCCCTCAAAGCCCACAAACGCTACTCCACCTGTGGAAAAAGTGTTGCGGCAACATTGAGTAAGTTGCGGAAAAACCAGGGATCAGCGCCCCAGAGCGGCCAGGAAGGCCCTCTCGCTGACGGCGTCGCCCAGGCCGAGGCGGCGGGCCAGGGACGTCACGTGCGGCGGCTCGATGCCCGCCTCGTCGACGAGGTCGCGGTCCGCGAACGCCGCTGCGGTCGGGCCCGCGTAGCGGACCGCGCCCTCCGACAGCACCACGGTGGACGAGCATGCCTCGCCGACAAAATCCATGTCGTGGGTCACCACGAGCACCGTCCTCCCCATGTCCGCGAGCTGGGCGACAAGGCTGCGCAGGCGCTCCCGGGACGGGTAGTCCTGGCCCAGGGTCGGCTCGTCGAGCACGACTACCTGCGGCTCGCCCGCAAGCGCCGAGGCGATGGCGACCCACTTCCGCTCCGAGAGGCCGAGGTCGTGCGGGTGGACCTCCTCCCGGCCCTTCAGACCGCATGCTTCCAGAGCCCACGCGACTCCACGCTCAACCTCGGCCACGGGCTTGCGGAGCACACGCGGGCCGAAGGACACCTCGGCCCTGACGGTGCGCTCGAAGAGCTGGTCGTCCGGGTTCTGGAAGCTGTAGCCGACGATCCGCGCCATCGCGGCCACGGTCGCCTTCGCCACGTCCTCGCCCTGGACGGTGACCGACCCGGCGCGTGGTCTCAGCAGCCCGATCAGGAGCTTGGTCAGCGTCGTCTTGCCGGCCCCGTTCTCACCCACCAGGGCGGTCACCCCGTCGCCCAGCGCCAGCGTGAGTCCGGGCTCGGGGTAGACGTCGACCCCGCCCGGGTAGGCGAATCTGACGTCCTCGAGACGGATCTCAGGCAATCGACTTCGCGAACGCGGTGGCGGCGTCGCCGACCCGCACGGGCCATGGCCTGGGCAGCGCGCCATCCCGGGCAAGCCGGGTGAACACCGGGATGCCCACCCTCTCCTGCACCGCCTCGCGGTTGAAAACCTCGTCGGGCGGCCCGTCGGCGATGACGCGGCCCGCCGCCATGGCGACGACCCGCGGGCACAGCTCGCAGAGCCTCTCCAGCCGGTGCTCGACCATCAGGATCGTGGTCCCTCGCTGGTGCAGCCCGGCAAGGACATCGAAGATGGCGGCGGCGCCGGCGGGGTCGAGCTGCGAGGTCGGCTCGTCAAGCAGCAGCACCGCCGGTCGCATGGCCAGCAGCCCGGCGAGCGCGAGCCGCTGCAGCTGTCCTCCGCTGAGGTCCATCGGGTGGCGCGCCGCCAGGTGGGCGATGCCGACGCGCTCCATCGCCTCGGCGACCCGCGCCTCGACCTCGGGCCTGGCCACGCCGTGACACTCGGGGCCGAAGGCCACCTCGTCGTCGACCCGCTCGCGGGCGCCGGAAACCTGCGTGAAGGGGTTCTGGAAGAGCAGCCCGACCTCGGCCGACCGCTCGATGACGCTGACCTGGCGCGAGTCCTTGCCCAGCACGGTGACACCGCCCTTGAGCCGGCCGCCGAAGAAGTGCGGAGCGAGCCCCATCGCGAGCAAGCACAGGGTCGACTTGCCCGCGTTGGTGGGCCCGGTGACGCCGACCCACTCACCCTCCGCGATCGTCAGCGAGATGTCGCTGACCGCCTCGCGCGGCGCTTCCTCATACGCGTAGCCGACGCGGTCGAAGACCAGCGCCGGTCGGGTCACCTCCACCCCGCCACCCGGGCCACGATGGCGCCTGGCACCGCGAGCGCCAGAGCCCAGCGCAGGGCACGCTGCAAGGTGCTGTCGAAGAACTCGTAGCGCGCGATCCGCTTGACCTTCAGCCCGAACCCACGCACCTCCAGCGCCATCGCACGCTCCTGAGTCGCGACCAGCGACGACAGCACCAGCGGCAGCATCAGGGGCAGGTACGCCCTCGCCCGTCTGGGCAGCGAGCCCTGCGTCTCCAGGCCGCGGGCGCGCTGCGCGTCCTGGATCCGGCCCGCCATCTCCAGCGTCTGGGGGATGATCTGTAGCGCCGACTGCACGACGTAGCCCATACGCGGCGATAGCCCGCGCTGCATCAGCGCCTCCGCGATGTCCGCGGGGCGGGTCGTGAAGCTGAATAGAAACGTTGCGCTGACCAGGCACGCGATGCGCAGAGCCGCGAGCGCCGCGAACGCAAGCCCCTCTCGGTAGTACACGATCGGGCCGAGCGCGAAGACGACGGTGCGGTTCAAGGGGTTGGCGAATCCCTGCACCGCGAGCAGCAGCAGCGTGATCGGAAGCAGGATCGCGAGCGCGACCGCGAAGAAGCGGCGCAGGACACCCGCGGCGGTGACCAGCGCGAGCAGGACGACGAGGATGCCGACCACCCACCAGAGCGAGGGCGCGATGAACGCGAGCGCGATCGCGCTCAGGGTGAGCACGCCCTTGGTCAGCGGGTGCGCACGGTGGAGAAGGCTCGTGCCCTCCGCGTAAAGGCTCAGGCCTCCCGCCACCGCGCGCGGGCGCTTACGAAGCCGGCGCCGGCTCCGGCTCTCCCGACGGCCGCCGCCAGACCGAGAAGAGGGCCCGATACCGGTTCGGCAGGCCGAAGTAGATGAGGACCGCGACCACGACGGTGATCAGCTTGTCGGGCAGGTCGCCGCTCAACTCGTCGAGGTAGGCCGCAAGCCACGTCGGCCAGCCGGCCTTGACGAGCGGCGCATAGACCACCGTGTCGCCAAACGCCACTCCGCTCTGACCGCCGTACAGGTTGACGTTCAGCGGCGTCGAGCCGATCGAGGCCACCAGGACGATCAGGATGTAGAGCGCGATCCTTCCCGGCCACGTCTTGTGCCACCCGTAGTAGCCGCCGATGCCCGCGGCGATGCCGATGGCGAGCGAGATGATCGAGTAGGGCGCGGCGATCGGGTCGACTGTGCCGGAGCTGATGAAGTTCGTGATCAGCCCCGCGAGCCCGCCCACCCACGGGCCGGCCAGAAGACCGCCGAGCACGGTCCCGATCGAGTCGAGGAACAGAGGCAGCTTCAGCGTGCTGGCGAGGGCGTGGCCCGCCCAGTCGATGGCGATGCAGACCGGGATCAGGACGATCGCAAGCGTGTTGAGCCGGAACCTGAACGCGTTGAGCACTCCCAAGGTCATCCCCTCCTGGTCCTTGGTGGACGAAGCGGTCACATTATTGCTCCGTGCCGTCGGTTGTGGTCGTGGGCAGCGTCAACATGGACCTGGCCGTCCAGGTCGAGCAGCTTCCGCGACCTGGGGACACGGTGCTGGGCGAGCGGCTCCTCACCATTCCCGGCGGCAAGGGCGCGAACCAGGCGGTGGCGGCGGCGCGGCTGGGGGCGACCGCGCGCATGATCGGTCGCGTGGGCCGTGACGCGTTCGGCCACGAGCTGGTCGCGGGCCTGCGCGAGGACGGAGTCGACGTGTCGGGGATCGGGTTCGACCCCGGCGAGCCCAGCGGCGTGGCGCTGATCGTGGTCGAGAAGGGCGGCCAGAACACGGTCACCGTGGCGCCTGGCGCAAACGCACGGCTGGGCGCGGACGAGGTGGCGCGGCTGCGGGCGGTGCTCCGACGCAGAGACGTCGTGGTCACGCAGCTCGAGATCCCGCTCGAGACGGTGCTGGCTGTGATCGCCTGCGCGCACGAGTTGGGAGCGCGCGTGGTCTTGAACGCGGCGCCGAGCGGGGCGCTCACGGGCCGTCCTTTGCCTGACGTGGACGTGCTCGTGGTCAACGAGCGCGAGGCCGACGACCTCGGCGGCCCGGCACGCCTGGGCGCGGCGAAAGCCCTCGTGGTGACGCTGGGCGCGGAGGGCTCGGTCCTCTACGAAGGCCACCGCGAGACTCGCGTCGACCCGCGCCGCGTCGAGGCCGTCGATGCGACCGCGGCGGGCGACGCATTCGTCGGTGCGCTGGCCCTGGCGCTGGCGCGAGGCGACAGCCTGGTCGACGCGGTGCGCCTGGGCAACGCCGCCGGTGCTGCCACAGCGACGAAGTTTGGCGCTCGCCCCTCCCTGCCGACGGCCGGCGACCTGAAGCGCCTCTTCGGAGTCACCGCTTGACCAGGCGGATCATCCTCGACTGCGACCCGGGCCACGACGACGCGATGGCGATCCTGCTCGCGCACGGCACGCCGGAGGTCTCGCTGGCGGCGATCACCACGGTGGCGGGGAACCATCCCCTCGCGCTGACGACGCTCAACGCCTTGCGCGTGTGCACGCTCGCGGGCATCCACGACGTGCCCGTGGCCGCGGGCTGCGCTGCGCCGCTGGTCCGGCCGCTCTTCACGGCCGAGGACATCCACGGCAAGGGCGGGCTCGAGGGCCACGAGTGGGGTGAGCCGTCGGTGCGCCCGGTGCCGGAGCACGCGGTCGACGTGATCGTCGACATCGTGATGTCAGCGCCAGGCGAGATCACTCTCGTGCCTATCGGGCCGCTGACGAACATCGCCATGGCCGTGCGGAAGGAGCCGCGGATCGCCGAGCGCGTGCGCGAGGTCGTGCTGATGGGCGGCTCGTTCACCGGCGGCAACGTGACGCCCGCCGCGGAGTTCAACGTCTACGTCGACCCGGAGGCCGCGGCGATCGTGTTCGGCGCGGGCTGGCCGCTGACCATGCTCGGGCTCGAGGTCACGCGCAAGGCCGCCGCGGACGAGGAGGTGTTCCGCCGCGTCTCCGCCCTCGACTCCCCAGTCGCGCGAGCGGTCGTGGGCATGCTGAGGTTCTATCAGCGGCAGCAGATGAGCGCGGTCGGGGTGAGCGCGCCGCCTGTGCACGACCCGTGCGCCATCGCGCAGGTGGCGCGACCCGAGCTGATCCCGTGCCGAGAGGCGCACGTCGAGATCGAGCTCGACGGCCGCCTGACGACGGGCATGACGGTGGTGGACTTCCGGCGCCGAGGTGGGGTTCAGCCCAACGCGACGGTGGGCGTCGACCTCGACCTGCCCGGCTTCTGGGACCTCTTCATCGGCGCCTTGAGATCCATCTCGGGAGTCGTGTAGCGGTGCGCAAGGTGGACGCTTTCGCGCACATCCTGCCGCGCGGCTACCTCGACAAGCTGGAGAGGCACCTCGAGACGTCGCTCGCCGGCGAGCAGCTGCGCTACTACCGCGAGGGCGTCTTCAGATTCAGCGACGCGCTGACCGACCTCGACGCGCGCTGGCGGGCGATCGAGCCGCTCAGCGATTACACGCAGGTGCTGGTGCTTGCCGTGCCTCCTATTGAGGAGGTCGGTGCGCCAGAGGTCGCGGCGGACTTCGCGCGGCTGGCCAACGACGAGATGGCGGAGCTTGTTGTCAAGCATCGCGACCGGTTCGTCGGGTTCGCGGCCGCACTGCCGCTCAACGACGTCGAGGCGTCCCTGCGCGAGATGGATCGCGCGTGCCGCGATCTGGGTGCGCTGGGAGTCCAGGTGTTCAGCAACGTGCAGGGCGTCCCGCTCGACGATCCTCGGTTCGAGCCGTTGTTCACGCAGGTCGAGGAGCTCGAGCGGACGGTATGGCTGCACCCCACGCGGAGCGCGACGTTCGCCGATTACCCGAGCGAGCGGAGGTCTGACTACGGGCTGTGGTGGTCGCTCGGATGGCCCTACGAGACAGCCGCGGCTCTCGCCCGCCTCGTCTACTCGGGCGTGGTCGAGCGGCATCCGCGCCTGCGGGTCATCGCGCACCACGGGGCCGGCATGGTCCCCCACTTCTCGGCGCGATTGGGCATGGGCCCGGGATTCCGCCAGGTGAAGGACGACCTGCCGCGTCCTCCCCTCGAGTACTTCAAGCGCTTCTACGCCGACACCGCCCTGTTCGGCGCGCCGCACGCCGTGCGGTGCGTCCTCGATTTCTTCGGGCCTGACCATGTGCTGTTCGGGACCGACATGCCGCTCGGTCCCCCCGAATCCGTCGAGGCGACGATCAAGGACGTCGACTCGTGTGACCTCGTCGAGAGCGACCGGGCGGCCGTCTACGCGGGAAACGCGATCAGGTTGTTGGGGATCAGCTTGGCTTAAGGCGCCGGGTCAAATGAACTCTGGACATGCCCTCAGATCACGCCTACCATCCGGCCAAACGACCCTGATGGCGACGATCGACGACATGCTCGAGGCCGCGCGGCGCAACCTGGTCCGGCTGACGCCTGAGCAGGCCTTCGTGGAGCAGGCGGAAGGCGCCGTGGTGGTCGACACCAGGACGCTCGAGCAGCGCCGGCGTGGAGGCGACATCCCGAACGCGCTTGTGGTCGACCGGACCGTGCTGGAATGGCGGCTCGACCCTACCTCCCCGAATCGGATCCCGCAGGCCGTCGACCACGCCGTCCGCGTGATCGTGATCTGCGCCGAGGGCTACTCCTCGAGCCTGGCCGCGGCCTCGCTGCAGGGACTCGGTCTCTTCAACGCCACCGATGTGATCGGCGGCTTCAGCGCCTGGCACGCGGCCGGGCTGCCGGTCGTACCCGCTGAGGATTTGATCTAGCTGGAGCCCACGCCCGGATTCGAACCGGGGACCTTCTCCTTACCAAGGAGATGCTCTGCCGCCTGAGCTACGTGGGCGGGACTTTCCGTCCGATTCTATCGGCTGCGGATTGGTGCCCTTTGCGCAAAACGAACCTATCGAGGCCGCCGAAAGGTGCTCTTTGCGCAAAGCGTACGTATTCGAGCGCCCGCTCAGACCCCTGAGGCCACCTTCCCCACGTCGGTCATGATCTCGGCCTTGCCCCGGATCTTGATCGCCGCCGTCAGCTCGGTGAACTGCGCCACCAGCACCTCGCCCGCGTCGAGCCGCTCCGAGTGGTGCGAGCGTGTGTCCTTGCCCCGCGTCAGGCCCATGATCACGACCCCATCCTCCAGCGCCTTGACCACGATGTAGCGTCCGCTAGCCTCTTCGTCCTCGGTCACCGTTCCCTCTTCCGTGACCGTTGCCGTTGGCCTGCGCCTTCGGCCGCACGGTCTCCAGTCGGGTGGCCGCCTGCCCCACCAGGTCGTCGATCTCGGCGATCAGCGCCGGACCGGCGAGGACATGATAGCGATCAGCGTTAACCACCACTTCACGGCTCCCCACGACGACGTGGAGCACGACTTCGTCAGCTCCGGGATGTCGCGCCAGCACCGACTCCAGCCGTTCTGCCAGCCCGGCGTCGCCCGACGGAATGCGCACGTGCACCAGCTGCCTGCGCGCGACCGGCACGCAGTCCGGGTCGTCCCACAGCCACGCCATGTCGGCCACGACCGACGCGCTCTCGACCTCGCCCTCCATCTCGGGCTCGACCGGCGCGCCGGCGCTGCCGGTCGCACGCGTGCTTCCCGCCCGGGCATCCACCTTGCCCTGCACGACCACGACTTTGTCCGGCTCGAACAGCAGTCGCACCTGCTCGAACA
This sequence comes from Chloroflexota bacterium, assembly GCA_005889135.1. Classification (GTDB taxonomy): domain Bacteria; phylum Chloroflexota; class Dormibacteria; order Dormibacterales; family Dormibacteraceae; genus 40CM-4-65-16. Next base: position 59,708 of record VBEK01000121.1, read on the forward strand.
CGCGCGGGAAGAGCACTACGTCGACCGACCCGGTGAGGTCCTCGAGCGTGGCGTAGGCCATGATCTGGCCCTTGCGCGTGACCACGCGCCGGACCTCGCGCACCAGCCCGGCGACGCGCACCTCGGTGTCCTGCAGCGCGCTCGTCACCTCCACGGCCTGAGTGTCGGCGAGCCTTGCGAGCTCGGCCGAGATGCGGCGCAGCGGGTGGTCGCTCAGATACAGCCCGAGCAACTCCTTTTCGAGGCGCAGCTTCTCGTCGCCGGGCATCGGCGCCACGTCGATGGTCAGCCCGTAGTCGTCGGCCTCGGCCTCCGGCGAGCCGACCATGTCCAGCAGCGAGGTCTGGCCCGACTCGCGGTCGCGCCGCGCGCGCTCAGCGCGCGAGACCGCGTGGTCGAGCGCCGCGATCAACCGCGCCCTCTCGCCCAGCGAGTCGCACGCCCCCGACTGCACGAGCGCCTCGAGCACCCGCCTGTTGACGTCCTGGATCGCCGACGTGCGCTCGCACAGGTCCTCCAGCGACTTGAACGGCCCGTCCGCATCCCGCATCGCGACGATGCTCTCCACCGCGTGGCGTCCGACGTTCTTGATCGCGGCCAGGCCGAAGCGGATCTGCCCCTCACCCCGACCTTCTACACCTGACGCCGGAGAGGGGGAATTTGTCATCGAAAAGTCCACGCTCGACTGGTTGATGTCCGGCGCCAGGACGTCGATGCGGCGCAGCCGGCAGTCGACGATCGCGGTCGCGACGCGCTCCGCGCTTCCCTCCATGTGAATCAACAACGCGGTCATGTACTCCAGCGGGTAGTTCGCCTTCAGGTAAGCGGTCTGGTAGGCGATCACGCCGTAAGCCGCGGAGTGGGCGCGGTTGAAGCCGTACTCCGCGAACTTGGCGATGCCGTCGAACAGCGCCTCCGCCGTCGGCTTCGCGATCTCCCGCTCCACCGCACCGTCGATGAACTTGGTCCGCAGCTTCGCCATCTTGGCCTTGTCCTTCTTGCCCATGGCGGCGCGAAGGATGTCGGCCTCGCTCAGCGAGAAGCCCGCGATCTCACGGGCGGCCATCATGACCTGCTCCTGGTAGATCATCACGCCGTACGTGTCGCGGAGGATCGGCTCCAGCCGCTCGTGCATGTACTCGATCGGCTCGCGGCCCTGCTTGCGCGCGATGAAGGCCGGGATGTTCACCATCGGTCCCGGCCGGAACAGGGCGACGGCGGCCGATACGTCCTCGAAGCCCTGCGGCCGCATGTCCATCAGCATCCGGCGCATCCCCGCGCCTTCGAGCTGGAACACGCCGTGCGTGTCCGCGTTGGCCAGCAGCTCGAACGTCCTGGCGTCGTCGAACGGGATCTTCTCGATGTCGATCTCGACCCCGCGCCGCTCTTTGATCAGGCGCAGGGAGGTGGCGATGATGTCGAGGTTCTGCAGGCCGAGGAAGTCGATCTTCAGCAGGCCGATGTCGCCGACCGCCTTCATGTCGTACTGCGTGATCACCGCTTCCCGGCCGGGTCCGTACTGCAGGGGCGTGTAGCGCACCAGCGGCTCGGGCGCGATGACCACGCCGGCGGCGTGGGTGCTGACGTTGCGCGACACGCCCTCGAGCGTCTTGGCCACGTCCACGAGCCGCCTCGCCTCGTCGCTCGACTCATAGGCCTCGCGGAACTCCTGCGATTCTTTGATCGTGTCCTCGAGCGTCTTCGAGCGGCCCTGCCAGACCGGCACGAGCTTGGCCAGCCGGTCGGTGTCGCGCAGCGGCACCTCGAGCACGCGGCCGACGTCGCGGATCGCGGCCTTCGAGGCCATGGTCGTGAAGGTGATGATCTGGGCCACCCTGTCAGCGCCGTACTTCTCGGA
>VBEK01000103.1 GCA_005889135.1 Chloroflexota bacterium
GCTTTCGATCTCGACCACCTGTCCAAGCGGCGGTTCGCTGGATATCTTCATCGAGCCGAGATTGCCCAAGCCCCTGCTTCTCGCGTTCGGGGACGGACCCGCGGCCGCCACCCTCGTCCGGCTGGCGGAGCTGACCGGGTTCCGGGCCCGCGCCGTCGGCCAGGCCGAGCTGGCGACGCTGGAGGTGCCTCCGGGCGAAACCTACGCGGTAGTGGCCACAATGGGCCACTTCGACGAGGACGCGCTCGAGGCCGCGCTCGCACACCAGGACGTGCAGGTCAGCCTGATCGCCAGCACGCGACGCGCGGCCGCGGTGCGCGACGAGCTGCTGCGGCGCGGGCTGGACGAGCGAAGCATCGCGCGCGTGCGCACCCCGGCGGGCAAGACACGCGGCGGTACCCAGGAGGAGATCGCGCTGCTGGCGCTCGCCGAGGTGGTAGCGTCACGGAGCAGGGGCGCAGCTAAGCCGGTAGCCGTTGAGGTCGCGCCCGTGACGTTCGTCACCGACCCGGTCTGCGGCATGACAGTGGATCCGCTGACGAGCTCGCACAAGCTGGTGCGCGGCGACAGGACCTACTGGTTCTGCTCCGCGGGCTGCAAGGCCGAGTTCGAGAGCCACCCCGAGCGCTACCTAGCCGCCGGAGTCGTTCCCTCCTAGCACCCCGCCGGCGCGCAGGCGCTCGAGGCTCTGCATCCGCGCCTCCGCCCGCGCGCCCAGCTCGCGCAGCACGGCGGCGATCACCGCCTCGACCACCGCCACCGCCCCGACAAGGGAGTCGAACGGCCCGACCGTCTCCACGCTGGTGACCAGCACCTGGCGGGAGAAGGCCGACACGGGCGACAGCCACGGGTCGGTGAACAGGACTATGTCGCAGCCGCGGCCTGCGGCGACCCGGGTGGCCTCGATGGTGTCCTGCTGGTAGCGCCGGTAGTCGAAAACCACCAGCACGTCGGTCTTGCGCATGTCGATCAGCTGCTGGGCCGGGGCGCTGCGCTCGGCGTCGACCAGGTCGACCCCGGGCCGGAGCAGGTGCAGCTGGCCCGCGAGGTAGCGCGCGAGCGGCGAGCTGACGCGCCCGCCCAGGATCATCACCCGCCGGCGCACGTCGGCCAGCAGCGACACCGTCTCCTTCACGTCCCGATCGGAGAGAAGCTCCAGCGTGCTCTTGAGGTTGTGGCCGGCGACCTCGAGCGCGTGCTCGACCGCGGAGTCGCGCCTGGGCTCGTCGCGATAGCGCGCCAGAGGCGAGCTGAGCCGGGACTGCACCTCCAGGCGGAGGCTCTCCTGGAACTCGGGGTAGCCCCGAAAGCCGAGCTTGGTGATGAATCGGGTGACCGTAGGCGGGCTGACCCCCGCGCGCTCGGCGAACCGGGCCACGCTCTCCAGGCCGGCGAGCGGGTACGTGGCCAGGAGGACCCGAGCCAGCCGCCGCTCGGCCGGACTCAGCGAGTCGAGGCGCTGGCGGACGACCTCTCCAACTCGATGCTCAGAAACAGCCATTACAGGCATGTCCGATTGGGCCGGTTCTGGCACGGCGTTGACAACCCCACGCTCGTGGCCCGTAATCTAGTCGCAAATCGATGACGCGTGAAGACCGGCCTCGGATCGGTATCACAACCAGTCCCCGCCGAGGCGACGACTACTACGACCCCTACCGCCAGGCGGTCAAGGCGGTGGGCGCCGAGCCCGTCGACCTGCCGCCGGGCACACCGAGCCTGCCCGACGTGGACGGGCTGCTCCTTCCCGGCGGCTGGGACGTCGACCCGGCCCTCTACGGTGAGGACCCCGACCCCAACCTCGGTCCGGTCGATCGAGAGCTCGACGACACCGAGCTTCGTCTCTTCTCCCAGGCACACGACAAGGGCCTGCCGGTGATGGGCATCTGCCGCGGGCAGCAGGTGATCAACGTCGCCATGGGTGGATCGCTGCGTCAGCACCTCGAAGGCCACGAGGTGAGACAGTTTGGCCGGAACCACCTCGCCCACACCATCGACGTCGACCCTCGCTCCGAGCTCGGGCGCGCGGCGGGCGATCACCGCATCCGCGTCAACAGCCTTCACCACCAGGCCATCGACAAGCTTGGCGCCGGCCTCGTCCAGACCGCGAGCGGCGACGACGGCACGGTCGAGGCGGTCGAGACCACGGACGGCCTCATCGTCGCCGTCCAGTGCCACCCCGAGGAGCTGACCACCGATCTGCCGTGGGCCCGCCGCCTGTTCGAGCGATTCGTCGAACGCGCACGGAGCCGCAAACCGGTCTGATCGTCGCCGCCTGACGTCAGGAATCGGGCGCATTAGTAACCAGCAGCTCGATCACGCTCCGCATCGTGACGATGCCTCGAGACGTGCCGTCCGGACCCATGACGACCGCAAAGTGGCGACCCGCCGCACGCATCAGCTCGAGCGTCGCGACGACGCCGGCCGACTGGTCGACCTGGACCACCTCGCGCACGACGCCGGCCGGAATCGGCTCGCCGCGCTTCGAGGTGGGGACGTGGGCGAGGTCGCATGACTTCACGTAACCGACGATCCGCTCGCCCTCCGCGGCCCGGATCGGCAGCCGTCCCCTCCTGGTCTCGGCAAACCGCTGCTCGAGCTCGGCCACCGAGGCGGTGATCGGAACGGAGGTGACCTGTGGCCAAGGGACCATGACCTCGGTCGACTGCTTCTGTGAGAACGTCAGGATCCTGCTGAGCAGACGCTCGTCGTAGGCGCGAATCGTGCCTTCGGCGCGCGAAGCCTCGAGCATCGTATGGATCTCGTCGGCCGACCTTGCCAGCTCGATCGTGTCCGGCGTCTCGATGCGCAGCAGCCGCAACGCCAGTCGCGTGCTTCCCCACACGAACGGGATGAGCGGGGTCGACAGCCACGCGGCAAACGAGGTGGGCAGCGCGAGCCACCGAGCAAGCGACTCCGGCGCCGAGATCGCAAGGTTCTTCGGCACCATCTCCCCGAACAACGTGTGCAGACCTGACACCAGCGCCAGCGCGAACACCGCGAGGACGACGTCGACGGCGACGGTCAGCGCGGGTGGCACGTATCCCACCACCGGCTCGACTGCGGTTTCAACGATCGACTCGAGCGTGAAGCCGAGAGCGATCGACGCGGCGCTGATCCCCAGCTGAAGAGCAGCCAGCGTCTTGGGCAGCTCGCTTCCATGCCGGATCGCGGTGGCTGCGAGCGCGTCACCCGCGGCCGCCATCTGCTGGAGGCGTGGGCGGCGCGCCGCCACGGTCGCGAACTCGGCGCCGACGAACGTCGCGTTGGCAAGCAGCAAGAGAACCGCCAGGACCATGAGGGCCACGATCACGAGCCCGCATCCTCGTCGCGGGCCGGTCGGGTGGGACGCCGCACGCGCACCCAGGCGATGCGATGCTCGTCCATCTCCACGATCTCGAAGGACCAGCCCTCCGCGCTGACGGTCTCACCGGCCGAGGGGATGTGTCCGAAATGGCTGAGCAGGAAGCCGGCCAGGGTCTCGTACGCACCCTCGCCCTCAGGCATGACGAAGCCCGTTTCCTCGAACAGCTGCTCCGCGTGCGCCCAGCCAGGCAGGAGTCCGGGCTCGCGCGCCGACTCCGTCCCGGGGCCGCCTTCGTCGATCTCGCCGACGATCTCTTCCAGCAGGTCCTCGTCCGTGACGATGCCCGCAAGTCCGCCGTACTCGTCGATCACGGCGGCGAGCTGGATGTGCTGCGCCCGCATCTCGCTGATGAGCGACAGGAGGTCCTTGGACTCGGGAACCAGGAGCGTGTCGCGGGCGATCGAGGCAACCTTCGTGTGCCTCCGATCCATGAGCGAGAGTGCGAGAGCGTCCTCGACTCGCGCCACACCGACGACCTCTTCCGTGCTCGAGCCGTGGACCGGGATCCCGGTGTGGCCGCTTCGGGCCGCGGCGATCAGCATCGCCGAGGCCGTCGTCGTTTGGGGCACGGCAACGACGCGAGGCCGCGGCGTCATCGCGTCGAGCGCGGTCTTGTCGCCGAACCTGATCGCGCGAGAGAGCAGGCGGGCCGTCTCGCGGGAGAGGGTGCCGTGTGCCGCAGACTCGCGGATCACGACCTCGAGCTCCTCGATGCTTCGCGCTGCGGTCAGCTCGCTGCGTGGTGTGACACCGAGCGTGCGGACGATCCTGTCGGCGAGGCCGTTGAGCAGCTGGATCGGCGGCCCAAAGAGCCAGGCGAACGCGGTGAGGGGACGGATGACGAGCAGCCCCGTGGCCAGGGGCTTTGCGATGGCGACGCCCTTCGGCACCTGCTCGCCGATAACCAGCTGCAGGTAGGTGGAGACGAGCAGCGCCGAGGCCACCGATAGGCTCAGTGCCAGCTCCTCCTCAGGCAGCGGAAGGCCCCCGAGGAGCGGGTGAATGACGCTCGCCACGAGCGGCTCGGCGACGAAACCGATCAGCAGCGAGGAGAGGGTGATTCCAAACTGAGCCGCCGACAGGTGGCGAGTGAGCTGGGCCGTGGCGCCCAGGAGGGCGGCCGCCCTTCCGTCACCTGCATCGGCCATCTCCTCCAGGCGGCCCCGGTCGACCGTGATGAGGGCGAACTCGCCGAGGACGAAGAACGCATTCGCGAGCACCAGGGCGAGGAAGGCCAGCAGCCCGAGGCCAAACATCCCGGGTCAGGCTAGACGCCCCGCTCGTAGCGCGACCTCTCCCAGTCGGTCACGGTTTGCTGGAAGGCCTTGAGCTCCCAGCGTCGCGACGTCGCGTAGTAGTCGCTGAAGTTGGCTCCCAGCGCGTCGCGGAAAGACAAGTCGGCCTCGAAGGCGCTCAGGGCCGCCT
>VBEK01000104.1 GCA_005889135.1 Chloroflexota bacterium
GCGAACCAGCCGGGGACGAGGCGCTTGTAGGAGTTGATGGTCGGGTTCAGGAGCAGCGACGCCGCCGGGAGGTGCTCCAGCACGCCGGCGATCGCCGTCTGCATCACCTGCGAGCGAGCGAACGCGTTCCCGCCGTCGCGCCACGCGGAGAGGTGGACGTGCCCGCTCGAGCCCTCCTCGCCTGGAGCCGTCTTGGCCAGGAACGAGGCGCGCAAGCCCAGGGAGAGCGCGAGCTCCTTGGTCGCGAACTTCACCAGCGCCGCGCCGTCGGCTGCCTCGAGAGCCGGCCGCGCCGCGACGTTGAGCTCGACGAGCCCGGGCGCCGCCTCGGTGTGGACAGCCGTCAGCTCGACCCCCAGGTCTTCGAGCGCCGGTCGGAGCGCGTTGACAAAACCGTCGAGCGCGGCGATCTCGGTCGCGCTGTAACTGACGCCGGAGGTGACGAAGCGACCTTCCGCGTCCCGCAGGCGGACCTCGTATTCGACGGCGGCCATGACCTCGTAGCCGAGGGTCGACATCTGGGAGAGGGAGCCGCGCAGCACCTCGCGTGACGCGAGCTCGCAGCGCCGCCCGTCCGGCCAGCTAGGCGTGCCGAGGCAGATCCGCCACCCCGGGCGCCAGCGGAGGTCATGCAGGGTCGATGTGTCAGGGTGGACGACCAGGTCGGCAGCCCCCGAGCGGATGCCGAACCGCTCGTAGTCGGAGATCGGCGCGTCGACCGGGTCGAGCGCGAGCAGGAGGTCGGTCACGACCGTGCCATGCCGGACCGCGTCCTCGAAGGCGTCGGGGCGCAGCGCGCGGCCAGGCGCTCGACCATCATGTCGAGCTCGTCGTCGGTCGCGGTGAAGGCCGGGGCGAAGACGACCTCGTCGCCGACGAATCCGTCGAGGTTCGAATGCGTGGTGCTGATGAGCAGGCCATGGCGCAGGGCGACCTCCTCGACCCGGTCGTCCATGTGCGCCTCGTCAGGCAGGTCCACCAGCTCGATCCCGAGCAAGAAGCCCCGGCCGCGCACCTCGCGCACGAGGCCATTGCCACGCAGCGCCGCCTGCAGCTGCTCCAGGAGACGCGGCCCTCGCTCGCGGACGCGCGCGACGAGCCCGCGGCTCTCGAGGGCGTCGAGCACGGAAAGCCCGGTGGCGCAGGAGACCGGCGCCCCGTCCCACGTGTGCCCAAGGTCGAAGAACCGCGAGCCGCGGTCGACCGCGTCGTAGACGTGCTGCTTGCACAGCACCGCGCTGATGGGCGCGTAGCCGGCGCCGAGGCCCTTGCCCACGGTGACGATGTCGGGCTCGATCGGCAGCTGCTGGTACGCGAACCAGCTGCCGGTGCGGCCCATGCCCGTCACCACCTCGTCGAAGCAGACGAGGAATCCGTGCCTCTCCCGGCGGGCGTCCAGCCCCCGCCAGAAGCTCTCCGGCGGCGTGAACGCCGGCCGGGCGGCGCCGCTCACCGGCTCGCAGAAGAAAGCCGCCACGGCGCCCGGTCCTGCCTCCTCGAGCCGCGCGTCGAGCTCGCGGAGGGCCGCCTCCGGGTCGGTCCCGATGTGGACGTGCAGGTGCGGTGAGAGATACGGCTCGTAGGGATGCTGCAGCGAGCGCGGCCGGCCGCTGAGCGCGAGCGTGGCCATCGTCGAGCCGTGGTAGGCCTGGGCTGGGGAGACCATTTGCCAGCGGTCCGGCTCGCCGCGGTCGACGTGATAGGCCCGGGCGAGGCGCAGCGCGGTCTCGTTGGCCTCGGAGCCGCTCGACGTGAAGCGCACCCGCGCCATCTCGGGCGCGGCCACCTCGATAAGGCGTTCTGCCAGCCGCTCCATCGGCTCGTTGGTGAAGTGGTCCATGTAGAAGTACGCGATCTTCTCCGCCTGAAGGACTCCGGCGTCCACGACGTCGCGCAGGCCGTGGCCGAGGTTCGAGACCATGGCGCCGCCTGAGCACGCGTCCAGCAGCTCGGCGCCGTCCGCCGTCCACAGGCGCACGCCCTCGCCGCGTTCGACGCTCGGATAGGAGAGGTCGAGGAAGCGCGGAAAGGTCGAGGTCTGATCCGCGGTGATCATCGCCTCGCCACCGAGTCCCGGAAGCTGTCGAGCAGCCGCCACGTAACCTCGCGGCTGGACGCGGCGCGGCGCCTTGTCTCCGCGAGCAGGCCGTCGGGATCGACGCCCTCGGCCCTGAGCTCGTGGGGGTACACCCGCACCCACTCCTCCATGATCTCGGGCGTGACCTCGGGGTGGAACTGCAGGCCGAGACTGCGCCCGGCGATGAAGGCCTGAGGCCCGACGTCGGTCTCGGCCACGACCTTCGAGCCCGGCGGCGTGGTGAAGCTGTCGAAGTGCCACTGGAACCACGGCCCTTCGCTGACCAGAGCCGGGTCGTGGGTGCGCACCGGAAGCCAGCCGATCTCCGCCTGCTCAGAGCGAAAGTTCTTCGCGCCGAGAACGCGCGCGAGCATCTGGCCGCCGAAGCAAAGCCCGAGGATGGGCACGTCCGCGCGCTGGGCCTCCTCGAACACTCGCGCCTCGCGCGGTACCCATGCGATCGCGTCGTCGAACGCCGCGAACTCCGAGCCGAGGGAGACGATGAGGTCGTAGTCGCGCGGCTCGACGGCGCGGTCGTCGACGTCGATGCGCAGCGTGTCCACCGCCGCCTGCTGCTCCCTCAGCCAGCCCGTCATCAGTCCGGGCGGGGTTGCGTCCTCGTGCTGGAGGATGAGCGTGCGCGGCTTCCAGGGCGTGCTCACGACAGCTCGCCCTCGACGGACCTCAGGACCGCGCGGACCGTCTCCGCGAACCGCCGCACCATCTCGCTCAGCTCACCGTCCCCGGTGGTGAAGGGCGGCGCGAAAAGCGTCTGGTCGCCCGCGAACCCGTCGCGCGTGGGCATGGTGGAGTACACGATGAGCCCCTTGTCCATGGCCGTCAGGTCGACGCGTCGCGCGACCCCGAGCTCCGGCGGCAGGAACGATGTCCCGTCGCGCGGGTCGACGTACTCCACTCCAAGGAGGAATCCATGCCCCCGGACCTCCCGCACCAGCGGGATACCCTCCAGGGCCGCGGCCAGCTCGGCCCTCAGCTCCGG
>VBEK01000105.1 GCA_005889135.1 Chloroflexota bacterium
CCGACCGCGTCCACCCTCTGCCGACGCTCGAGCAGCGCATGGACGACGTCCGCGCGGTGCTCGACGCGGTCGGCTCGAAGAAGGCCGCGGTTATGGGCATCTCCGAGGGCGGCGTGATGTCGTGCCTTTTCGCCGCGACCTACCCCGAACGGACGCTGGGGATCATCATCGACGGCAGCTACCCCTCGGCACTGGCCCGGCCAGGCTACCCATGGGGCGCCACGCGCGAGCAGTACGAGCAAAGTCTTCAGCGCGCCCGCGATACATGGGGCAGGGTCATCGCCATGGACCGCTACTGCCCAAGCCAGGTCGACAACCCAGAGGTCGCGCGCTGGTGGGCGACCTTCACCCAGATGAGCGCCAGCCCCGGCGACGCGGTCGACCTTCTGGGCATGAACAACCTCATCGACATCCGCGACGCACTGCCGGCGATCAAAGTGCCCGCGCTGATCATCCACGCCACAGGGGACCGGATCGCCCCGATCGAGGCGGGTCGTTATTTCGCCGAGCACATCCCTGGAGCGAAGTACCTGGAGCTCGACTCCATCGACCACTGGCCGTACTTTGGCGACGCCGAGCTCGTTCTCGGCGAGATCCAGGAGTTCCTCACCGGCGTGCGCACCGCGCCGGCGCCGGACACGATGCTGGCCACCGTCCTGTGCACCGAAGTCGCGCAGGCCGGGGCGCATGCCGTCTGGCTCGGCGACCGGCGCTGGCACCAGCTCGTCGACAGCCACCACGCGGTGGTGAGGAAAGCGCTCTCGCGATATCACGGCCGCGAGATCGAGGCCGGCGAGCGCGGCATCACCGCGGTCTTCGACGGCACCGCGCGGGCGATCCGCTGCGCCCTCGACGTGCGCGACGAGCTGCTCCACCTCGGCCTGCGGATCCGCGCCGGCGTCCATGCGGGCGAGTGCGAGATCGCGGACGGGCGTCCGCGCGGCGTGGCCCTCCGCGTCGCCTCGAGCGTGATGGAGGTAGCGCAGCCGGGCGAGGTCGTGGTCTCGGGCACGGTCAAGGACCTAGTAGTCGGGTCAGGCATCGAGTTCTCGGACCGTGGTGTGCGTGTGTTCACCGGCATCCCCGGTTCATGGAGCCTTTTTGCTGCTGGGCCCGAGCAAAGCATCGAGGCCGCGGAACCCATTCGCGCGGTGGTCGGTGTCGACCTGAGCCGCCGCGAGCGCGAGGTCGCTCAGCTCGTCGCGCGCGGCCTGAGCAACCGCGAGATCGCCGAGCGCCTCTACCTCTCGGAGCGGACCATCGACAACCACGTCCACCACATCCTCGACAAGCTGGGGTTCGACTCTCGTGTGCAGGTCGCGACCTGGCTCACGAAAAATGAGCACCTGAACTGAGCACCGCCTGAGCCTTCTCCCGGATGTGGGGGCGGCGAAAGCCAAATAGCTTCGTCGCATCACATATCGAGGAGGTTCGTCATGGCCCGTTTCATGGTCGAGCGCTCCTTCCCCGACGGTCTCGAGATTCCGCTGACCGAGGAAGGAGCGAAAGCGTGTCTGTCGGTGGTCGGCACCAACGCCGAGCTTGGTGTCACCTGGGTGCACTCGTACGTCACCGAGGACCACAGCAAGACGTTCTGCGTCTACGACGCGCCCAGCCCGGACGCGATCCGCAAGGCCGCCAAGCTCAACCAGCTGCCGGCGGACAGGATCACCGCGGTCAGCGTCCTCGATCCCTACTTCTACCGATGAGGAGGACAGCCATGTTGAGGTGGCTCACGAGATTTGCGATCGCCGGCCTCGCGGTCGGCGCGCTGACCACTCCGGCGGCGCTGGCCTCGAACGGTGACGACGAGAGCGCCGTCGCCGGCGTGCGCCTCGCCACTGCTCCATTCCACGACCTGGACAAGGCCGTAGCCGCGCACTACGGGCCGCTGCTCGCGTGCTTCGACCTGCCCGGCGTGGGCGGGATGGGGCAGCACTACGTCGACACGTCACGCCTCGACGCGACCATCGAGGCCAACCGGCCCGAGGCGCTGGTCTACGAGGTCGACTCCAACCGCCTACAGCTCGTCGCCGTGGAGTACATCGTGCCGTGGTCGGCGTGGGTGGCCACGACTCCGCCGCAGCTCTTCGGGAAGTCGTTCACCAGCGTGACGTCGCTCCACCTCTGGGCGCTGCACGCGTGGCTCTGGCGGCCCAACCCGGACGGAATGTTCGCGAACTACAACCCGAACGTGAAGCTCTGCCCGGGCCACTAGTCCGAAGCCCGCGAGTGCCGGTGCTCGCGGGCTTCCCCTCGGGGGAAGGCCGCCGTCGCCGGCGGTCGCGGCTTAAGCCGAGGCTCTCAGCAGCCCACCCAGCCGAACAGCTGCTGAACCTTGATCCGGTCGAGCCCGCGGACGATCGCGTGGTTGCCCACCCTCAGCATCGGCACGCGCTCGCCGTCGACCTGCTCCCACTCCCGCATCGCGCGATCGTCGCGGTTGACCAGGCGGAACTGAAAGTCGACGCCCATCTCGCGCAGAAGCTCGGCCATCGCGCGAGACTCGTCGCACTCGTCCGACCCGTAGAGAACGGCCTCTCCGTCAACCATCGTCAATGTGGTAACGAGAAGCTAGGCCTTTTTCCGCGATAGGAGGGATCAATTGTTTTGATCCCATCGATAGACCTATCCGATCGCGTGCATGTGCCGGGCGAAGTCGGGATCGGCCACGGTCGACTCCATGCGTCCGAAATGCTTCATCGCGTACCCCCTGAAGTCGAAGTCGAGGTCTGAGATTCCCGACTGCAGCACCCCCCACATCGCCTCCCGGAAGTCGGACATGAAGCGCATCAGGCGCAGCGACGCCAGGTCGGCAGTGCGCGCCTCGCCGAAGTAGGCCTCGAGCAGCCGCCGGTCGTCCTCGACCGAGAACTCGTGGTTCACGGAGAAGTTCGCCAGGTCGAAGAACCTGTCCCCCATCCCCGCGTACTCCCAGTCGACGATCCGGATCGACCCGTCGTCCAGGAAGTTCGCGTTCAGGAGGTCGTTGTGACAGGGCACCTCAGGCTGTGGACCCCGCACGTCGCGGATGCGCTCCGCGACCTCGCGCGCGCGGGCGAACGGCTCGGGGATCTCCACCCCGTGCGCGACGGCCAGGGAGCGATAGCCGTCGACCACCGCCCAGGCATCGAACCGTCCGCGTATCGGCGCCGACGAGTGAAACGACCGCAGCGCGTCGCCGACCCGTCCCAGCACCTCCGGACGGCGCATGTCCTCCAGCGAGATCGGGCGGCCGGGGATGAACCGGGCGACGAGCCACCCTTCCTCGGGCACGAAGGCCACGACCTCGGGCCCGACACCGACCTCGAACGCCCGCCGCCCCGCGGCGTACTCGACCGCCCGGTCGATCCCCAGCAGAGAGGTCTTCGCCCCGCCCATGCGCAGCACGTACTCGGAGCCTTCGACGGAGACCTTGTAGTTGCGGTTGGTGATGCCGCCGCCGAGCTCCTCGAACACCGCGCCGCGGCCCGGCCACAGCCGTTCCACCGCGGTCGAAGCCCCTTCCACAAGCCCCGGATCGTAGCCCCTAAGATGGCCGCGTGAGCGCCACCCGCGCGACCGAGACCGACTTCGCGGCGCTGCGCACGAAGTACATCCCCCGCGGCATCACCAGCGCCCACCCCATCACCGCCGCGCGGGCCAAGGGCTCGGAGCTCTGGGACGTCGACGGCAGGCGCTACGTCGACTTCGCCGGCGGCATCGGGGTCATGAACGTCGGCCATGGCCACCCGCGCGTCATGCAGGCGGTCGAAGAGCAGCTCAAGAACGCCACCCACACGAGCTTCCAGGTCGTGCACTACGAGTCCTACCTCCGTCTTGCTGAGCGACTGTGCGAGGTCGCGCCCATCGAGGGTGAGCGCAAGGCGGTCTTCTTCTCCACCGGCGCGGAGGCGATCGAGAACGCGGTCAAGATCGCACGCGCCGCCACCGGCCGCGAGGCCGTGATCAGCTTCCGCGGCGCCTTCCACGGCCGCACCCTCCTCGCGCTCACTCTGACCGGAAGCGTCCAGCCCTACAAGCAGAGCTTCGGCCCCTACGCGGCCGAGGTCTACCAGACGCCCTTTCCTTATTCGTATCGGGGCTGGACGACGGAGGCCGCTCTCGCGGACCTGGACAGCCTCCTCGAGTCCGAGGTTGGTCCGAAGCGCGTGGCCGCCATCGTCATCGAGCCGGTGCTCGGCGAGGGCGGGTTCGTCCCGGCCCCGTTCGTGTTCATGAAGGGTCTGCGCGAGCTCTGCGACCGCCACGGAATCCTGCTCATCGCCGACGAGATCCAGACCGGGTTCGGCCGTACGGGCAAGTTCTTTGGCGTCGAGCATTCGGGCGTGCGGCCCGACCTGATGACGGTCGCCAAGAGCCTGGCCGCGGGCTTCCCGCTCAGCGCCGTCGTCGGGCGTGCCGAGGTCATGGACGCGCCCGATCCCGGCGGCCTTGGCGGCACCTACGGCGGCAACCCCGTCGCGTGCGCGGCCGCGCTCGCGGTCATGGACGTGATGCGCGATGAGCGGCTGCCCGAGCGTGCTGCGCGCATCGGCTCCGTCGTGGAGGAGCGGATGCGCACCTGGGCGCAGGACCACGAGATCATCGGCGACGTCCGCGCTTTGGGCGCGATGGTGGGCATGGAGCTCGTGCGCGACCGCAAGACCAAGGAGCCCGCTGACACGGAGACGGCCAAGGTGCTAGCGACGGCGCGCGAGAAGGGCCTGATCCTGCTGCGCTGCGGCGTCCACCACAACGTGGTCCGCACCCTGATGCCGCTCACGATTCCGGACGAGCAGCTGGAGGAAGGACTCGACATCCTCGGCGCCTCGCTCGGCGCATAGCGCATAACTGGGAGGGGCTCAATGAGCACGACGCTTCGCAAGCACGAGATGTTCATCGGCGGCGTGTGGACGCCCAGCTCGGGCGGCGACGCCCAGGAGGTCGTCAACCCCGCGACCGGCAAGATCATCGCCCATGTGCCGAAGGGCACGGCCGAGGACGTCGACCGCGCGGTGGCCGCGGCGCGCAAGGCCTTCGATGAGGGCTGGTCGGACAGCACTCCGCGCATGCGCAGCGAGGCGATGCTCAAGCTCGCCGACGCCATCGAGGAGCACGGTGACGAGCTGGCTCGCATCGAGTCGGAGAACGTGGGCAAGCCCCTGGCGGCGACGAAGTCGGAGGAGATACCGCCCATCGTCGACTGCGTCCGCTTCTTCGCGGGCGCCGCGCGCACCCTGGAAGGCCGCGCGACGGGGGAGTACATGCAGGGCTTCACGAGCATGGTCCGGCGCGAGCCACTCGGCGTGGTGGGCTCGATCGCGCCCTGGAACTACCCGCTGATGATGGCCGCCTGGAAGATCGGTCCGGCCCTGG
>VBEK01000007.1 GCA_005889135.1 Chloroflexota bacterium
TCGGAGAGCGACTCGGCAGGCCAGAGGATCACGAGCGTGCTGGGGTCGGTCGCGTGGACGAGCGCGCCGCGCGGTATGTCAAGCGAGGCCGTCACCTCGGCCAGCGCCTGCCCGCCTCGCTCGCCGTCGCGGTTGCCGACCACGAGCTTGCAGACGATGGCGACGTAGCCGCTCGCGGCGAGCGGCGTGTTGAGGGCCAGCGCCTGCCGCTGCAGCTCGAGCTCGGAGTCGAAGTTGTCGCTGATCAGGGCGTGGAACAGGCGCGCATGCGCGCGCGTGCCACGCTGCATATG
>VBEK01000008.1 GCA_005889135.1 Chloroflexota bacterium
TGGAGGTAGGTCTTGGTCACCTCCGCCGCGACCTGGTCGAGCGCGGCGAAGACGTAGTTGGCGACGAGCATGATGGCCTCGGGAGTCGCCTCGGGGTGGCCGCGCCACGCGCGCAGGATCTCGTCCCACGCAACGCGCGCCGCCATCCGGTAGGCCGAGAGGATCGGCTCGACCGACTGGCTGCTGCGGGCCTGGAGGATGCCCAGCTGGGCGACGCGCCGCAGCTCCTCCTGGGTCGCCGGCCGCGCCTCACGGGCCGTGGCCATGAAGAGGTCGAGACCGGCCTCGCAAGCGCGGACGATCGCGTCCCGCTGCGGAGGCAACCCGGTCGACGCGTCCCAGCGGACGAGCGTGACCACGGCTCTGGCCATGTGCCGGGCCATGCCCGCGTGGCGGCGCTCGAGCTCGTCGATCAGACCCTGCGGCAGGCGGGGCGCCGTCCTGGGCGGCTTGGACGTCGGGGCCAACCTGGCCATCGACCCCGACTATACGTTGCCGCCCAGCGCTGGACGCAGCGTCGAGAAAGGCCCTAGTCGGGCTGCACGGCGATGAAGACGTCGCGCCCGTAACGGTGCCGAAGCCAGGTGGAGGCGTAGCCGACGAGGCCGTGGCGTCGGTGCAGCAGCTCGAGGCACGCTGAGGTCTCTTCGGCGGCCAGGACGCGGGCCCTGCCCGAGCTGGTGCCCCCGATCACTCGCCGCCTGCCGTCGCACGGCGTCACCTCCACCCTGGAGTTGTGGCGCAGCCGCTTCAACTTGCCGGCGGTGTGGTGGGTGCGAATCAGAAGCACCCCATCGCGCGGGGTCGACAGCACCGGTGTGTGCACCGGCGTGCCGTCCCTCCGGTAGGTCACCAGGTCCACGATCTTCGCCTCGCTCAGCCGGACGGGTACAGCCAGCATCGCCATCGTCTATCTCCTTTTTTGACAGGACTCACTGTCCGGTCAATTATTAGGACGACAGGGTGTCTTGTCAAGTAGGATGCGGACAATGCCTCGAACCTATCGCATGAAGGCCCGCGCCGAAAGCGTCGAGGAGACCAGGCGCAAGGTGCTCGAGTCGGCGCGGCAGGCAATCCTCGACGGGCCGTCGCCCGTCATCACCATGGGAGACGTCGCCCGCAGGGCGGGAGTCGCCCGCTCCACCCTTTACTCGACGTACGGGTCGCTGGGAGGCCTGGTCGGCGCCGTGATGGTGGACGCCCAGATGCGCGGCGGCTTCGATCGCGTGCTGGCGCTCTTCAACCTGGCGGACGCCGCAGAAGCGATGCGCCGAGCGCTGCCGGAGGGCGCGCGGATGTACGCCACCGATTACGAGCTGGCGCGGCGTGTCCGCGTGCTCGCCCGCCTCGAGCCCACCGTGATGGAGGGCGAGGTCATCGGCGAGGAGATGCGCGCCGGCGGGATGAGGTACCAGGCCGGACGGCTGGCGGAACAGGGCAAGCTTCGACCCGGGGTGACCGCCGAGCACGCCGCCAGGCTGCTGTGGCTGCTCACCGACTCCGAGACGTTCGCGGGCCTGCATACAACGTGGGGCATGGACGCGGACGAGATCGGCGAGTTCATCGTCGAGGTCGCATCCACCTCGCTGTTGCGCGACTAGCTGTGTTTGCCCACGAAGTCGAGCATCCGCCTCCAGGCGTCGTCGCAGGCGTCCTTCCACTGCGCGAAGGACCGGTCGAAAAAGCTGTGGGGAGCGTCCTTGTAGACGTGGGCCTCGAAGGGCACGCCTGCCGCCTTGAGCGCGGACTGGAACTCGGCGTTCTGCTCCGGCGTGGTTGCCGCGTCCGCGCCCGCGATCATCAGCAGCAGGGGAGCCTTCATCTTCGGGATGTTGGGCTCGCTGCGCACGGGGCGACCGTAGAAACCGATGGCTCCGGCAAGGTCGCGCTGGGCCGCCGATTGGTTCCAGGAGTTGGAGCCGCCGAAGCAGAACCCGACCGTGAACACCGACTTCACTGCGCCTCCTTCCTTCGACTTCAAGTACGCGATCGCCGCGCCGACGTCGGCGGCGATGTTCTCCGGGGTCGTCTTCTGCACCTGCGGCATGTAGTCGAACGAGTCGCTGCGGTCGTCGGACTCCGCCGTGCGCGCGAAGTAGTCGATGGCCACCGAGTCGATGCCCGCCTCGGCGAATCGCTGCGCGAGCTCTTTGAAGAAATGGTGCAGCCCGCGGACGTCGGGGAGGACGACCATCCCGGCTCCGCCCGGGCGCGAGGCCCGCGCGAAGTAGGCCATGAACTTCGTGCCGTCGGAGGAGGTGAGGGTCAGGTCACCCTGGTCGGCGGCGGCGCCGCCCACCGGCGGCAGAGGCACTCGGGCGTCATCGCTGTAGCACATGCTTCGATTCTCCCTTAGGCTGAGGGCGCGGTGAAAATCGAGAGCCCAGCCTTCACCCTCGACGACGTCAGGTCGTTCATGGCCACATACCTCGACAGGGAACGCAACCTGCTCGCCGACCGCCTGCAGGACGCCTCAGACCGGTTGGCCGCGCTGGCGCCGCGAGTCAAGGCCGAGCATGGAGGCGAGAGCGACTGGAACGCTCATGAGCTGCTCGCGCACATCGCCGTCCTCTCCAAGTTCTACGGCGTGCTCGTGCACCGGGTGTCCAGCGGCCAGCAGCCGAACATGGACCTTCTCGAGGCGGTGCACCTCCGCGACACGGTCGGCCACCAGATGTCACAGCTCGAACCGGCCGATCTGGTGCGCATGACCCTCGCCGACCACGCGCGAACAATCAAGACCTTGCGCGAGACCGAGCCCGAAGCGCTTCGCCGGTCAGCCGACCTCGGTGAGGGGATCACCATGACGGCCGAGGAGATCGCGCGCCTGCCTCTGGTCAGCCACCTGGAGCTGCACATCAAGCAGCTGGAGAAGCTGCTGGCGCCTGGTTAGTCGCTCACCTGCGGGTAGCCGAGCCGGCGCAGCTCGCGCCGGACCGTCTCCGCGGCCTCGTCCATCATCGCGGGGTCAGGGTCCGGGTCCTGGTTGCCGAAGTCGAGATCGTGCAGGCCGCGGATCGGGACCACGTGGAAATGGCAGTGCGGCACCTCCAGCCCCGCGAGCATCACGCCGATCCGCTCCGGCTTGAACCCCGCCATCTGCGCGCGGCCGACGGCCTGCGCGGTCTCGGCCAGGTGATCAAGCAGCGTGGGCTCGAGGTCGAGCCAGTGGTCGATCTCCTCCCGCGGCACCACCAGCGAGTGGCCGGGGCGCAGCGGCCGGTTGGAGAGGAAGACCACGCACCGGTCATCCTTCCAGACGAAGCGCGCCGGCAGCCGGCCTTCGATGATCTGGGTGAAGATCGTCGTCACCCGAAAACTCTAGCCTTTAGCCGATGCCTCAGCCGGTCGTCGAGCTGACCCACGTCACCAAGCGCTACGGGGATGTGGAGGCCGTGCGCGACGTCAGCTTCCAGATCGACGCGGGCGAGATCGTCGCCATGCTCGGCCCGAACGGCGCAGGCAAGACGACCTCGATCAACCTCATGCTGGGCCTGCGCAACCCGACCTCAGGCACGGCGCGGCTGTTCGGTCTCGATCCGAAGGACCTCAAGGCCCGCAGCCGGATCGGCGTCATGCTCCAGGAGTCAGGCGTTCCCGGGATGCTGCGTGTGACCGAGATCGTCGACCTGTTCCGCTCCTACTACCCGGCGCCATTGCCGGCAGCCGAGGCCATCGCGATGGCGGGTCTCGAGGAGAAGGCGCGAAGCCTGGTCAAGGACCTGAGCGGCGGCCAGCACCAGCGCCTGTACCTGGCCCTGGCGGTGTGCGGCAACCCCGACACGCTGTTCCTCGACGAGCCCACGGTCGGCATGGACGTGGAGGGACGCCGGCGCTTCATCGAGGAGGTGGCCGCGCTGGCGGCAAGGGGACGAACCGTCGTCCTGACGACCCACTACCTCGAGGAGGCCGACCAGCTCGCCCAGCGCGTGATCGTGATCAACCAGGGCAGGGTTATCGCCGACGCAAGTCCGGCTGCCATCAAGTCCCAGGTCGCCGGCAAGCGGATCACGTTCACGACCCCGAGCCCACGCGACGAGAGCCAGTTCGACGGTCTTCCCCTGAACTCGAAGGTCGTCGACGACCATCGCGTCCGGCTCCTCACCAGCGAGCCGGAGCAGGTTCTCCGGGAGCTGTTTCGGCGCGGTGTCGAGCTTCATGAGCTCGAGGTCGCCGGCGCCGACCTCGAGGAGGCGTTCATCGCCATGACGCAGCGCGAGGTGCGGGTGTGAGCGCGGTCGCCGCACGGATGCGGACCGCGCCGGTCCTGCCGATGCTGGGGCGGCAGGCATACGCGGAGTTCTTGAAGCTGCTTCGCGTCCCCGCCTTCAGCGTCACAAGCATCGTTCTGCCCTCGATGTTCTTTGCGTTCATCGGGCTCGGGAACGCGAAAGAACCGCTGTTCAAGGGGTCGGACGTCCTGTTCGGCCAGTACTTCCTCGCATCCATGGCGCTGTACGGCGTCGCCAACGTGATGGTGCTCGGCTTCGGGATCTCGCTCGCCAACGAGCGCGGGCAGAAGCAGGACCTGTTGATGAAGTCGACGCCGCTGCCGGCCGCCGTCTACTTCTTCGCCAAGGCGCTGTCGGCGCTGGCGATCGCGCTCATGTCCATCGTCGTCTTGAGCCTCTTTGCGGCGGCCGCGGGCGGGGTGCACCTGGGCGCCTCGCAGTGGCTGACCCTGGGAGCCCGCGCGATGCTGTGCTCGATCCCGTTCATCGGCCTCGGCTTTGCGCTGGGTTACCTGGCCGGGCCCAACTCGGCGCCGGCGGTCACCAACCTCATCTACCTGCCGACCGCCTTCGCGTCCGGGCTGTTCTTCCCCCTGCAGCTGCTGCCGCAGTTCCTCCGCGACATCGCGCCCTACCTGCCGCTGTACCGCGCGGCGCACCTCGTCTGGAACTCAGTTGGCGTGTCCTATGACGACATCTCCGCCGACTGGCTGTACATGGCCGGCTACACAGTCGCTTTCTTCCTGCTCGCGCTCTGGGCTTACAGGCGCGACCAGGGCAAAAAGTTCAACTAACCCAGAGCTTCTCCGAGACATCGAACCCGAAGGCGTCCTTATGCCGGGCGCAGAAATCCTCTCGCGTGTACGCGTGCTCGATGGTCCCGACCTGCTCGACCGCGTACGTCGCCGCCAGGGACGCGATGCACCCCGCCTCGCCCAGGTCCAGCCCGCGCAGAAGTCCAGCCACCAGCCCCGCGCGGTACGCGTCGCCGGCGCCTGTCGGGTCGGCCTCGCGCCCGGCCGGGGCGGCCGGCACGTCCACCGACTCTTCCAGGGTGGTGATGCGCGAGCCATGCCGGCCGAGCGTCGTGACCACGATCTGCGAGAGCTCGAGCAAGCCTTTGGTGGTGCGCTTCGTGCGCTCCTGGATGAGCTCGAGCTCGTAGTCGTTGCCGATCACGATCCACGCGCCGGTCGTGCTGTCGGTCACGTCCGACCCGTCCATCATCGGCAGCTGGTGCGCCGGGTCGAAGACGAACGGCACGCCGCGGTCGCGGCACTCCCCCACCAGGCGCTTCATCGCGCCGGGGTCGTTGGGGCCGATGATCACGGCCTCCAGGTCGGGCGGGCCGTCGTCGAGGCCGAGCATCGCCGCCTTCCACATCGCGCCGCCGTAGTAGCCGGTGAGCTGGTTGTCGTCCATGTCGGT
Source organism: Chloroflexota bacterium (assembly GCA_005889135.1). Taxonomy (GTDB): domain Bacteria; phylum Chloroflexota; class Dormibacteria; order Dormibacterales; family Dormibacteraceae; genus 40CM-4-65-16. Next base: position 5,661 of record VBEK01000008.1, read on the forward strand.
GGTGGTGAATCCCGTGGCGCTCATCTCGCCCTCGAGCAAGCGCAAGCCGCGACAGTCGACGCCTTTGGCCTCCAGCCAGTCGCGGTACTCGGTGGCGTCCGTCCCGGCGGTGGCGAGCACCGCGGCCGGCTGCCCGAGCAGCGCGAGGTTGTAGGCGTAGTTGCCGGCGACGCCTCCCCTTCGCTTCTGGAGGTCGTCGACCAGAAAGCTCAGGTTCAGGATGTGCGTCTTGTCGAGAAGGATGTGGTCCTTGAAACGACCCTTGAAGGTCAGGATGTAGTCGTACGCGATCGAACCCGTGCAGAGGACCATCGCGCAAAGAGGCTAGCGGAAAAAGGAAGAGCGCCCCGCGAGCGGGGCGCCCTCGAGGATCTCGTGCTTACGCGGCGCGGCCGCGGGACGCGCGCCGGCGAACCGGTTTGCGCTCGGCCGGGCGCTGCGGCGTCAGATCGCTCGCCTGCTCCAGCCGCGTGGCGGTCCGGGCGATCGTCTTGAAAGACCCGTTGAAGATCTTCAGCGTCCGCTTGGCGACGTCGCCCATGACGTCGTGGCGGCGCGCCTGGAGCTTGACCATGTGCAGTCCCTTGATCGCGAGCTTCTCGGGCAGCCTGTCGTTGACCTCGACTCCGAACACGGTGACCCGTTCGGGGATCAGCGCGTTCAGGCGGCGGTTGATCCGGCGGACGGCCGGGGTGCCCTTGCGCTCGAAGCTGCGCGCCTGCTTGCGGACGGCGCCGACGGGGTCGCTCGCGACCTCGGCTGCGGTCTTGGCCGCGCCCACGGCGAACTCCTCTACGGCGGTGGCGGTGTCGGCGAACTCGGTGCTCATTTTCCTTCTCCTCTGCAGTTTCTTGACGCAGTATAACGCAATGCGTCAATCGCCGTCAAGCCCCGGGCTTCAGGCGGTCGATGAGTGCTTCCGCAGCTGGGCCGAAGATGTCGTAGTGGGCGACGCGGCGCCGCCTCTCCGGCTGGATCCACTCCGGCCGCAGCCCGTGGAGCCTGCCCCACGCCTCCAGGTTGGGCCGCAGGCCGATGACGTGGAGGAACGGCTTTTCGCGGCGAAATCCCCGGATCGTCGAGCCGTGGTAGGAGTCGAAGTTGCGATGGATTGCGATCCCGCCAGCCTCGGCGAAAGCAATCGCCTCCTTGATCTCCCGCCGCTCAAAGTACTTCTCGAGCATCAGGAGGACGGCCGCGCGTCCGGGCAGATTGGACGGTAGGCGCACAGCTTGCACGGGCGCTGGGCGTGCTCCGGGCGCAGCGCGAAGTCACCGGCCGTGACACGCTCCGCCGCCGCGCGCACACGCTGCTCGACCGCCGCGTCGTCCGGCGCGACGTCGTGCACGACACCACGCCGCATGTCGAAGAGGATCAGCCGCGGATCGCGGCCGCCGGGCAGCAGGCCGCGGCGCGCGGCGACACCGTAGATCCGGAGCTGCAGCGAGTACGCCGCGAGCAGCGAGTCGTCCAGGGTCGCGTTGGTCTTGAAATCGATGAGCGCCGGCCGGCCGTCGACCTCGCACACCCGGTCGACGACGCCCCGCACCCGGGTGTCGCCGATCGCCATGTTGAAGCCGGCCTCCACCGCCAGCGTCTTCGCCGCCGCCAGCGGATGGCCGAGGTAGCGCTGCAGCATCTCGCGGCCCGCCTCCGGGCCGTTGTAGAGCGAAAGCAGCTCGCCGCCGGTGTTGTGCCACGCCGCCAGCGCCTCGTGCACGGCAGAACCGAGCTCGCTGGAGCCGATCGCTCGGATGTAGGCCGGCTGCAGCTCGTCCGGCGGCGCGGGCACATGCCAGACGTGCGCGAACCGGTAGCGCACAGGGCAGAGCTCGAAGTCGTGCAGCTGGGAGAAGCTCAACTCGACCCCACGCTCCGGCGCCGTCAACTCGGCCGCGCCGGATGGCTGGATCTTCTCGAGGCGGTCGAGAACCGCTTCCACTACCGCAGGGTCGTCGCCGGCCTGCCCGTTCGCGCTTCGCGGCACCGGCAGCTCGAGCTGCTCCGCCTCGACCACCGTCGCCGACTCCGGGTTCGCCAGCGCCCAGCTCAAGATCTCGGCAAAGTGATCGTGGTCCTCGAGTCCGTTTGCCCCGACCTCGTGCGCGGTCTGCTCCTCGCGCGTGGCCGTGACGTACAGCGCGTCCTTGGCCCGCGTCAGGCCGACGTACACGATCCGCCTCCGCTCGCCGATCGCCAGCGCCACCGCCGGCGCGCCCGGCGAAGTCTCGACGTAGCGCGGGTGCTTCTCGCCCCGCCAGTTCTTCATCACGAAGCCGAGCCCATCGGGGTCGAAGAAGAGCCGCTCGGTGTCGCGCGGTCGCGGCGGCCGCAGGTTGACCAGGAACACGACCGGGAACTCGAGACCCTTGGCGGCGTGGATGGTGAGCAGCGACACCGCCTCGGCGCCGGCCGCCTCCTCGGCCGCCTCGCCGACCGGGAGCTCAGCGTCGATCACCTGGTCCAGATGGCGGACGAAGTCGCCGACGCCGGCCAGCGCCAGGTCGCGCTCGAAGCGCCCGGCGAGCTGAAACACCTTGCGCAGGTTCAGGAGCGCGCGCGGGCTGCCGTCACGCTGCGCGCGCAGCTCCGCCCAGCGCAGGTAGCCGCTCTCCTCGAGCAGGCGGTTGAGGATGTCGGCGACGGTGAGCGCGTCCCGCAGGCGGCCGATGCGGTCGGTCAGCTCGATCAGACGCACGGCCTCGTGGGCGACCTTCGCATCCATCTCCGGGAAGCCCTCGCGCGCCGACTCGTCGAAGCAGTCGCGCAGCCGCATGCCGTCGCGCTTGGCGCGCCGCGACGCGAGCCGGTACATGCCCGCGTCGGGCAGGCGCACGATCGGTCCCTGCAGGATGCGGACCAGCGCGCCGTCGTCCATCGGGTTCTCCGCCAGGCGCAGGAGCGCCAGCACGTCCTTGATCTCTTGCCGGTCGAAGAAGCCCGAGCCGCCGCTCGTGACGTACGGAATGCCCTGGCGACGGAGCTCGTCCTCGAACTCGCGGGGGAGCATGCGCACGGAGTGCGACAAAACCGCGATGTGCCGGAACGGAACGCCGGAGACGTGCAATCTCCGGATCGTCTCCCCGACCGAGCGCGCCTCGGTGCGTGAGTCCGGCGCCATCAGGACGCTGACCGGCGGTCCGTCGCCCGCGCCGCGGGTCGCGACCAGCTCGGGCTCGTCCGCGAAGTCGGAGTCGCGGCGGATGAAGTCGGTCGCGACGTCGAGGATGCCCTGGTAGGAGCGCCGGTTGTGGGTCAGCGGCAGCCGCCGGCCCGGGAACCGGGAGCGGATGTTCTCGATCTCGGCGTCGCGCCAGCCGTAGATGGACTGCTTGGCGTCGCCGACGGCCGTGACGTTGCCGAAGTCGACCGCGGCGGCGAGCCGGATGAAGTCGAGCTGGATTCGGTTGGTGTCCTGGAACTCGTCGACGATCAGGTAGCGGAATCGCTCCCGGCACCGGCGCCGAAACTCGGGAACTCTCTCGAGCGCGTCGATGACCTCGAGCAGGAGGTCGTCGAAATCGCGCAGCGCCTGGGTGTGGAGTCCGTCCTCGTAGGCGCGGTAGATCGTGAACAGGACCTCGATCGCCTCCAGCTCGGCGCGCGCCGGGTCGGGTCCCCCTGAGCCGTTGGCGGACGGCTTTCCGCTCCAGTGCCGCTCGTGCATCTCGTGCGCGCGCGCCCGAAAGCGCTCGGGGTTGATGCCCCTGCCTTTGAGCTTGAGCAGGAACCGCAGGCCGGAGCGAAGGAGGTCGTCGAGGTCGTCGACCGTCAGGGCCGCGAAGGAGTCCGGGTCGAACGGCGCCGTGGCCCCGCTGCGCAGCTTCGCCAACAGCTCCTGCTCGAACAACCGCTGGCCTGTCTCGTCGAGGACGCGCAGCTCGCGCGCTGCGCCGACCAGGTAGGCGTACTCGTCGAGCAGGCGCGCGCAGACGCCGTGAAACGTCCCGATCCAGGCCCCGTCGAGCTGTTGTGCGCCCTGCGCGCGCCCGGCGGCACGCGGGCCGATGTCGGGCCGGCGTGCGCCGAGCTCGGTGGTGATGCGTGTGCGCAGCTCCTCCGCGGCGCGGTCGCTGAAGGTGACGGTGAGGATCTGCTCCGGCGCCACACCCTGCTCGACCAGCCAGCAGAAGCGCTCGGTGGCGGTGAACGTCTTCCCCGTGCCCGGACCCGCGGCGATCAGGAACGCTCCCTGCGGTCCGGCGTGCGCGGCGGCCGACTGCTCGGGACTCATGAGGGGTCCGCGGACTCGAGTCGCGCTCACTCCGGCGGCGCGCCCCCGTAGGAGCAGATGGCGGCGTGCGGGCAGCTCCCGAAACGGGTCACGCACGTGCCCGCGATCTCCCGCGGCGCGGGCTCGAAATGCCCAGTCTTGATGCGTTCGATGGCGGTCATCACGACCGCGCGGCTGCGCTCGAGGTCCTCCTCCGTCAGCGGCCGCTCGCGATATTCCTTCAAACCCGCGGGCCGGCCGACGCTGAAGATGTCCTGGCGCATCCCGCCCCACACCCAGTCCTTCGGGTACCACAGGGAAAGGAACCGGGGCTGGAAGCCGAGGGGCCTGCCTTCGTCGTCGAAGCCGTACCTGCACGCCAGGTAGTAGAGGGCGAGCTGGACGTCGTGCAGCTCGGGGCCGAAGTACATCTCGTAGGCGATGCGCATGTTCTTGCCGGCGCCGGTCTTGTAGTCGACCACCTCGACCTCGCCGTCGCCCACGTCGTTGACCCGGTCGATCTTGCCCACGACCTCGACCCCGTCCAGCTCCAGATGGAAGCGCTTCTCGACGGCCAGCGTGCCGAGGCGACGGATGAACTGCATGCCGGTGATGGACCGGATGTAGTTCGCGAGCAGCGAGCGCACCTGCTTCTCTTCCCGCTTGCGGTCGAGCACCGCCTCCATCCGCGACAGGTAGCCGTCGATGTGCCGCGACAGCAGGTCCTCGAACCACGCGCGCTGCTGCTCAGTCTCGAGCTGCCGCCAGTCCGCCTCATGCTCATGGAAGTCCTGGAGAACCTCGTGCAGGAAGCCGCCACGCTCCATCGCCACCGAGCGCGGTTCCTCGACCAGGCCCGGGTGGTGGTTGTACCAGTAGAGGCGCGGGCATTTGAGGTAGTCGTTCAGTGTCGTCGGGCTGAAGTGGTCGATCTCTACCGACTCGGGGTTCTTGCCTTCGCCATAGGGCTCGAACGGCTCTCCCGAGACCGGGTCGGTGAGGAAGGCGACGTCCAGCCCCAGCGCACCCGCGCGCGCGAGTGCAGGGGCGTTGAGCGCGCGGGGATGGGCGGCCAGCAGAACCTCGGCCTCGCGTTCCAGCAGCACGTCGCCGGGCTCGAGCCGCGACGAGGCGCGCGTGAGCTCGCGCGCCTCGGCCTCGGGGTCGGCCATGTCGAGGAAAACCGACCGTCCCGCCTGGCGCAGGTAGGCGTCGGCGTACGTGAGGTAGACGCGACCGCGGGCGCGCGTCATCGCGACGTACGCGAGCCGCGCCTCCTCGGCGATGTGCCCGTCGGGGTCGGACGGCCACGACGGCATGAACCCCACCTTGAAGCGCTCGAGCCACTCACGGTCGTCGGGGTCGAGCAGCGGATGCGGGCGAGCTGCGAGCGGGAACAGGCCGTGAGCGAATCCGGCGCAGAAGACGACCTCGAACTCCAGGCCCTTGGCCTGGTGCACGGTCATCACCTGGACGGCGTCGCGGTGGCCTGCCGCCGCGTCGGTGTCGTCGGCGGCGGCCGCCAGCAGGCTCTCGAGCGAGCCGGTGATGTCCGCCAGCAACGGCTTGGCGCCGTGCAGCCGCTCGTGCACAAGCTCGATGGACTCGAGACCCTCGATCGCGGCGCGCAGGTCCGCCAGGGCCTCCGCCCGCTCTCCGGCGGCGAGGTCGAGGTCCAGGAGCCTGGCCATCGCGCCGTCCTCGAGCAGGACCGAGTAGGCGAGGCCCGCCAGCGGAAGCCTGGCGGCGCGGCGCAGCAGACGCTGGCGGATGACCATCGCGCCGTGCAGCTTCTGGAGCTCCTCCTCGGTCAGGAAAGGCATGTAGTCGGGCGTGGAAGGCTCATCGCCGGCAACTTCGCCTGCCCACGGCAGCGGGTAGAGCAGCGGGTTGCGCGACGCCAGCACGTACATCAAGCGCCGAACCACCTTGGTCAGCGGACGGCCGCGCTGGGTCGCGTGCGCACGCAGCCGGCTGACCGTGCGCGGGCCGACCCCACCAAGGCTCGAGGCGAGCGCGCTCTCGAACGCGTCCTCGTCGTCGGGATCGCGCAGGGATTCGAGGTAGCCGACCAGGAACCGGACGACCTCGTTGCGCGCGGTGGCGCCCCAGCCGCGCACCTCGTAGGGAAGGCCGAGGGCGCGCAGCGCCTCCTCGAACGGCGCTCCGAGCGCGGTGGTGCTGCGAAGCACGATCGCGAAGTCAGAGAACCGCAGCCCGGGTCGCTCGGAGCGCAGGCGCTTGATCTCGCGCGCAACGAAGAAGGCCTCATCGACAGGGTCCGCCTCGCGCGCCACCACGACGGCGGGCGCGTCATGCGGACCTTCGGCAAGGAGAGCGCGTGGCGCACGCCCGGGCTGCGTGGCCACGAGCAGGCGCTCGCCTGCGTCGAGCGCCTCCTGGGAGCAGCGCCGGCACGACTCGAGCTGGCGCGTCGCCGCGCCGTAGGCGGCGACGAAGTCCTGGCTGAGCAGCCGGGGCACCGTGCCGCGAAACCCGTAGATGGACTGGTCCGGGTCGCCGACCACGACGAGGCGGGGGCGGGTGTCCGGCGGGGCGATCAGCCGCACGAGCTCGAACTGAGCCGGGTCCACGTCCTGGAACTCATCCACGAGCACCAGCGAAAACTTGGCCCGCAAACGCTCGCGCAGCACTGGGTTCGACTGCAGCAGCTCGATGGCGCCGGACACCAGGTCGCGGAAGTCGACCAGCTTCGCCGACTGCATCCGCTCCTGGTGGGCCTGGTAGACCGCGGCGAGCACCCGCAGCCGGTCGCTCGCGCTCGCCTCCGCCGCCAGCAGCAGCGACGCTGGGTGGACCAGGTTCTGCTTCATCAGGGCGACGAACCCGAGGAGGTCGTGCGCGAAAGCCTCCGAGCGGCGCAGGTCGCCGAGCGCCCCGAGGCGCTCGGGGTCGATGTCCGCCAGCACCTTGCGCATCACGATCCATTCCTGGAAGCCGTTCACGAGCAGGCGCTCGCGGTCTGGCGCGTGGTCGCGAAGGAGGCGGTGGCAGAAGCTGTGAAAGGTGGAGATCCAGGCTTCGCCGTAGTCGTCGCGTAGCCGCTCATCGATGCGCCGAGCGATCTCGCCCGCGGCGCTGTTGGAGAACGTCAGGACCAGGATGCGGTCGCGACCGGCGAGGCCTTCGCGGACGGCCTGCTCGTAGAGGTCGACCAGCGCGTGAGTCTTTCCCGTGCCCGGCCCGGCCAGAACACGTAGTGGTCCATCTACTTCTTTGACGTCGAGGGGCACAGGGTCTCCCAGGGTGGCGCGGGCGACCTGATTATGCGGGGGCTCGTCTCCTCGAGTCAGCCCAGGCCGTTAAGGGCCCGATGGCCACCATGAGCAGGGCCACGAAAAGAACGCCCTCGAGCCAGGGCCACTGCGTCAGGTACGGGCTGTCGCCGTCCAGATAGAGGAACGGGCTCGCCAGGAACCATGAGGCCGCGAGGAGCGCGCGCCACGCGAATGTGGGGCGCTCCTCCCAGACCATCCACCCCGCGGCGGCGAGCACGCAGAGGTCCGAACCGTGCAGGTAAGGCGAGACGAGCAGCGAGCCGATGAGCGCCACCGGGACCGCCAAGCCTGGCGACCGCCGGAGGCGGAACGACGCGCCCATCACGGCGGCGACGATCAGGATGCGCAGTGCCGCAGCGTATAGACCGCTGGCCCCGAGCGCGCCGTGCAGGGTGACGTTGTCGGCTCCGCTCGGCCACGGACCCCTCATCTGGTCAAGGTAGGCGGAGACGCCGTGAGGGCCGATGACGGCGACCGCGACGAGGGTCAAGAGCGCGGTGGTCCCCGCCCACGCGGCGAGGGCTCGATAGCGCGTCGCGAAGAGCAGCGCCAGAGGAACGAGCATCGCCGTGTTCGGCTTGAGCAGGAGGGACGCGAAGGCGATGCCCGCGAGGACGTCGCGCCTATCGCGCAAGAGTCGCCAGCCCACGACCATGCCGGCTGCGACCAGGGGCACGACCTGCCCGACGTTGACCGCGTGCATGACCCACCAGGGCCCGAGCGCACCGATGACCCCAACCCAGCGACCAAGTCCCGTGCTGGTCGCGCACAGCGCCATCGCGACCGCGAAAGCGCTCAACGTGACCACGGCCCAGATGACGTACGCACTGTCGAACGGGAACAAGGACAGTGGTGCGACGAGAAGCGCCACCGCCGGCGGGCTGATGAAGGGCTGCGTGCGTTCGCCTGGCGCGATCCGCGCCTGCTGCAGCGCGACGATGCCCTGGTCGTAGATGTGCGACCAACCATGCTGCAGGCCGACCTGGGCGGCCGCGAGGTAGGTGTGGAAGTCGACGCTGATAGGGTCATTGCGGATGGCGACGTCGAGGTACAGAGCCCACGCCACTAGTCCGAGCGCCGCCACGACGAGCCCCCGCTCGGCGGCCATGTTTACACGTCCTAACAAGTTCTCCCCCCGGGTCTCAGCGTAGCGCAGCCCACGATGAGCGCCTCCTACCAATTGGAACGCGCGCGGCGCGGCGTGTGGCCGTTGGCGGTCGGGGCGGTCGTCGCCGTGGCGCACATCCCGGAGTTCGCGCATCGCCTGCTCGACGGCGACGAGGCGATCTACGGGTCGATCGCGGTGCTCATGAACATGGGTGGCGACCTCTACGGCTCGGGCGGCGTGGACAACAAGCCGCCGGGGATCTTCTGGCTGTACGCGCTGGCCTTTCGCGTGTTCGGCGCCTACCAGATGACGGCGATCCACGCCGCGGGCTTTGCCGCCATGGCCGCCACCAGCATCCTGATCTACTTCATCGCCCGCGACGTCGCGGGGCGCGGCGCCGGGCTCCTCGCGGCGCTCTTCTACGGAGTCCTCACCGCGGCCGGCAACCCGCGCCTGCTGGCGACGAACACCGAGCTGCTGATGATGCTGCCGCTCAGCGCCTCGGTCCTACTCACGCTGCGGCGGCGCTGGCTGTGGGCGGGCGCGCTGCTGGTCGCGGCCGGCGCTTTTCGCCAGTCGGCGGCCGCGAACGTCGTCGTGCTCGCGGTGGGGGTGTTGTGGCTCGAGCCCGCGGAGCGACGGCTCCGGGCCGCGTACCTGTGCGCGGGAGGACTCGCGATGGCGCTTGTCGCCGGCGGGCTGGCCATCGAGCTCACCAGCTCCTTGACGGGCTTCTGGCGCTGGACGGTGCAGACCCTGACGGGATACGCCTCGCTCAACTGGACGCCGGCGGTCCTCTGGCCGCGCGCCCAGGACAGCATCGTGCCCTTCGTCCTCGACATGGCGGTGCTCTGGATCGCTGCCCTCGCGCTGGCCACGCGGTGGCGCCTCCTCGACGTGAAGGCGCGACTGATGGTGCTGTGGCTCGCGGTCGGGATGACGGGGTCGGTCGCGGGCGGGCACCTCTCGTGGCACTACTTCATCCAGGCCATGGGCCCGCTCGCCGTTGTCGGCGCGCTTGCCTTCGTCCGCTTCCATCCGCGCCGGATGATCGCGGCCGCGGCCGTCGCGGGCATCGTCATCCCGGCCGCGGCGTGGTGGGCGTTCGACCTCACCGCCGACCCGCTGACCTACGACTTCGCCGCGCCTGTGCCGAAGCACGAGGCGGTCGCGGCGTACATCGCCTCCCATACGTCGCCAACCGACCGCGTCTTCGTCTGGGGCGACTGGCCGGCGCTTTACGTGGAGTCGGACCGGGTCATGGCTTGCCGCTTTCCGGGGTTCCTGCGCGGCTTCGCGCGTGGCTCCAGCGCGCCGCCGGACAGCTGGGACGTGGCGCCCGACGTGTGGCCGGTGCTGCGCTCAGACCTCGACGCCCACCCGCCGGCGCTGATCGTCGACACGTCGCCCGCGGACTGGAGCGACTTCGCGAGATATCCGATGGGCGACTACCCCACGCTCGCGGACTTCGTGGCCGGCGGGTACCACCTGGCCGCGGTCGTGGACGGGGTGGTTATCTACGCCCGGAACGGCGGCTAGGGCTTGACCGGCAGCGGCGGGATCGTAGGCGTGGGCACGGGCACCGGGGGAATCGAAGGCGTGGGCAAAGTCACCGGGAGCGGGACCGCGGGCAGCTGAACCGGCGGCACGGTCACCTGGTCGATCGCTGGGGTGGGAACCCCCACCGGCGCGGTCGGCGACGGAACCGGCGGCACCACGGTGCGCGCCGGCGCGGACTCGTGCCTCGGGCTCGTCCGCGAGGCGTCGGAGAATGGACCGGCGCCTGGCTGGGTGGCGATGATGACCGTCGCCGCGCCCACCACGGCGGCCGCGGTCAAGGCGTGCTGGCCCGCGTCGTGCAGCCACTTGCCGGACAGGATCAGTCCCGCGCCGTAGAGCACCCGCCGGCCGATCGCGCGACCGTGCTGGATGTGGTCGCTGATCGCGGCCAGCGCCCGGCGCAAGCGCCGCTCCACGGTCCCTTCCGTGAGACCGACCTCTCGCGCGATCTCCCGGTTCGAGTAGCCGCCGAAGTAGGCGAGCTTGACCACGCGCGTGTCTTCTGGCGGCAGCTCGCGCATCGCGTCGTCGACCGCGTGCCGGACCATCGCCCCGGAGAAGTCCTTCCACGCGTGAGTGTCCGCGCCGCCCGTCAGCCCCTCGAGGAGGATCTTCTTCAAGCCCTTGTGCGCTCCGCGCATCCGCCGCTTGTCGACGGGGGTGCGCCGGGCTCCGGTCATCAGCCAGGCACGCCAGCTCTCGTGGATCGCGAGGGGAACGGTGTGGTTGTCGACCTCCGGCGCGACCCCTTGCTCCGCCGGCGCAGCGTCGTTGTCGATCTCCGGCACGACCTTCGGCTCAGTTGGTACGGCGTGCTTGTCGATCTCGGGCATGACCTGTTGCTCCGCTCCCAGAGAAGAACTCCGGATGCCCCGAAAGCACCCGAGTCGCCGGTTAACGCTTGTAAGGCCGCTTGATCTCCAGGATTCGCGGCTCGGACGCGGCGACGGCGACGAGGCGGTCGAAGACCTCCACGGCGCCTTCCTTCTCGGTCGCGGCCTCGCCCAGACGCACGTACGCCGCCGCACCGTCCGCGAAGACGAAGGTGGGCGTCCCGAACACGCCGTGCTCGGTCACTCCGCCAAGGTGGTCGGAGGCGAGGGCGTCGAGCAGCGAGGGGTCTGCGAGGTCGCGGCGGAAGCGCTCGAGGTCCAGGCCCGTGGCGACCCTCTCGATGACCGCGTCGTCGTCCAGGTCCAGCCGGTCGCGATGCCGGGCGTCGAGGAGCGCGCGGTGCATCTGGTCAAACCGGCCCTGCCGCCGCGCCGCCTCGGCCGCCTGGAAGGCAAGCCTGCCCCGCACCCGCTCGGTCGGGGGCGCATCCCACACCGTCCAGCCGTCATCCTTGGAGTTCACCTGCGTGAGCGAGAAATACCGCCACCGGACTTCGATGTCGCGGACGCCCGAGCCGCGGACCGCCTCGATCAGGCCCGCCGCGCGGTAGACGAACGGGCACGTGTAGTCGAAGTAGACGTCGAACTTGATGCTCTCTCCGCCACCCATCTCGCAGACTCGAACGCGCCTGGTGCTGACGCGTATTCCCGACAGCTGGGCCTGGGTGCGCACGGATGTCGTGATCCGGCTGATCCCCTTCACCGCCGCCTATGCGCTCGCGTACGGGGTCTCCGGGAGGGCGGGTTGGCTGGGCCTGCAGCTCGGTGACCTCAGGGTCCAGCTCGTGTTCGCCCTGGCCGGCGTCCCCCTCATGTTCGTCGCCGCCACGGCTGTGCAGCTGTGGCTCACTCGCCGTCGCGGCGCTCTGGCCGTGCCCGCGGACATCTCGGACGCGGCGTTCCAGGCGGGGTTTTACATGGTCAACGGCCCGGTCGAGGAGGCGTTCTTCCGCGGCCTCGTCCAGGGAGGGTTGGGTGTGATCTGGAGCGCACCGGCAGGCTTCGTGGTGGGCACCGCCGCGTACGTCCTCTACCACCGTCTCGGGAGGTGGTCGTGGGAGGAGACGTTCGCGACGGCGCTCGTCGGCGTGCCCCTGGGTCTTGCGTTCTGGCTTCTGCCTGGGCCGCCGTCGCTGCTCGGCGTCTCGCTCGCCCACATCGCGGCGACGTGCGGCTTCCTCGGCCCGGGCCCCTTCCTCCTGCGGAGGCTCGGTCTGCTCTAGACCTGACGGCGGCGGACCGCGAGATAGACGAGGCCGGCGAAAAGCACGATGAAGAACAACCACCAGGCGATGTCTCCGAATCCGGAGGCCGCCGGGATGAAAACGAAAGTCTGAGAACCCCTGGGCGTGTTCGATAGTTGAACCTGCGCGCGGACCAGATCGCCGGGGGCGCTGCTCACGAGCGCATGGGGCACCGTCCAGTAGAGAACGTCGAACACTCCCTTGACCAGGTCGTTGTTGAACGCGCCGCTGTCGGCGAGCCCGTGGACGGCGCTGATCACGCCCGTGATCACGTTGTAATACACGAAGGCGACGATCGCCGCCACGATGTTGTTCATCCACGTGCTGAGCGCGAGCACGAGCAGCATCACGACGACGGAGTTAGCCATCGTCGCGAGGATCTCGCCCGTCAGCGATCCCGCCAGCCCGCCGTCGAACAGCAGCATCACGAGGCGGGCCTCGAGCGCCAGAAGGCCAACGATGACGATCAACGCCGCCACCGCGGCAACGACTTTGCCCGCGCTGAAGGCGAGCCGCGACACAGGCTTCGAGAAGATGCTCACCGCGGCGCCGGACTCGAGGTCGTGGTAGATGGCCGTCATGCCGATCGCGTACGCGATCAGAAGCGCGAAGATGCCAAGCGCACCGTACAGGTCCGACAGGAAAGAGAGCTCGAGAAACTTCTGGAGCTTCGCCGGGTCCTGGTTCGTGGTGATGTTGCCGCTGAGGGAGTACAGCACCTTGAGACCGACGCCGAGCAGCAGCGTGCCCGCCGCGCCCAGGACGAAGAACACGAGCAAAATTCGCCTCCGCGAGAGCTCGATAAGCGTGTAGCGGGCGACCGCGCCGGCCCCGTTCACGAGCGCGGTTCCTTCTCGGTGATGAAGGACGGCATGTGGTCACGCTGCGGCTGGCTGACCTCTACCAGCCTGACGAAGACGTCCTCCAGGGTGCTGCCTTCGGGGACGACCTCTCTCATGGTTCCTTCCCTCAAGACGCGACCCTTGGCCATGATCGCGACGTCATCGCAAACCCGCTCGACCTCGCTGAGGAGGTGGCTGTTGAGAAGGACCGCGACGCCGCTCTGCTTGAGACTCTCGATCAGCGCGCGAACGTCGCGGCGGCCGAGTGGGTCGAGGTCGGCCGTCGGCTCGTCGAGGATCAGCAGCTTCGGGCGGCCAAGGATCGCCTGCGCGATGCCAAGACGCTGCTTCATGCCCTTGGAGAACTGGCGGATCTGGCGGCGTTCCCCCTCCAGGCCGGCGAACGCAAGGGTCTCGGGGATGCGCCGCCTGCGGTCGGCCTCGTCCAGCCCGAGAAGGCTCGCAAAGTAGTCGAGCACCTCGGAAGCGCGCAGGAACTTTGGAAAGTCGGGGTCCTCAGGCGAGAATCCGAGCTGCGCACGTGCCCTGGGTTCACCAGGGGGTGAGCCGAAAACCGAGATGTCGCCGCCGTCCGGGCGGAGCAGCCCCCCGATCATCTTGACCACGCTCGTCTTGCCCGCGCCGTTGGGGCCGAGGAGGCCGAAGGCCTGGCCGGGCTCGAGCTCGAAGGTCACGCCGTCGACAGCCCAGGGGTCCTGGCGGCGATAGCGCTTGCGCAGGTCACGCACCCTCACGACAGCCGCCATTGGGTAGCCGCGACTATACGCGCTGTGATCGCACTGGACCGGAGGCAGCACGTCACCCTGGTGTGGTCGGGAGTGGCGGTCGTGCTCTCCGGCTACCAGGGGTCGATCCTGGTCCTGGCCCTGCCCGCGATCGCCCGCGACTATCAGGCTGGCATCCCCGCACTGTCCGGCCTCGGTTCGATCCTGGCGATTGGCACCCTGGGGGCGCTGCCACTCGCCGCGCTCGCCGACCGGTTCGGGCGCCGGCGGCTGATCGCCGCGGGCGTCGCCGGATTCTC
>VBEK01000009.1 GCA_005889135.1 Chloroflexota bacterium
GTCGAGATCACCGAGCCGGCCTCGGTCGACCGGTATCAGAGGGACATCGGCTGGATCGGGGAGAAGGCGTTGCGCTTCGAGCGATTTGACGAGCCGCGACGCAGCAATGTCGGAATGCTGCCGAAACAAATCTGGTGGGAAATCCAGTCGGCGACCAGGGCGCGCGGTCTAACCATGACCGAGCTTGCGTTCCGCGCGGGTGAAAGGGGCGCAGGTGACCGAGGGTTCAATCCTCATGTCTCGCGTGGTCTACCACCAGGTCGCTTGGCGAACTACGCCGACGTCTTGCGAGATCGCCGGCTGTCGCAGTTGGCAAGCGATCAAATCTACTGGGACGAGATCGTTTCCATCGAGTCGACCGGCGAGCACCACGTCTACGACCTCACCGTTCCCGAGACAAGCAACTTCATCGCCCAGGACATCCTGGTCCACAACACGTCCTTCGTCCTGAACGTCGGTCTCCACGCCGCACTGGAAGCCAAGAAGTCCGTTGCGATCTTCAGTCTCGAGATGTCGAAGGAGCAGCTGACTGAGCGCCTCCTTACCGAGCAAGCTCAGATCGATGCGCAGCGGATGCATCGCGGGCTCCTGTCGGAAGCGGAGTTCGATCGCGTCTCGAACGCGCTCGGTCCACTCGGCGAGGCATCGATCTATATCGACGACACGCCGGTGATGGACGAGCTGACCCTCCAGTTGAAGGCTCGCCAGGCCAAGATGCGGCACAACGTCGACATGATCCTCGTCGATTACCTGCAATTGATGCACGGTCGCTCGCGCGGCGACGATAACCGCGTTCAAGAGGTTTCGGCCATCTCACGCGCGTTGAAAGGTCTTGCCCGCGAGCTTCGTATTCCCGTTGTTGCGATCTCGCAGCTCAGTCGTGCACCCGAACAGCGGCCGGACAAACGTCCGATCCTCAGCGACCTTCGCGAATCGGGCAGCATCGAGCAGGACGCGGATCTCGTCGCATTCCTCTTCCGGCCGGAGTACTACAAATCCGACGAAAAACCCGGCATCGCCGAGGTCCACGTCGCCAAGCACCGCAACGGCCCTACCGGCACGATCGAGCTCAAGTTCCGCCGCGACCACACCCGGTTCTACAACCTGGAGACGAGGCGGCCGGAGCCCGGAATCGAGTAAGCCGCAAGATAGACCGCGGCAGCACAAGAAATGGTCATCATCCTGGTCGGCGGCCAGTGGGGCGACGAGGGCAAGGGCAAGGTCATCGACTACCTCGCCGCCAAGGCGGACATGGTCATCCGCTCCCAGGGCGGCAACAACGCCGGCCACACGGTCATCACCGAGCACGGCGAGTTCAAGTTCCAGCTCATCCCCAGCGGCATCCTCTACCCCCACTGCACCTGCGTCATCGGCAACGGCGTCGTCGTCGACCCGATCGTCCTGCTCAAAGAGATCTCGCAGCACAAAGAACGCGGCATAGAGCCCGGAAACCTCATCGTCAGCGAGCGCGCCCACATGGTCATGCGCTACCACCCGCTGTTCGACCAGCTCGAGGAGGAGGTCAGGGGGGACGATCGCCTGGGGACAACCTGGCGGGGCATCGGTCCCGCCTACGCGGACAAGATCCGGCGCATCGGCTTCCGCATCGGCGACCTGCAGAAGGAAGCCTTCATGCGCAAGAAGCTTGCCTTCGTCGTCGACCAGGTCAAGAACCCGATCCTCTCCAGGCTCTACGCCAAACCCGCCTACGACTGGGAGACGATGCTCGACGAGTACCTGCGCTACGCGAAGGAGCTCGATCCCTACATCAAGGACACCTTCCCGATCATCCAGGAGGCCCTCGACGCCGACAAGAAGATCCTGCTCGAGGGCGCCCAGGCGACGATGCTCGACCTGGACTTCGGCACCTACCCGTACGTCACGAGCTCCAACCCGACCGCGGGTGGCGCGCTCACGGGAAGCGGCATCCCGCCGACGAAGGTCGACCTCACGCTCGGCGTCTTCAAGGCGTACACGAGTCGTGTCGGCTACGGACCGTTTCCAAGTGAGCTGACAGACGAGGTGGGGGACCAGATCCGGGAGCGTGGTCACGAGTTCGGAACCGTCACGGGCCGTCCGCGGCGCATCGGGTGGTTCGACGCCGCCGTCGGCCGCTACGCGGTGCGCCTCAACGGCGTCGGCGTCGCCGCGCTCATGCGCCTCGACATCCTCGACGACCAGCCCCGGCTGAGGATCTGCACCGGCTACACGTTCCGGGGCACGAAGTACGACCACCCGATCGCCAACATCTCGCACTACAAGCACTGCACTCCGATCTACGACGAGATGCCGGGATGGCAGCAGGAGATCGGCGCAGCGAAGTGCTGGGAGGACCTGCCTCAAAACTGCCGCGACTACGTCGAGCGCGTCGGAGAGCTGATCGGCGTGCCGGTCGAGCTCGTCGGGACAGGGCCGCGGCGCGACCAGTTCGTCACCCGCGGTCGCAAGCTCTTCGATTGACGAAGACTCCCGTCGCGGCCGAGCTGTCCTGGCCGCAGGTCCACGCCTTCCGCCTGCAGCGCCATCACCTCGACGGCCGCGCCGGGCGCAGAGACCTGTCCCGAGTCGTCGGGGAGGTCGGGGGCGTGCAGGCTCAGGTGATGTCCGCCGCCGAGATGCAGATCGCCATCCGCGCCGACTGCAGCGTCGCCGACGTCCGGGACGCCCTGTGGAAGCAGCGGTCCCTCGTCAAGACCTGGCTGATGCGCGGCACGCTCCACCTGGCCCGCGCCGAAGACCTCCCGGTCTACACCGCCGCGATGGGCCGGCACTGGATCCGCATCCAGCCTTCCTGGTTGAAGTTCATGGGCGTGAGCGAGACCGAGCTGTGGCAGCTGGTCGACGAGATCGGCGCGGCGCTCGACGGCACCCCGCTGACGCGTGAAGAGCTGATCGGCGTCGTTGGTCGCGGCCGCTCGCAGCACATCCGAGACATCCTCAGATCCGGTTGGGGCGGGATGCTCAAACCGGCTGCGCGCAACGGCCGCCTTTGCTTCGGACCGAGCAGGGGTCAGAGCGTGACCTTCGTCAACCCGCGCAAATGGCTCAAGACCTGGCGCGAGGTCGATCCCGAAGCCGCGATCGTGGGGATGGCCCGGCGATACCTGCGCGTGTACGGGCCGTCGACCAAGAACGACTTCGCGCGCTGGTGGGGCGCATGGCCCGGGGTCGGCACCGCGGCGTGGAAGGCGCTCGGGCCAGAGCTCGTGACCGTCTCGGTGGAGGGCGCCCGCCTCGAGGCGCTGGCCGCGGACTTGACCGCGATCAGGCGCGCGAAGCTCACCGAGCCCGTCCAGCTGCTGCCGCTCTTCGACCCCTACCTGATGGGCTACGCCAAGCGCGACCACATGCTCGACCGCGTCCACGCGGCCAAGGTCAGTCGCACCGCGGGTTGGATCTCCGCGGTGGTGCTGGTCGATGGCGTCGTCGTAGGGACGTGGACGCATACGCTGACCGGCGGGACGCTCCGCATCGCCATCGCCCCTTTCTCGCGCCTGCCTGCGAACGTGACCGCGCGGGCGAGGGAGCGGGGCGCCGAGATCGCGAAGGCCCTGGGAGCGACGAAGGTCGAGGTCGCTGTCGGCTAGGTAACGCGCGACGCGGGCTTGACGAGGCGGAGGTTGGCCTCGCGCTGACGCAGGCGGCGCGTGCGCTTCCAGCGTTCCATCGCCATCGAAGCCGCCCAGACGACGACCACGACGATCGCCATCACCGTCTGGATGACGGCGACGGTGAAGAAGGCGACCTCTAGCCCGTGTCCGCTGAGCCAGCCGCCCTGGTGCCTCAAGCCGACCGCGAAAAGACCGGCGGCAAAGCCGAGGGTCGGCCGGACCGCCCAGGAGTCGGGAAGCAGCCGCCTGTCCGCGAGCAGGAGGCCCGCGACAAACCACGTCGGGCCGCTGTCGAGCTGGAACACAGCGTCCCAGCGGAGGGTGTAGATGGCGAGCAGCGAACCGGTGAAGAACCCGAACAGCACGACCAGGCTCACACGTCGCGCGTAGGCGAGCCAGGCCACGCCGACCGCCACCGCCAGGAGTGACGTGGCGAAGACAGGCCCCGGCACGTTGCCCACGTACAGGCGCACAGGGTCCACGGACGCGGACGCGGGGCTGAAGAACTGGTACCAGGTGCCGAGCGGGTCGCCGAACGGTGCGCCGTTGGCGGGGTTGATGTACTTGA
The DNA here is from genome assembly GCA_005889135.1 of Chloroflexota bacterium. Classification (GTDB taxonomy): domain Bacteria; phylum Chloroflexota; class Dormibacteria; order Dormibacterales; family Dormibacteraceae; genus 40CM-4-65-16. Next base: position 4,180 of record VBEK01000009.1, read on the forward strand.
ACGGCGCGCCGCGTGTGACCAGGGCGATGCCCGCATATCCGATCAAGCCCGCCTGGGCGCGAATCGCGGGCAGGAAGCGCGCGCGCAGCAGCTCGAGCACGACTGCAAGCGCCGCGACGGCGACCGACACCAGCAGGTCGGCGCCGGCGCCCACCAGCGCGACTCCGAAGATCGGCGCCAGGAGCGGGCTTGCGCCGTAGCGGTCGAGCTGGCGCCGCCACAACAGCCGCGAGGCGATCAGCCCGAGGGTGCCGGCGGCGAGCGCGATGACAAGCATCTGCAGGGCCGGCAGCTTGAAGATCACAAGCCCCGCCACGACGGCCGGCAGCAGCGCGATGCCCGTGACGAGGTCGTCGGGCAGGGTCTGCGGCCGGAAGGCGGCGCGATCCATGAGCGAACCGAGCTTTGCGAACCACGAGCTCAACCTCCTGCCTCTGAGCCCGCGGGATCCCCCGGACAGCACGGGGGGATTGTAGGCAAACGTCCATACAATCCGCCCGTGTTCACGAGCGCGCAAAGGGAGTCCACCCGTGACCGCATCCTCGACCACGGCCGGGCGGACAGGCGGATATCAGGCGGGGCCGTGACGGGCTCGGCCACCGGCGGCGTGCAGGACGCGTGGTCCGACGTCGACCTTGCGTTCGGAGTGCGCGATCGCGCGGCCATCCCGGACGTGCTCGCCGACTGGACGCCGATGATGTACCGCGAGCACGGCGCCCTCCATCACGTGGACGTGGTTGTCGGGGCGTGGACGTATCGAGTCTTTCTGCTCGCCAACCAGCTGCAGGTCGACCTCGCGTTTGCGCCGGCGGAAGAGTTTGGCGCCCGCGCGCCGACGTTCCGGCTCATGTTCGGCAGCTCGGTTGAGCTCCAGCGACCGCGTCGCCCGTCACCCGAGGAGATCTTCGGTATGGGGTGGCTCTACGCGCTGCACGTGCGCTCATCCATCGAGCGGGGCAGGTTGTGGCAGGCCGAATACTTCCTTGGCTGCTTGCGGGGAGAGGTGCTCAAGCTCGCGTGCGTGCGCTACGGCCTGCCCACGTCAGAGGGCAGGGGCGTCGACCGCCTGCCCCCAGAGGTGACGCAACCGATGGAGAAGGCGCTGGTCGGCTTGCTCGAGCCGTCTCAGCTGAGGCGGGCGTTTGCGGTCGCAATCGAAGGCCTGGTCGCCGAGGCGGGGCTGCTCGATCGCGCGCTCTCCGACCGCCTGGAGCCCCTCCTGCGCCAACTGGCGCATGGGTGATAATCGGCAGGCTCGTGTCGCTTCCTGGCCGACGTCTTCTCGCGACGCTCGCGGCGCTGGGGTGGATCGGGATGATCTCGCTCAACGCCCTCGCCGCCGCTCTTCCTGACTCGACCTGGATTCAGCTCCAGCAGCTTCCGGGACAGGGCCGGACCGCGCTGTTCGCTCTCGCCGTCGATCCGGCCAACAACCGGGTCGTGGTCGCGGCGAACTCGCAAGGCTCGCTCCTGAGGAGCACCAACGGCGGCACGGCCTGGGCAAGTGTCCACGCCGGCTCAAACGCCGTGAACGTCGTCAGCTTCAGCCCCAACGCAGCCGGCTTCGTGCTTGCAGGCACTCGCGGCGGAGGCGCGCTCTTCAGCCGCGACGGCGGCGCCACGTGGTCCAACGCCAGGGGTCTCGAGGGGCGCAACGTGCGGGTCTTCGGATTCGCGCTCACCCTCGTGGCGGCGGGCACGGACCACGGCGTGTTCACGAGCCCGGACGGCGCGACCTGGACCTCCTCGGGACTGACGGATCGCAGCATCGGCGCGTTGGCGGTCGAGGCCATCCACGATCCGGTGCGGCTCGTCGCGGGCACGGACGTGCAGGCCACGGGTGGCACGCTGCCGCTCTACCAGAGCCTCGACGGCGGCGCGACCTGGAACCAGCTCAACCCCCCGCTCAGCGGCACCATGACGGTCAAGCTCGCGGCCGGTCCGCTCCCGCCGACGGGCAACGTGCGGCCGCTGCTCGCCGGCACCAACACGGGCCTTTTCAGCTCCAACGACAACGGCGCGTCGTTCACGCCGCTGAGCGGCGGCGGCCTGCTGCCGACGACCGACTACACGCAGGTCGCGTTCATCACCGCCCACCACGACCGCTTCTATGCCGGAAGCGACGGCGGCGGATCGAAGTCGGGCGGTCTCTGGCGCACTAACGACGGCGGCCAGACGTTCAACTCGCTGCAGCCGCCGCAGCCCTCGGTGACCGCCCTCGCGGTCTCCAACGATGAGCAACCTTTGCTCTACGTGGCGACATTCGAGCCTGCGACGCACGCGGTCGTCTTGTGGGCCTACCACGACACGGGTGGACAGCCCGTCGGGCCGCCCGTCAGCCCGGTCGCCAGCGCTCCCCGGATCTTCCACGGGTCAGATGCCTCGACCCTGTCGCAGATCCTCGCCTCGCCGCAGCTGCCCTACATCGGGCTCGGGCTAGGCGCGCTGGCAGTCATCCTGACCGCGATCGTGGCGCACCTGCGGAGCCGCTACCGCTAGGCCGGACGACGGTACAGTTGGACGACGTGACGTCGCCGCACGAGCGCCTGCGCGAGCTGGGCCTCACGCTCCCCGCGCCGCCCTCTCCCGCCGCCTCCTACGTGCAGACGCGCACGATGCCAATCGGTGACGGTCGAGCGCTGCTCTACGTCGCGGGCCAGGTTTCCGCGGACGGCGACAAGATGCTGACCGGGCGCTGTCCCGACGAGGTCTCGGTCGAGGAGGCGACGCACCGCGCGAGGCTGTGCGGTTTGCGCGTCCTGGCCCAGATCGACAAGGCCGTCGGCCTGGAGAGCGTCGAGAGCATGCTGCAGCTCATCGGCTTCGTCCTCTCGGCGGACGGGTTCGGCGATCAGCCCAGGGTGATGAACGGCGCGTCCGACCTGCTGGTCGACGTCCTGGGCGACGCCGGCAAGCACACGCGCGCCGCGCTCGGCACCAACGCGCTTCCGTTCTCAGTCACGGTCGAGATCGCGGCGGTGGCGGTTGTCCGCACCGGCTGAGCCGCGCGCCCGCTTCCGCAAGCCGGGCGCGCTCCTGATCGGCAGCCTCGTCTACCTCGCGGTCATCTTCGGCGTGATGCTGTGGCGGGGCATCTCCATCGAGCCCGAGTGGGTGGTGCTCGCGCTGCTGGTGATCGCGATCGCGATGGGGCGCGGCCTCACCTTCCTGGCCGACTGGGGCCCGTTCCTGCTCCTTTTCTTCGCGTACGAGGCGATGCGTGGCTTTGCCGCCAAGACCGGCTTCGCCCCGCACGACCTCTCAGGCCTGGAGCGCGCGGTATTCGGCGGCGCGCTGCCGACGGTCGACATGCAGCGCGCCTTTTACGTGCCGGGCACCGTCTCCGTCCAGGACGTGGTGGCGCTTTTCTTCTACTTCATGCACTTCCCGCTGCCCATCGTGGTGGGCTTCGTCTTCTGGCTGCGCAGCCGCGATCACTACCACCGCTTCATCGCGGCGCTGCTACTCATGTGCTTCCTCGCCTTTGTGACCTACCTCTTCTGGCCGACCGCGCCGCCGTGGTACGAGCTGCCCAAGGAGGTGGTCAAGATCAACGACCAGACGGTGCGCGCGCTTTGGGATGGCCAGTACTACGTCTCCGACATCTACCAGAGCTTCAACCCGAACCGGTTCGCCGCCTTCCCGTCGCTGCATGCCGCTTTCCCGGCCCTCGCGGCGGTGTACGCATGGCACAGGTATCGGGCGCTCGGGGTCGTGCTGGTGCTGTGGTCGGTGGCGGTGCTGCTGGCGATCGTCTACCTCGGCGAGCATTACGCCATCGACGCGTTCGCGGGCTACGCCTACATGGCGGTCGCGGCCGCTGTGGTCGAGGCTTTCACGCGCTGGCGCGCCAGACGTGTGAGGGCTACGCCTGCCAGACCTTCCTCATGATCGTGCGCGCCAGCTTGTCCGGCTCGTGGTGCGACGGCTTGCGGACGTTGACCACGTCGGCCGCGATGAAGCGCACCTCGGGATGGCGCGCGGTGTCGGCGGGACGGAAGATCACCGGTTCCTGACCGCCCGTCGGCGCGTAGGCGTTGTTGGAGTTGACGAGCACGAAGTCGAAGAGATTGGCGCCGACGTGCTCGCGGATCACGCGCAGGTAGTCCTGCACGCCATAGCCGTCGGTCTCACCGGGCTGCGCCGCGAGGTTGCAGATGTACAGCTTCAGCGCAGCCGAGGCCTTGATCGCCTCCACCATGCCCTCGACGAGCAGGTTGGGCAGGATCGAGGTGTAGAGAGAGCCAGGGCCGACGATGATCAGCTCGGCGTTGATGATCGCCTGCGCGGCCTCGGGGTTGACCTGCACGCCGTCGGGCTTCAAGAACACGTGGCTGATGGGCGAGTTCTGCTTGGGGATCTTCGACTCGCCCTCGACCGTGCCGCCGTTGATGGAGGCGACGAGGGTCACGTCCTGCAGGGTCGAGGGCACGATCGTGCCCTTGACCGCGAGCACCTTGCCAGACTCGCGAAGCGCCTGCTCGAAGTTCCCGGTGACGTCGGCCATGGCCATGATGAAGAGGTTCCCGAAGGCGTGGCCGTTGAGCGAGCCCTCACTGAAGCGGTGGTCGAAAAGCTGCTTCATGAGCGGCTCGGCGTCGGCCAGCGCGATCAAACACTGGCGGAAGTCGCCGGGCGGAAGGATGCGGTACTCGTCGCGCAGGCGGCCTGACGAGCCTCCGTCGTCGGCGACGGTGACGATCGCGGAAAGATTCGAGGTGTAAGTCTTCAGCCCGCGCAGCAGCGAGCTGAGGCCTGTTCCGCCGCCGATGGCGACGACCCGAGGACCCCGGCCGCGCAGGCGGAACGCGTGGATCGCGTCGACGACGCTGCTCGTGCTCGTCCCGGGGAGGAACGGACCGAGCACCGACTGCGTCAGCTTGAGATAGCTCACGACCAGCAGGCCCACGCCGAAGATCCCGAAGACGATGGCGCGCGCCCAGTAGGGGAGGAACTGGAGGGTGATGTAGTAGAAGCCCGAAGGCAGGTGGGCGGTCTGGTAGATCTCCTTCAAGGCATAAGCGACACCGAGCACGAGGACGAGCTCGGAAATCATCAGCAGAAGCAGCCAGCGCTTGATCTGCAACCCGGGTGTGAGCCATCGCAGCCAAGACGCCGTCGAAGGAAGCCTTCTGGCCATCTACCCCGCCTGGTTCAACGAATGGAAAACGTGCAAAGTTACTCTGGTACTACGCTTCACGGAAGTATGCGGACTTTGCGCGGGGTGCGTCGCCTCTTTCGACTGGTCGCATTCGGCCTCTTCGCGGCCGCGATCGCGACCGAGCTTTCGAAGCCGGAGGCGGAGCGCACGTGGCAGGGCAAGGTCTTCGGCGTGGTGCCGTACGACTTCCGGCCGCCGACGTGGCAGCGCATCCGCGACGCGTACTGGAACCCGGAGTCGGACGTCCTGTTCAGCGACCGAGTGTTCGGCGTGGGTTGGGCTGTGAACCTCTATAAGGCGAAAACGCTCATGGAGGAGGGTTTCCGCCGCCTGATGGCAACCCGCGAAGCGATGCCGATCCGGATGCCGCATCGGCGCGAGCGGGCGGCCTCGGAGCCGGGAGTGGTTACCGTCCAGGAGTAGCCTGGTCCGGCGGCGGGACGTCCCTAGAATGATTCGCCCGGCCACGTTACTCGCAACGTGCTTGGGGAGTGGCGCAACGGTAGCGCAGCTGACTCTGGATCAGAAGGTTGAAGGTTCGAATCCTTCCTCCCCAGCCACTGTCGGCGTGTCCCCGAGGCAACACTGGCAGCGCCCATTGACCCTGCCGACCGGGTCCACCATCCAGCCTGTCGACGCATATCCCTTGCCGCAGAGCGCGCACAGCCGGGGCGCAGCCGGAGGCTCGAACCAACGCATGACGTCCCCGACAGCGAATCGCAAAGCATGCCAAGCCGGATTGCCGGCGACGACGGCGAGCACAGTCGCGGCGGCGGATGACATACGCGGGAACGTGCGCGAAGTCATCGTCTCACCATGCGCTGGGCTCTCGATTCACTCGGCTGCCAGGGCAGCGCAGACCGCCATCTGCCACTCGACCATGGTCGGCCCCGTGTCACTGATAACCGTGGGCGGGACGACGAAGGTCCTGCCCGCGTCGAGCGCAACCATCCCGCTTCCGTCCGGATGTGTGTAGCGGAACAAGCCTGTAATCGTGATGGTGTTGGCTGCGGGGTCGAAGGTGCGCGTGAGGTTGGCGCCGTACGGGATCGTCTTGGACAGATCGTCGGAGCGGTAGAGGGTGCCAGTGGTATCGATGTGGTTGATCTGCTTCACCAGCGTCGAGCCCTCGAAGAATTGGATGAGGTGGAACTCGGCGGTGAACGTCGCGAGAGTGCCGAAACTGTAGCCGTAGGGTCGGCAGGAAATGCTGGGTGACGGGTTGCTGACGGTGATCGTGCGGGTGGAGATGACAGGCTCCGCGGCACTCGCCGTCATGGGCGCGGCGCCGAGAATCCCAAGGACGACAAGGCCGGCCGAGCAAATGAGTCTCCGACTGGTGCTCATGTAGATACCTCCAAACAATTTGTCAACCTCCAAACGGTCACGGGATCCTCACCACGCAGGAGATCAGCGCGGGGAAACCGTCACCGCTCGGCTTCGCCTGCGCGAGTGCGCTCGCGTCACCGTTCTGTGCAATCAAGGCGATGTGATCGCCACTCGCGTTGGGGTTCGACGCCTCTGCCAACCACCCCATACAGGTGGCGTTCGTGTTGGGAAACTGTGCGCCTTCGGCGTGTACTGGCAATGCCGCGCCGAAGGTGGCGAGTGTGACCGCCGCCGAAGCGGCGGAAGCGAATGCCGCGAGATGCTTGAGCATGATGCTTCTCCTTCAGGCTTGGTTTGTTGACGCGGACACTTGGGCTGGGAACTAGCACGACAACCCAATGTGAAGACGCGCCCACCCATCTACGCGGTGGCAAGAATCTGCCGGGTGACGGTCACCAACAGGCCCGGGACGTCAGTGTTTCGGCAGTTGCGTCGCGCACTCCACCGGCAAAAGCGCCGAGGTTGGTCCAGGGGCGGCAGATTCTTGCCACCTGGGGACCAGTTAGGCGCGTATTCATGTCGATGGTCGGCAATCCAGTTCAAGTGGGAAGGCGTCCGTTGGACGTCGACCTGATCGATCGGGCGCGGGCAGGCGACGATCATGCGTTCGCGTCGCTGCTGGGGCCAATCGTCGCGTCAGGTTATCGATTGGCGGGCGCGATGCTCCACGATCGGTATGCGGCCGAGGACGTTGTCCAGGAGGCGTCCCTGAAGGCGTGGCGGTCGCTCCGCCAGCTCAGAGCCGGCGCCGAGATGAGGCCCTGGTTCCTTGGCATCGTCGCCAACGAGTGCCGATCTGTTCGACGGACGCGCTGGTGGTCGGTCCTGAAGTTTCCAGACGTTGAATCGCCCGCGATGCCCCCGGATGACCCACACACCACGTTCGCAGAACTCCGGCGCGGGATCCGTCGACTGAGGCACCGGAGGCGATTGATGCTCGTCCTTCATTGGTATCTCGATTTGCCGATGGCAGAGATAGCCGTCATTACCAGATCGAGCGAAGACGCGGTTAAGAGCGAGGTTTCTCGCGCCATGCGCCAGCTCAGGGGTCTGATCGGAGTGGAAGACGCATGAAGACAAACGACAACCTGCTGAAGCGGAGGTTCGTGCTGGCAATCGACGAGGTCATACCACCGGCGCCATGGCTTGAGAACCGGGTCATCGACATGGTGCGGCGGAATTCCCGCCCTAAGCGGCGCACGTTCGGGCTTGCGGGCTTGTTCGTCTCCCGGCCAAGCTTTCGCATCGCGGCTCAGCTGATGGCGCTGTTACTCGTCGTCGCAGTCATCGCCGCCGTGCTCATAAACGCTCACCTCCACACCCAAACCGTGCCTTCCCGAAAGGGGCACCCTGTGCCATCGGTCTCCCCATCCGCGGCACAGGCGGAGGTGCCCTGGAACCCTCCCGACTCGGCGTTTACCCCGGAATACGATCGCTCACCGAGCTGGCCACCAGGCGGACCGGTCCCCGACGCCCTGACCGGCGCCTGGCAGCCGCAAGTCCATGAGCTCAAGACTGGAGTGCTGGAATTAGGTGGGTACTCGTTCCTGATCATGATCATCAGCGGAAACGTCGTCGTCAACGGTTCGGAGATCGATTTCATCGTCGACTGGTGTGGCATCGGCAGGTACCGCTACACCCTGACCGGCGACACCCTGGTGCTGAGCAAGATCAGCTCCGACTGCGGTTTGCTGTATGCCGGCACCTATACGCGGCTCCCGGCTGGCGTGATGACAAATACGGGCGGTTGACCGCCTTCTTAACGGGCTGAGCCAAGGGGCTACTGGCGTCTGGCGAGCTTCGCAAGGTCGATTGCGCACTGGCGGTAGTTGTTCGCCTGGGCGTATGAGAATCTGACCGAACCGAAGGGCCAGGTCGGAGGAATTCGCGCAGGTTTCGCGTCAAATTTGCGCCCTGGGCTCAGACGCGGTGCGGCCGCGTAATTCACGTATCAGGCGCGATAAGCCAGTTCGCAAACGCAATCAGCAGTAGTGCGTGTTGCTCTGAATCAGAAGGTTGAAGGTTCGAATCCTTCCTCCCCAGCCACTCTCACTTCCTGAGCTTTCGCCCTGGGCCAGCACCGGCCTTGTGACTCGGTTGCGAGCAAGCCGAACGCCGCGGCGTAACGTTTTGTCAACGTTTGTTCGGATGAGCAGGAAGGTCGCCGCCATCGCCCTTTTCGTGGTCTGCGCCGCGTGCTCGGTGCCCGGCACGGCATCCCGCTCACCCGCGCCCGTCAACATGGACACCACGACGCAGTTTGCCTGTCCCGCGGGCGCGCCCGCGCGCTCCGGGCTGCAGAACTTCGGCGCTTACATCGGGACCTGGGACGCCAACCACGTCCGCGACGGCCAGGTGACCACCGATTACGTGATCGGCTCCATTCCCGGCCGCGTGGCCGTGCGCTGCACCGATACCGGGTACGTGATCATGGAGATGATCGCGCCCCAGTTCCAGTCGCCGGCGGGACAGGCCCTTCGGGTCGCCCTCACCGACCTGCCCGACGACGCGGAAAAGGTCTACGACCACACCCATGCGGGCTGCCGCGTCCTGCAGTACCGCTCGGCCAAGCTGGCACGGCAGCTCGGGGCGGCGGACCGAGACGGGCGCGTCGACATCATGTTCCGCAGCGAGACGGCGACGTACAACCCAGGCGCGGTGCGCTCCATCGACCTCGACGTCTTCGACGTGCTCGGCGCCGATACACGCGCCTGCTGACGCCTAGACTCACGCCCGTGGAGACGCCCGCCCTCGACGAGGCGACCTGGGCCCGCACCCGCAAGATGCGCCGCGTCCGTGCGGCCCTGCAGTCGAGCCTCATGTTCCCTGCGCTCTCGAGCTTCTGCCGCCTCACGGTCAGGGAGCGCGACCACGTTCACCGGATGGACGGGCCTGCCGTGTTCGTCGCCAACCACGTCAGCGCCCTCGACGCGGTCGTCATGGCCGAGGCGCTCCCTCCCCGCTACCGCCACCGCTCGGTGGTCGTCGCCGCTGCAGACTCGATCTTCAAGCGCAAGTGGGAGGCCAGGCTGGCCCAGGTGACGGTGGATGCGTTCCCGATCCCGCGGGGCGGCGGGGCCCGGCCGCACCTCGAGTACCTGAAGGACCTGCTCCGCCAGAAGTGGTCGGTGATCATCTTCCCCGAGGGCCGGCTCACCGTCACCGGCAACATCGGCACCTTCCGCAAGGGCGCGGCCATCCTGGCCATGGACGCTGGGGTGCCGATCGTGCCCGCGTACGTGGACGGCATGTACGAAGTCCTGCCCCGGTTCCGCCGCGTACCCCGTCCGGGCAAGGTCACGGTCACCTTCGCGGCGCCCGTCACACCCGAACCGGACGACGATTACGACAGCTTCATCGCCCGGGTGGAGACGATCGTCCGCGGGCTCGCCGGACCCAAGGGCGACGCCGTCGAGGCGCCCGGCGCCTCACGCTCCGAGGGCCCGAACTACTGGTACTGATCCGGCCTCTCTGAGCGCCGCTGGCGCTTTGTCGGGTAACCCACCGAAATCACGCGCTAGTTGTCCTTGAAAAATCGTCGTGTAGGCTATTCTGCCGCAGATGGTGGACCCCTTTTTGATCCTTTCGCTTGCCATCGCGATCGCGTTCGCCGTGCTTGCCATCCGGACGATCGTCAGCTGGCTCCGCCAGCCGGACCGCCGGCACGGAAACCTCGCCATGGCGATGAGCGCGCTCGCGGTGATGATGCTGCTGGCCCCGCTCCTGGGCGCCGCAGGTCCTGCCGCCCAGGTCGTAACCGACATGGCCGCCGTGGTCTTCCTGATCTCGGGCTACGGCCTGCTCGCCTTTCGCGACTCGTTCGTGCCGTTCCGCCCGACGACCATGCGCGCGATCACGTTCGCGATCGTCGCCGTCGGGGTGCTGGACATCGCGCTCCAGCTGCCGGCGAGCCCGGACAGCCCCCACAGCCCGGTGCAGACCCTCGCCCTCGCGGCCACCGTGGGGTTGTGGTCGTTCTGCATCCTGGAGCCTATCGTCACGTTCTGGGTCGCGTCCCTAGGCAGGCCGGCGGTCGAGAAGGCGCGGCTGCGCGCGCTCAGCATCGGCTACGCGGCCCTTCTGCTCGTCATCATCACGGGCACCCTCGCCGGATCATTCAACTCCGGCGTCCGGGTCGCGGTCGACGTGGTCTCGCTCGCGATCGTGCCCGTCCTCTACGTCTCGTTCTTCCCGCCAGCCTGGCTGCGGAGGATCTGGCGCCAGCCGGAGGAGGACCAGTTCCGGTTCGCCCTCCACGACCTGCTCCTCTACAGCCCGGACCGCGCGACGCTGGCCGACCGTGCGTTGCTGTGGACCGAGCGTTTGATCGGAGGCGACGCCGCCTATGTGATCGACTCGGACGGGTCGGTCCTGGCCGCGCGGGGAATCAGCCTCAAGGACGCCCGGTCCCTCAGCGCCAGGGCCGAGTCGCTGAAGGGTGGGCGTTCTGTGGACGGTCGGGCCCCGTGGCGCTCCGGATCCACACTGGTTATCCCTCTCGACCTGCGGCAGGGGCGCGGGGCGATGGTGATCGTCACCGGGCGCTTGAGCCCGCTGTTCGGCGATGACGAGCTCACCCGCCTGCAGCAGTACGCAGCGAGCATCACAGCCGGCCTCGACCGGGTCAGCCTCACCTACACGATCGCCGCCCTGGAGCGAGCGAAGACCGACTTCCTGAACGTCGCCTCGCACGAGCTGCGCGGGCCGATGACCGTGATCAAGGGCTATCTCACGATGCTCGAGGCGGGTGCGCTGGGCGAGGTCTCGCCGAAGGCGCGCTCGGTCCTACCTCTGCTCATCTCCAAATCCGACGAGGTCAACTGGATGGTGGAGCAGATGATCGAGGCGGCCCGCCTCGAGGAGGGACGGCTGTCGCTGAAGCGCCGGCGCACCGACATCGTCGAGCTGACGGACGCGGCGGTCGACGGAGTGAGGATGCTCCTGAGTGGCCACGAGGTGAAGCTCGACTCCCCGCCCCACCCCATCGACGCCGACGTCGACCCCGACCGTTTTCAGATCGTGGTCCGCAACCTGCTGAGCAACGCCGCCAAATATTCGCCTGCGGGGACCGCGATCCATGTCGCCGTGCGTCGCAACGGCGACTCGGCGCAGGTCTCGGTGGCCGACGAGGGCGTCGGCATCTCGGACGACGACCAGAAGCGGCTGTTCACTCGGTTCGGGCGCATCGCCACCGACTCGCACGTGCAGGGCACGGGCCTGGGACTGTGGCTCTCGCGCGAGATCGCGCGCATGCACGACGGCGACCTGACGGTCACGTCGACCGCCGGCTCGGGCAGCACCTTCACCATGAGCGTGCCCCTCAGCAAGTAAGTACGATCTCGAGGTGAACGCGGACGCCGAGGGGCGATTCGAGCCGCGCCGCCCGCTCGACCTGCGCGGGACCCTGAACCTTCTCGGCTACGGGCCGTGGGTACGGCGCGAGGATGGCGCCGTCTGGCTCGCGACGCGCACGCGCGAAGGCCCGGCGACCCTGCACATCGCGCGCCGCAACGGGACGGTTGACGTGCGCGCCTGGGGACCGGGCGCCGCATGGGCCGCGGCGCACGCACCCGCGCTCTGCGGCGAGGAGGACGACGACAGCGGGTTCAACCCGACCCACCCGCTCCTGGCGCGACTGCACCGCGAGTCGCGCGGATTGCGGATGCCGCGAACGCACGCGGTCTTCGAGGCGCTGGTGCCTACGATCATCGGCCAGCAGGTGACGTCAGAAGAGGCCCGCGAGTCCTACCGCCACCTGGTCAACGCGCTGGGCGAGCCCGCGCCGGGTCCGAGGCGGCTCAAGCTGCCGCCCGACCCGCATTCCCTCGCCCGCACGCCCTACTGGGCCTTTCACCGCTTTGGCGTCGAACGCCGGCGCGCCGACGTGATCATCCGGGCGGCGCGCAGCGTGAAGCGGCTCGAGGAGACGGTGACCATGGACCTGCCGAGCGCCTACCGCCGGCTCCAGGCCTTTCCAGGGGTCGGTCCGTGGACGGCGGCCAAGGTGGCGATGGTCGCGCTGGGCGACGCCGACGCGGTGCCGGTCGGCGACTATCACCTCCCGCACTCGGTCGGCTACGTGTTCGACGGCACCCCGCGTTCGACCGACGAGCGGATGCTGGAGCTGCTGGAGCCGTACCGCGGCCACCGCGCGCGAGTGATCAGGCTGATCGTCGAGGCCGGGATCGCGGCGCCGCGGTTTGGGCCGCGGAAGCCGCTGCGCAACTACCGGACGAGCTAGCTACCGCCCGACCTCAGCAGTCGATAGTCCGGACTATCGCCCTCGAGCGTGGGCCTCCAAGGTCCTCAGTCCGCTCGCCCAAAAAATTGCAGGCAAAGAGTCGCCTACGGGTCGAGCGTCGCGAGCTCTTCCTCGACCAGGCCGATGATCTCGCGCATCCCCTCGCTGTCGAAGATCAGCCGCGCCCCGGCTGCCTCGTAGAGCTCGGGCAGCGGCCGCGTCCCGCCCAGGGCCAGCGCCTCGCGGTAGCGGCGCACGGCACTGGGCCGGTCGTTCAGGCAGTTGCGCCAGACCTGCAGAGCCCCCAGCTGGGCGATGCCGTACTCGATGTAGTAGAAGGGGTAGTCGAAGAAGTGCGGCTGGTAGTACCACCGCGCGATGCGCTCGGCGTCCAGCCCGCTCCAGTCGACCTCGTCGCCCTCGAAACGCCGCCTGAGCTCGAGCCACTTCTGGTCGCGCGCGTCCGCGTCCCGCCCCTCGGGCGTCGTGTACATCCACTGCTGAAAGGCGTCGACCGACGCGCAGTGCGTGAAGAAGTGCACCGCCCGCTCCAGCAGCCCGCGCCGCGAGCGCTCGGCGTCCGCCTCCGAGTAGTAGCCGCCATGCTCCTGGTCGATGTACGGCGATGCCAGCAGCTCCATCGACATCGAGGCCACCTCTGCCATCTCCGCGCCGGGGTGGCGCTGAAAGAGGTACGGCAGCGGCGCCGACTCGAAGACGTGGAACGAGTGCCCCGACTCGTGCAGCAGAGTACGAACGTCCTCGTCGATCGCGACCGCGTTCATAAAGATCAGCGGCAGCTTCTGGTAAGGCAGCGAGTCGCAGAAGCCGCCGGGGGCTTTGCCTTTGCGGTTGTCGAGGTCGAGCAGTCCGGCCTGGGCCATGCGCTCGAAGTAGCCCCGGAAATCGGGGTCGACGTTCTCGTAGATGTGCCCGGCCCGGCCGATGAAGTCGTCAACGTTCTCGTACGGCTTGAGGGGCTTGCGTCCCTTGGGGTCGACCCAGAGGTCCCACGGCCGCAGGCGGTCGACTCCGAGGTGGCTGCGCCTGCGCTCCAGCAGCCGCCGGATCACGGGCACGATCGCCTCCTCCACCGCGGCGTGAAAGCGGAGACAGTCGTCGGGCGTGTAGTCGAAGCGGTTCTTCTCGCGGTGCGTGTAGTCGCGAAAGTTGGGGAAGCCCGCGTTCTTCGCCACCTGCTGCCGGAGGTCGTACATCTGGTCGAACAGCGCCGCGATGGTGTCGCGCTGCTCGATGTAAGGCTTGAACATGTTGCGGAACGCCCGCTCCCGGACCGCCCGATCGTTCACCTCGAGATAGGGCCACATCTGCTGCGGCGTCTTCTCCTGACCCTCCCAGTCCACGGTCATCGCCCCGATCACCTTCGACCAGTCGGTGGAGAGCTTTGCGAGCTGGGTGAAAAGGGGCACGTTGGCCTCGCTGAAGAGCTCCATCTGGTTGCGGAAGCGCCGCACCGTGGTCTCGAGGTCAGGGGTCACGTAGCCGAGCTCGACGACCTTGCGCTGCAGGCGGATCCGCTGCTCGTCCGCCTTCGGGCCGATGTCGCTCTCGAACCGCAGGCGGGCCGCTTCGCGCTCGGCGTCGGCCGTGTTGCAGACGTAGGCGAAGTTGGCCAGGGCGGCGGCCTCGGCGAGCATCGACTCGAACTCGGACCAGTCGCGGAGCCACTGCTCGACGTTGCCGTCCTGGACGCGCCGGGTCGCCAGCTCGTCGTAGTACGGCGCGACGTCGTGCCAGGTCGCATCCTTGAACCCGGCCGGAGACTCAGGAAGCGCTAACACCAGACCCCGTCAGAGATCGTACCGATGTCGGGTTGGTCAGGTCGGGAGGACGATCGTCTCCACGGCGCGCCAGCAGTACCAGGCGGCGATCGTGCGATAGGGGCGGAACCGCTCGCCCTCGGCCTGCAGGGCCTTGGGGGCGATGATGTCCCGCTTGCGGTGCGCCAGCGTCCAGCCCTTGCGCACGCCATAGTCGTCGACCGGCCACACGTCGAGGCGGCGAAGCTGGAAGATCAGGAACATCTCCGCGGTCCACGGGCCGATGCCCCGGACCTGGACGAGCCGCGCCTTGAGCTCGTCGTCGGAGAGCGAATCGACGTCGCCGAGGGGCACCGTGCCGTCCGCGACCTTGCGCGCCAGGTCGGTGATGGCGGCCTCCTTCGGCCCGCTCACGCCGGCGGCCCGCATCGCGCCCGCCGGCAGCGCGAGCACGGCCGTCGGGTCGAGGCCGTCCGCGAACAGCTTCATGAACCGGCCCAGGATCGCCGTCGCCGCCGCGCCGGCCAGCTGCTGGTACATGATCGAGCGGACCAGGGCGCCGAAACCGTCGCGGTCCGGAGCTTCGAGCTCCATCGGCCCGGAGCGCTTGATGAGCCTGGCCAGGGCGGGATCCTTCTGGGCGATCAGCTGGGTCCCCTTCGCGATCTGGCGAGGGGTCGCGACGAGGGCTTTAGGCAAACTCGGACATGAACTGCGCGAAGTCCTCGCGCGACAGCCGCAGATCTTCTTCACCCATGTCCTTGAGCGGGCGGGCGGGGATCTGCTCAGTCGTCGCGAAGTCGTTCATCTCCGTGTCCACGTAGAGCAGCCCGGTCACGAGGTGACCCTCCGCCCGTCCCTCCTCGATGACGCGGATCGCGGCCCGGCGGTCGGTCGGGTCGTGGTCCTCGCCCAGCTTCTTGAGCACGATGTGCGAGCCGTCGTGCAGGCGCACGTCGCGCACGGTTCCCGGCTCGTAGTCGACGTGCACCTCTTCGAAGAAGGGGATGAACGAGACGTCGGCGATGGATTCTTCGTGGTCCTTGACCCAGCTGTAGCTCTTGGTCGAGCCGTCGTGGTCGTTGAAGGTGACGCAGGGCGAGATGATGTCGAGGATCGCCGTCCCGCGGTGGGCGATCGCGGCCTTGATCAGGGGCACGACCTGCTTGCCGTCGCCGCTGAACGAGCGCGCGACAAACGAGCAGCCCAGCGCCAGCGCCACGGCGCAGGGGTCGATGGGCTGGAAGGTGTTGACGGCGCCCTTCTTCTGCACGGAGCCAAGGTCGGCCGTAGCCGAGAACTGGCCCTTGGTCAGGCCGTAGGTGCCGTTGTCTTCGATGATGTACGTGCAGTCGACGTTGCGCCGGATCAGGTGCATGAACTGGCCCAGCCCGATCGACGCCGTGTCGCCGTCGCCGGAGACGCCGAGCATGATCAGCTGCCGGTTCGCCAGGTGCGCTCCGGTTGTCAGCGCCGGCATGCGGCCGTGGACGCCGTTGAACCCGTGCGCGCTCTCGACGAAGTAGGCGGGCGTCTTCGACGAGCAGCCGATGCCCGACATCTTGGCCAGCATGTGCGGCTCGACGCCGAGCTCGTAAAGGGCTTTGATCATGTGGTTGGTGATCGAGTTGTGGCCGCAGCCGGCGCACAGCGTGGTCGCGGCGCCCTTGTACGCGTCGCGGGGTAAGCCGACGTGGTTGACCGTCGCGCTCATGCGGGCACCATCTCCTGCTGGCTCAACGGCTCGATGATCGCGGCCGCGGGGATCGGCTGGCCGTTGTAGTGCCGGACCGAGCGCACGCGGTCGACCAGCTGCGGAGGCAGGGCCAGGCGGACGAGGTCGTAGAGCTGGCCGTCGCGGTTCTGCTCCACCACGTACACGCGCTCGTGCCGGGAGACAAACCGCGCCACCTCGTCGCTCAGCGGCAGCGCGCGGACGCGCAGATAGTCGACCTTGACCGTCTCGCGAGCCTCGACCACGGCAGCGTGCGTCGAGCCGAAGGCGATCAACCCGACCTTCTGGCCCGACTCGTCGGCTACCGGCGCGGGCAGCGCGTGACGCGCGGTCTCGAGCTTGCGCGCGAGGCGGTCCATGTTCCGCGCATAGGCGTCGGCGCCCTCGGTGTACCGCGCGTTCTCATCGTGCCCCGAGCCGCGGGTGAAGTAGCCCGCGGCCACGTGGTCGGTGCCGGGCAGGGTGCGGTACGTGACCCCGTCTCCGTCGATGTCGCGGTAGCGCGCCCACTCGCCGGCGAGCTTCTCCAGGTCGTCCTTGCTCAGCACCTTGCCCCTGTCGAACGGCTTCTCCGGGTACTTGAACTCGGGTGTCATCCAGAGGTTCATGCCGAGATCGAGGTCGGACAGGACGAAGACCGGCGTCTGGAAGCGGTCTGCATGGTCGAACGCGTCGCGCGCGAACTCGTAGCACTCCTCGACCGTGCCCGGCAGCAGCACGAGGTGCTTGGTGTCGCCGTGGGAGAGCGTGTACACGAAGCCGATGTCGGCCTGCGAGGTGCGTGTGGGCAGGCCCGTCGACGGTCCGATGCGCTGGATGTCGAAGATCACGACCGGGACCTCGGCGTAGTAGGCGAGACCGGAGAACTCGGCCATCAGCGAGATTCCCGGCCCGGACGTCGAGGTCATCGCCCTCGCGCCCGCCCAGCCGGCGCCGATCGCCATCCCGACCGCGGCCAGCTCGTCCTCGGCCTGGACGACCGAGATGCGCTTCTCGCTGTCGCCGTTGGCGCGGAACCGGTCGGCGTACGCGATCAGGTACTCGCATAGCGACGACGACGGCGTGATCGGGTACCAGGCGACGACGGTGACGCCGCCCATCAGGGCTCCGATCGCGGCCGCCTGGTTGCCCTCGACCAGAACCTTGCCCTCGACCACGCCGGTCATCGGCTCGAGCCGGTAAGGATCCTGCTTGGAGAAGTTGTCCTGCCAGTAGTCGAAGCCGACCTTGATCGCGTCGAGGTTCACCTGCACGGCCTTGGGCTTGGACAGGAACTGCCGGCGCACCCCGTGCTCGAGCGCCTCCCAGGGGATGCCGAGAACGCCCGCCACGACACCGACGTAGATCATGTTCGCCAGCTGCTTGCGCAGGGTGTCGCTCTGGATCTTCGCCTTCGCCAGCTTGGCGAAAGGGACCGCGTAGTAGGTCACGTCCGTGCGCGTGTCGGCGGTCGAGAACGCCTCCTCATGGATGACGACGCCGCCTGGCCGGACGGTCTTCAGGTCCTCGCGCCAGGTGGCGACGTTGAACGCGACCAGGATGTCGACCTTGTCGGAGCGCGCCATGTGCCCCTCGGGCGTGATGCGCAGCTGGTACCAGGTCGGCAGGCCCTCGATGTTGGAGGGAAATACGTTCTTGGGCGCGACCGGGATGCCCATGTGGAAGATCGCCCTGGTCAAGACCAGGTTCGCGGTCTGGCTGCCTGAGCCGTTGACGGTGGCCGCCTGGATTGTGAGGTCGTTGACGATGGGTTCGGTCAATTGGATTTCTCCCGGCGGACTACGGATTTTACGCGTGTGCAGGATGCACCCTCGATTCCTTAGAGTCTTCCGGCGTCGAGTTGCGCAGCATATTTCGCGACATGGGCGGCCGGAGCCAAGGAGAGGATGGCGGGGCTAGGAGCGCATTTGTGATGCGCGACGACGCATCGCGGGGCCCCTCGACGCCGGCTTCAGCGCCACCCGGCCCCGCGAAATCGAAGACTTCGTGGGGTGGGATGGCGCCCGGGCGCACGGGGCGCGAAGATGCGCGCAATCTCGGCGACGGGAGACTCGGAGTCGTCGAGTCGTGAAGGTGGCGGTGCCCAGGGAGATCGAGCAGGGAGAGCGTCGGGTCGCGCTCGTCCCGGACACTGCGAAGATGCTGGTCGCCGCCGGCCTCGAGGTCGGCGTCGAGTCGGGCGCCGGCGCCGCGGCCAACCTCGGCGACGACCTCTACCAGCAGGCCGGAGCAAGCGTCGCCGGCCGCGCCGGGATGCTGCTGCGCGACGCGGACGCGGTGCTCAAGGTGCAGGCGCCGCGCGAGAGCGAGATCTCGCTGCTCAAGAAAGGCGCGGTGCTGATCAGCTTCCTGCAGCCGGCGACGCAGGGCGACATCGTCCGCTCGCTGGCAAGCCACGGCATCACCGCCTTCAGCCTCGAGCTGCTGCCGCGCATCTCGCGCGCGCAGTCGATGGACGCGCTGTCCTCGCAGGCGTCGGCCGCTGGCTACAAGGCGGTGCTGATGGCGGCGGATCGGCTCGGCAAGCTGTTCCCGATGATGATGACCGCGGCAGGCACGGTCGCCCCGACCCGCCTGCTGGTGATGGGCGCCGGGGTCGCCGGCCTGCAGGCCATCGCCACGGCGCGCCGGCTCGGCGCGGTCGTCTCGGCCTACGACGTCCGGCCGGCGGTCAAGGAAGAGGTGCAGTCGCTGGGTGCGACATTCATCGAGTTGCCGCTGGAGACCCAGGAGGGAGAGGGCGGTTACGCCAAAGAGCAGTCGGAGGAGTTCCTGCGCAAGCAGCGCGAGCTGATCGGCGAGCACATCGCGAAGTCGGACGTGGTCATCACCACCGCCGCCGTACCGGGACGGCGTGCGCCGCTGCTCGTGACCGGCGACATGGTCAGGGGCATGCGGCCCGGCTCGGTGATCGTCGACCTCGCCGCCGAGACCGGCGGCAACGTGGAGCTGACGCAGCCGGGCAGGGAGGTCGACGTCGACGGCGTGACCATCATCGGCACACGCAACGTGCCTTCGACCATGCCGCTGACGACGAGCCAGCTGTTCGCGCGCAACGTGGCCAACCTGCTGCTGCACCTGGTCAAGAACGGCGCCGTCTCACTGGACTTCACCGACGAGATCACCAAGGGCGCGTGCGTCACGCACGGCGGCGACATCGTCAACGAGCGGGCCAGGCAAATGGTCTCCGCCGCGTGACTGGAGGGCTGCTCAACCAGCTGACGTTCTTCGTCCTCGCGGTGTTCGTCGGCTTTGAGGTGATCTCCAAGGTGCCGACGATCCTGCACACGCCGCTGATGTCGGGGACGAACGCGATCCACGGCATCATCCTGGTCGGGGCGATTCTCATCGCGGCCGGCGCGAACTCGCCCGTGACTACCGTCCTCGGGCTCGTGGCCGTGACGCTGGCGACGACCAACGTCGTCGGCGGCTTCGTCGTCACCGACCGCATGCTCGAGATGTTCAAAGGACGCCAGACCGCCGGAGCTCGCGCGCCGGGTGCACCAAACAACAAAGTCGCGAGTGAGCCGAAGAAGTGACGATCGCGATCACGCTCGCCTATCTGCTCGCGGCGGTGCTGTTCATCCTGGGCTTGAAGCAGCTCAGCTCGCCGAAGGGCGCGCGCAACGGCAACTTCACCGCCGCCCTGGGGATGGTGGTGGCGCTGGCAGCCACGCTCCCGCTGCTCCACTTCACGCGCACCGGGATCACGATCATCGCCATCGGCGTCGCCATCGGCACCGTCGTCGGGGTCGTCGGCGCAAGGCTCGTGCGTATGACGGCGATCCCGCAGATGGTGGCCCTGTTCAACGGCGTCGGCGGCGGCGCGGCCGCGCTGGTGGCGGTGGCCGAGCTGCTGAAGCTGGGCGACCACCCCGCGTTATCGCTGGCGTTTCCGAGCGTGTTCAGCATCGTCATCGGCTCGGTCTCCTTCGCGGGCAGCATGGTCGCGTTCGCGAAGCTGCAGGAGCTGATGACCGGAACGCCGATCACCTACCGAGGGCAGCAGATCGTGAACCTGCTCCTCGCGGCCGCGATCGTCGGCTTCGCCATCGCCGTGCTCGCAATCGCCTCCATTCCTTTCTCTTTCATTTCCCTGATGGTCCTGGCGCTGATCCTTGGCGTCGCTTTCGTGCTCCCCATCGGCGGCGCCGACATGCCGGTGGTCATCTCGCTGCTCAACGCCTGTACCGGCCTTGCCGTCGCCGCCAGCGGGTTCACCCTCGACAACTTCGCCCTCATCGTCGCGGGCACCCTTGTCGGCGCGTCGGGCTCGCTGCTGACCAAATTGATGAGCGACGCCATGGGACGCTCGCTGGGCAACATCCTGTTCGGGGCGTTTGGGCAGATCCACGCCGGCGCCACCGCCGCCGGCGGCGGAGCGCAGAGCCGCAGCGTGCGCTCGGCCTCGGCCGAGGACCTCGGCACCCTGCTCGCCTACTCGCAGCGCGTGATCATCGTCCCCGGCTACGGCCTGGCGGTCGCGCAGGCGCAGCACGCAGCGCGCGAGCTGGCCGACGTGCTCGAGCGGCGCGGGGTGGACGTCGAGTACGCCATCCATCCAGTCGCCGGCCGCATGCCCGGGCACATGAACGTGCTGCTCGCCGAGGCCAATGTGCCCTACGAGCAGCTGAAGGAGATGGACCAGGTCAACGACGACTTCAAGAACGCGGACGTGGCCTTGATCGTGGGCGCCAACGATGTCGTCAACCCGGCGGCCCGGAGCACGCCCGGCAGCCCGATCTACGGCATGCCGATCCTGAACGCGGACCAGGCGAAGAACATCATCTTCATGAAGCGGTCGATGCGCCCGGGCTTCGCCGGCATCGACAACGACCTCATGTTCGGCCCGAAGACGGTCATGTTCTTCGGCGACGCCAAGGACTCGCTGACCAAGCTGGTGGCGGCAGTCAAGGCGG
>VBEK01000106.1 GCA_005889135.1 Chloroflexota bacterium
GAACTGACCCACGGGCTGATATTCGTCAAACATGCCCACGTCCGAATTGTCGTAGACCCGAGCGCGTTTAGCGGCGCCAGTTCAAGTACGGGCAAGTTGGTCGGGGGCCCGGGATTTGAACCCGGGGCCTCACGGTCCCGATCCGGCGCGGTGACGTGTCCTTCAGTATCCCCGCGGGTCCTCCAGTGTCCTCGTGTACGTGATTGGCGCCTTGGTCGTGACCTTGCGTGTCCTCTCGTATCCTCCTGGTTCCGGAATTGCGTGACACGGCTGTGACCTCCGCGGTGGTCAGTGCCATCGCTAAAGGTAAGGTTCAGGAAATCAGCGAAAGTTCAGGCCTCTACCACTAGCCAGTTCCGACCCATGGTTCGGCCGGCTACATGCAGCACGGCGCGTTGTGGCTGACCTGGAATGTCGAGGATGAGACGTTGTCCACGGTGGACCGCCTCTTCAATCGCCGCGCGAACCTCACGGGCCTTGACCGCCAGATCTGCGACAGCCTCCCCAGGTTGCCACTCTTTGGCGACAAACGTCATTGATTCGTCTGCTCGCCGGATATCGATGATTGGCAGCCGTGGTTCGAGTTCGCTGCCTGAAAGGCGGGCAACCACAGGGTCGTCCGGGCTCACAGGGATGCTGCCAACAAGCGCGCGCAACGACTCGGCGACATTCCGGCTAGTCGCCTTCTCGTACTGCTCAAAGAAGAAGCGGATCGGTTCCCCGCCATCGAACGGCGTCGCCTTGCTAATCCCGAGATCGTGCAGTCGGCGAACTATGTCGTCCGGCACACTAGGTAATCAGAGTGGCAATCGTGGTAATGAATGCTGCTGCGGCCGACGGCTCACTCTCCCACGCCGGTCTAGGATGTCAGGAAGCCTCGGACAACTTCCGAGATTCCCTCGCATAGGTGGGCATTGATGTTCCGGGGTTGGTCTCCAGCTGCGAATCGGCTCGGATGATCTTTCTTGCTTAGGAATTCGTTAGAACCAGCGCGCAGCTGGCCAGTAGGCGGGATCCAAGCGCACTGGAGCCGCTCACCTTGGCGACGAGGAACGAATGCAGCGTCTCATCATACAGCGAGGGATCGACGTTCCATTCCTCGGCGTGGCCGGCGTCGCTGAAGAAGTGATATTCGACCAGGTCGGGCCGAGCGGTCGCAAGTTCAGCCGCGACTCCGGGTGGCACCAATGCGTCCTGGCCGTCCTGATAGAGGAGCGTCGGTAGATCCATCGCTGCAGCGTCCCGAACCAGGTTGTACGTGCTGACATCGAAGCCGATCCGGAGCCGGATCACAGTTTCGGTCGATGCGACAACGATGCCTGGCAGATGGCGCCGTGCGGCTTGAAAGCGAAGCACCGCGTCCCAGTCCAGCACCGGCGAGTCGAGCACCACCGCGACAACTCTTTTAGCTAGGCTCGAGCGCTGAATGAACATCTCGACAAGTGCGCCACCCATGGAGATCCCGACCAGAACGATCTGCTCGGCCCCTTGAGACAAGACCCAGCGGGTGGCCGATTCCAGATCGCGCCACTCTGTGTCGCCCAGATGCCAGAGGCGATCAGCGCTAGCGGGCGCATCGACGTCATTGCGGTAGTCGATGAGAACAACAGGCAGTCCAAGCCCCGCCAGAGCGGGCACCAGCCGCTCTCCGTCGGTCATAGAAGCGTTGTAGCCGTGGACGACGATTGCGAACGCGCGACTTGGGCCAGGCACGTACCACGCCGGTAGGAGACCGGTGTCGCTGGGGATCTTGATCGCTCTCGACATGATTCCGAAAGACTGCTCGGGATCCGACCAGTAAACCTGGGATGAGACCACGACCCGAAGGCCCGGGCGCATTGGCGCGGTGGTCCGCCGCAGGACGCGGGTCACTGTGGTTTCGGAGGTGGCCGTGACCTCGCCCACGATTGCGTGACCTCCCGCCCACTCGAGGCCCCAGATCCCGCGCCTAATGGTGTCGCTCGTACGATCCAGTTCGATCGAGGCCGGTGTCACGTTGTGGACGAGGAGGTTGTAGGTCGGTGCTGCGTGGTTTGGCGTCAGCAGCTGGTCGGTGAAATACCACCCGATAGCCAAGAGCCCGCTAGCGGATACCAAGACCGCGGCCACCAACGCCCAGGCCGCGGTCCGAAGCCGACGCTTCCTTCGCATCTGAGCGTGTAGGGTAAGATCCTGGCAACCGCGGGTCCGCGATTCGGGTAATGGGGCCTCAGGCGGCGATTGCACGATCGTCCTTGGATTCCAAAGGCATTTACCGAGGAAGGGATCTCTAGGAGCCGAATGCTCTCGATGTAGTTCGTGCTGAGCAACCGGAGCCCGGCGCACGATCATTACGACATCTACACGAGCGAACTCCCTGTCATTGGCGTCGAGCCACGCAATCGGGGCCAATAAACCTATTGGCGAGCGTCATGAGTTCCCGATGGTTGAGCCCATTGGCCAGCCTGGCTTCCAGGTTTGAAGGACCCGCACCGAATCCCAACAGACTGGTCGGGGGGACGGGACAATATTTGAACTCCCGACGCGACCTCGCAGACGGGGTTCTCGACCTCCTGAGGACTCACAGGACAGACTTCTGAGGGCTCTGGAGGCGGCGCCGTCGATATGCGTTGGCGGAGCGCGGTGCTTGCCTCGTTCGGTGTGCCGAGTAGTGTTCCGGCTCGGTCCGAGTGCCTCGCTCGCCGCCACAGAATCGCCAGACGAGGTTGCGGCAGTTCTGCTGGTGGCCGACGTGACAATGGCTGCAGGGCTCCACTCAGCTCAAGCGTGACTGCGTCGCCGGCTCTCTTAATTGGGCCCATTGCGTCCAGCTCCAATTCGTGCCGCTGCGCGCCTTAGGCCAGCACTTGAAACCAGCGCCGACCACACCTGTTACGTTGCAGACTCCGCTTGCGGGCCGCTTTGAGGAGATAGCGCGATGAGTCCAGAGGGAAGCCGCCAAGTTGTAGACCGGTATATCAAGGGACTCGTTGACCGCAACCTCGATCTCCAGGCCGAGGTGTGCGCACCCGACATGATCCAAGAATTCCCTCAGTCGGGTGAGCGCATACGAGGATGGGCCAACTACCGGGCAGCTGCCGAAAACTACCCAGGGGGTCTACCGGAAGGTGCGCAAATCGGAGTGGTCGGCAGCGAGGACAGGTGGGTTCTAGGACCAAGTTTCACACTCTTGCGAATCGAGGGGACGGGTGACGTCTACACGTTCTTCGGGAAGGCCAAGTACCCAGACGGCGTGACCTGGCACGTCATGAGCATTATTGAGGTCCGATCGGGCAAGATCGCCAAAACCACCTGGCTCTTTGGCGCTCCGTTCGACCCACCCGCCTCGCGGGCGCTATGGGTGGAGCGTCTGACGTAGGCACGGCGCAACGACTGTCGAGCATGGGGATGCGGTGCAGTAGATAGCGGGAGGGTGGTTCACTGGGCACACCACGTTTGAACTCCGAGATTGAACTCGGGAGAGGCGTCCTAGACCTGATTAGGACGCATCGCGACCGGGTTGGCTCTCCAAGATTCGTTTCACGCCACTAATCTCAACTCCACCGTCTCGCCTTGCCAGCGGAGCCTGAAATGGTCGCATCAGCCTAGCCAGGCCATGAAACCTGAATTCGGTCACCCGACTCAGTCTCGTCTTGTCACCCTCCACCGGTTCCATCAAGTAGCTGATTTTCGTGCCTTCCAAAAACCCACTGGTGGCCTCGGTAGCGAACTTCCGATTGGGCTCGAATTCCGTGATTCGGAGGTTGGTCTTCATCTCCCAGCCGAAGGGTCGGCCGATGGACGGTCGGGATATGATCTGAAAGGTTGTTCCCGAGTCGATCGGCCCCTCCGAGGTCTGTTTCCAGTCCGCCCGGTTCTCCTCCCACTGCGGCATGTTCGCAGTGTCGGTCATAAACCTCCAGACATCGTCGACTGAGCGGTCAATCACAACACCTTTTCCTTCGACCCTTGTCATGTCGGCCACTCTACAACTCCAAGGAAGAACTGGGGAATGTATCTACTCCTGACGGGGCTTCAATCTGTGATCTTTGCAGCAGTCGCCGCCGGGTTGATCTTCGGCCTGGCCGGGCGCTGGGACTTGTGGAACGTGTGGGTGTATGTGGGGATTCTGCTGGCCCTGAGTCTCTTCAGGGATCTGGTGATGTACCGCAAAAGCCCCGACTTGTTGAAGGAACGACTCAAGCCGGCGAGTGGCGGACGCGACGGCAAATTGTTGATTATTTTCGTGGGCGCTTTGGTGCTGTTCTTGCTGCACTGGAGCGTCGCCGGGCTCGATCAGCGCTTTCATTGGTCGGACCATATCCCGCTGGTCGCGGTGGTTGCCGGATTAGCGATGGTGGCTATCGGTGTGGGGTTTAGTATCTGGCCGATGCTGGTCAATCCATTCTTTTCTACCGCGGTACGTATCCAGTCGGATCGCGGGCAACAGGTGATCACCAGTGGGCCATACGCAATCGTGCGGCATCCAGGTTATGCGGGCTTCGTGCTGGCATTGGTCGCCAGCGGGATGGCTCTCAATTCGCTGCTCTCGATCATCCCGGCGGTGATCATGGTGGCTGTTGTTGCCCGTCGAACGGCAATCGAGGATCGGATGCTGCAAAACGAATTAGCCGGATATCCTGATTACTCGGCGAAAGTCCGTTTTCGTCTGATCCCATACGTTTGGTAGACGCTCGACGACTGACAGGGCTTGACGGCAGCGGTCTGGTTAAGGACCTGCAGCGGCGCTAGTGTTCGCTCTCCACAATGCGCTTCACATTATTAGCCTCCATTCCACCAGTCCATCGTGTTAGGGGAGCTTGAATTGGTTGAAGTAGCTTGGCCAAGCCATGAAGGTGTACTTCGGTAACGCGACTCAACTTCGTCTTGTTACCCTTGACCGGTGCCAGCAGGTAACTAATTTTCGTGCCTTTCCCGACCCCATTCATGGCCTCAACAGCGAACTTCCTATTTGGTTCGAATTCCGTGATCCAGAGGTCGGTCTTGACCTCCAAGCCGAGGAAGCGGACTGAACTCTGAAAAGTGGTACCCAGGTCGATCGGGCCCGCCGAAGTCTGTTTCCATTCAGCGTGGCTGTCCTCCCACTTGGGCATGTTCGCAATGTCGATCATGAAGCTCCAGACATCCTCGGCTGAGCGGTCGATCACTACACTTTTTCCCTCGACCTGAGTCATCTCGGCCACTCTACAGCTCTTGAACTCAGATCGATGTTGAGCCGTCGTACGTTTCTCAAAACCGTCGGCGTGGCAACGGTAGCCCTGGCGGTCGGGCGTCTCCCCGACCATTTCATCGGTTCCGCTCTACGGGCCATCGCACTCGAGGCGACTCCGATCGAGGACCTCGGTCTTCAGGTGCGCCTCGCCAACGCTCTCAAGGCGTGTGACATTTCCACGATTGGCCAGCTGCTTTCGAAGCGTCAGGATGAGTTGCTCCGCCTGCGCTCCGTCGGCCGCTTCTGTCTGGGTCACATCGCTGAAATGCTGATCGAGAAGGGGTTTGCCAGCCAGCACTACGTTG
>VBEK01000166.1 GCA_005889135.1 Chloroflexota bacterium
ATCTTCGTCCTTTGCGATCGTCAGGCCGATGGTCGAGCCTTCGCGCACAGGCTTGATGACCACTGGCAACCCGAACCTGGAGACGAGCCGCTCCACCACATCGGCAGCCACGCCCTGCTTGATCTCCAGCTCCTCGAAGTCGGGGACGTGCAGCCCGATCGCCGCCAGGATCCGGCCCGCGCGCGCCTTGTCCATGCAGAGGGCCGACGCGAGCACGCCCGAGCCGGTGTAGGGCAGGCCAAGGAGCTCGAGCATCCCCTGCACCGTCCCGTCCTCTCCGAGCCGGCCGTGAAGCGCATTGAAGACACAATCGAAGCCGCCATCGCGCAGCACGTCCCAGGTGCTCGCGTCTAGGTCGACGGAGGTCACGTCGTGCCCGCGCCCGCGCAGCGCCTTGGCGACCTGCTCCCCTGAGCGCATCGACACCTCTCGCTCGGCCGACTTCCCTCCCCTCAGGACTGCGAGCCTCATCTCCAGCGGCCCACCATCTCGACCTCAGGCTCGAGCTGGACGCCGAACCGTCGCTTGACCTCGGCCATGACATGCTCGATCAGCCTGCGCACGTCGGCCGCCGTCGCGCCGCCCTCGTTGACGATGAAGTTGCCGTGCAGAGTGGACACGGCTGCGTTGCCTTTGCGCGCGCCCTTCAAGCCGCCGGCCTGGACGAGCCTGCCGGCGGAGTCGCCCGGCGGGTTCTTGAAGACGCTGCCGCAGTTCTTGGTCTTGATCGGCTGCGTCTCGCTGCGCTCGCGCGTGAGCCTGGCCATCAGCTGCCTCGCCTCCTCCCCGTCGCCGCGCTGCAGATGCACCGTGGCCGAGACGACGAGCGCGCCCTTCAGATCCCCGTCGCGGAGCGCGGAGGTGCGATAGCCGAGCTCGAGCGCGGGAGCCGTCCATCTCTGCCGGCCCTTCCCGGGCACGAAGCCCTCGGCCTCGACCAGGACCTCGCGCATCTCCTTGCCCCAGCAGCCGGCATCCTGGTACACGGCCCCTCCCACGGTGCCCGGGACGCCGATCGCGAACTCGAAGCCGCGGAGGTTGGCGTCGGCGACGATCCGTGCCAGGCGCATCATCTTCAGCCCTGCCCCGGCGCGCACGCGCGTGCCGTCGATCTCGTGCTCCCGGTTGACCACGCGCACGACAAGTCCCTCCACGCCTTTGTCGGCGACCAGCAGGTTGGTCCCGGCGCCCAGCAATAGATAAGGAATGCCGCGCTGGCGGCAGCCGTCGAGCGCTTTCTCGATGGCCTCAGGTCGGGCGAGCTCGAGGAAGAACTCGGCCGGGCCTCCGATCCCGAACGACGTGCGCGAGGCGAGCGGCTCGTCCTCTTTGACCCCCGGCAGCGCGCCGAGCCACGCGAGGTTGCTTTTCGTTTTCCAGCTCAATATTGCAACCAGCCGGGGGATCCTGATCCCACCGCTCTCCTAGACCTTGTGGGCCAGCTCATCGCCCAGCTTCTTGATGTCGCCGGCGCCCATCAGGAGGACGAGGTCGTCGGGGCCGATGAGTTCTGACAGCGCCTCCTTCGCCCTCTCGAAGGAGCCGACGTAGATCGCCTGCGGGACCTGGTGCGCGAGGTCCTCCGCGCGAACGCCCGAGACGTTGTCCTCGCCAGCGCTGTAGACGTCGAGCACGAAGACGCGGTCGGCGCCTTCGAACGCGCGCGCGAAGTCGTGCATCAGCGCGCTGAGCCGCGAGTAGCGGTGCGGCTGGAACACGACCACCAGGCGTCGATGTCGCAGCTCGCGCGCGGCCTCGATCGTCGCTCGGACCTTGGTCGGGTGGTGGGCGTAGTCGTCGTAGACCGCCGCTCCCTGGAAGACGCCGAGGAACTCCATCCGCCGGTGCGCGCCTGGGAACGTGTGCAGCGCGGCGGCCACGTCCCCGAATCCGATGCCCATCTCCAGCGCCATCGCGGCCGCGCCGGTCGCGTTCTGGATGTTGTGGCGCCCAGGCTGGCGGAGGTTCACGTGTCCAAGCAGGTCGGCGCCGCGGTAGATGGGGAACGGCCGCACGGGCTCGCAGCGATACGTTGCGCCGTGGCGGAAGCCGTACGTGACCTTGCGCGCCTTGGGGCGCAGCTCGCGCGCGAGCTCGTCGTCGGCGCAGAGCACGGCCAGTCCGCTCTCGGGAAGGCCCTCGATGAACCACTGGAACAGGTCGCGCACTGCGTCGACGTTGCGGAAGTGGTCGGGGTGGTCGAGCTCGATGTTGGTGACGATCGCGCGCTGCGGGTGATGCAGCGTCAGCGTGCCGTCCGACTCGTCGGTCTCGGCCACGAGCCACTCCGAGCGGCCGGCGCGGGCGCTGGCCCCGTCGCCGACCAGCACCGTCGGGTCGTAGCCGGCAGTGACCAGGATGTGGCCGAGCATGTGGGTCACGGTCGTCTTTCCCGCCGTGCCGGCGACCGCGATCGAGTCGGTCTCGTTGATGAGCTGCGCCAGCATCTCCGCCCGGCTCACCACCTTGACCGCCATCGCGCGCGCGGCGTCCAGCTCGGGCGACCGCTTGATCGCGCCGCTGTAGACGAGCAGGTCCTTGCCGAGCACATGCTCCGGGTCGTGGCCCATCAGGATCTCGACGCCTGCCTCCTCGAGCTCGGCGGTGGTGTCGGACTCCTTGAGGTCGCAGCCGCTCACCTCGTCGCCGCGGGCGAGGAAGACGCGCGCCAGGGCGGACACTCCCGCCCCTCCTGCGCCCATCAGATGGACTCTCACTTGTTCAAGACCTCGTGCAGCACAGCGAGAACGCGCCGCGCGGCGTCGCGCCTGCCTGCGGCGGCCGAGGCCCTGGCCATCGCGCGCAGGCGCTCTGGCTCCAGGCCTTCGACGGTCCTCAGCAGCGTCTCCCCCGTGAGCTGTTCGTCGCCGATGCGCGACGCGGCGCCGGCTTTGACCATGGCGGCCGCGTTCTCCTCTTGATGGCCTCCACCAAACGTGCCGGGGACGAGCACCATCGGCAGCCCCACCGCCGTGGCCTCGGCGATGGTGCTCACACCCGCGCGGCTGACCACCAGGTCGGCACGCGACATCAGCGCCGCCATGTCGTCGGTGAAGGTCATGCCGGTATAGCGCTCGCGGCGATTGGCCGCGACGCCCTCGGCGCCCTGCCGTCCGGCGACGTGGATGACCTCTTCGAATCGCTCCGTGAGGGACCCCAGCGCCGACCACACCGCCTCGTTCAGACGCTTTGCGCCCTGGCTGCCCCCGGTCACAAGCAGCCGGCGCGGTGGCGCATGCGGCATCCGATGGTCGAATCCCTCGCGCAGAGGGACGCCGGTCAGCACGATGTGATCATTGCGTAGGCGCTTCTCGGTCCCAGGAAGCGTGGTGCATACAGCCGCCGCGCTGGCGGCGAAGTAGCGCGTCGCCAGCCCGGGGCGCACGTCCTTCTCGTGCAGCACGTAAGGAAGGCGCCGAAAGCGCGCGGCAGCGACCGCGGGGGCCATCACGTAGCCGCCCATGCCCAGGACGACGTCTGGCCGGAAGCGGTCGACGATGCGCAGCGCAGCGCGCAACGCCCTGGGGATGAGGTACGGCAGAGCGACGTTCTTCCAGGGCGCGTCGCGGTCGAGACCGCGGATGCTGACCGTCTCCAGGTCGAAGCCGGCCGCCGGCACCAGCTTCTCCTCCGGGCCGCCCGCCCGGCCGAAAAGGAGGACGGCTCCGCCAGGCTCCTCAACGCGAAACGCCCGCGCGACCGCGAGCGCCGGATACAGGTGCCCTCCGGTCCCTCCGCCAGCGATCAAAAGTCTCATCGCTACGCCGATTGTTCCGCAACGCCGAGCCCGAGCCGTGGCGGGCGATGCTCAGCAGGATGCCGACGGCCGCCAGGGTCGTGGCCAGCGCCGTCCCGCCGTAGCTGAAGAACGGGAGCGGCACGCCCGTGATCGGCAGCGTGTTCGTGACCGTGGCCATGTTCAGCAGGGCCTCGAACGTCACCCAGGTCGTGATCGAGGCCGCGAGCGCCATCCCGAAGCGGTCCGGCGCGCGAAGCGTCGCCCGGTAGCCGCGGAGGCCGAAGACCAGGAAGCCCAGCATGACCAGCGTGGTGCCGACGAGCCCGGTCTCCTCGCCCAGGATGGCGAAGATGAAGTCGGTGTGCGCCTCGGGAAGCCAGCCGTACTTCTCGATCGAGTGCCCGATGCCGACGCCGAAGAAGCCGCCTGACGCCAGGCCGTACAGCGACTGGGTCGCCTGGAAGCCTGCGCCGAGTGGATCCGCCCACGGGTTCCTGAACGAGGTGAGGCGCCCCATTCGATACGGCTCGAGGAGTGTCACCGCGATGAAGGCCAGGCTCAGGCCGGCGACGAGCAGGACGATGTGGCGCAGCCTTCCGCCCGCCGCCCAGTAGGCGGAGACGAAGATGCCGACGGTCACGATCGAGGTGCCGAGGTCGCGCTCCAGCATGAGCAGCACGAGAACGCCGGCCAGCATGGCGACGAACGGGATGAAGACGCGCTGGAAGTCGCCCATCCGCTGCGAGTTGCGGTCGACCCAGTGGGCGATGAAGATGGCAAAGGCCAGCTTGCCCAGCTCTGACGGCTGGAAGGTGCCGAGGGGGCCGGCGTCGAACCAGCGCCGCGCGCCATTGACGCTCACCCCGAGGTGCGGCACCAGGACGAGCAGCATCAGCAGCGCCGCGCCGACGGCGCCCGCCGGGGCGAGCGGGCGAATGCGCCGGTAGTCGAGGCGTCCCAGGACAAAGAGAGCGACGAAGCCTATGAGCATCCACGCCG
>VBEK01000167.1 GCA_005889135.1 Chloroflexota bacterium
GCCGCGACGCCAAGGCGATGTCCCCGAGCTTCACGCGCTCCTATCCGTTCGTGATGGACCACGGGCAGGGATGCTGGGTCACCGACGTCGACGGCAACCGCTTCCTCGACTTCACCGCGGGCATCGCGGTCGTGACCACTGGGCACTCGCACCCCAAGGTCGTGGAAGCGATCAAGGACCAGGCCGACCGCTTCATCCATATGTCCGGCACCGACTTCTACTACGGCCCCGAGATCGAGCTGGCGGAGCGCCTGGAGGACAGGATCCTGCCCGGCACCCCCGCGCGCGTCTTCTTCACCAACTCGGGCGCCGAGGCCATCGAGGGTGCGATGAAGCTGGCGCGCTACACGACCGGCAGGCCGAGCTACATCGCCTTCATCGGCGCGTTCCACGGCCGCACCTTCGGCGCGCTTTCGCTCACGGCGTCGAAAGCGAGTCAGCGGCGCCGGTTCGCCCCGCTCCTGTCGTCCGTCTTCCACGCCCCCTTTCCGACCCAATCTCGCAACATCTCCACCGACCAAGCGATCGAGCGCATCGAGGAGCTGTTTACCACCGTCGCGCCTCCGGAGAGCGTGGCCGCGGTCTTCGTCGAGCCGATCCAGGGCGAGGGCGGATACCTGGTTCCGCCGGACGACTTCCTGCCGCGCCTGCGCGAGCTGACCCTCAAGCACGGGATCCTGCTGGTCGCCGACGAGGTGCAGTCGGGGATGGGCCGCACCGGCCACCTGCTCGCGGTCGAGCACTGGGGCGTCGAGCCCGACATCGTCTGCCTGGCCAAGGGCATCGCCTCCGGGCTTCCCCTGGGCGCCTTCATCGCCCGCGCGGAGCAGATGAGCTGGCCGCCGGGCTCGCATGGCAGCACCTTCGGAGGCAATCCGGTGGCGTGCGCCGCTGGTCTCGCCACCCTCGACCTGCTCGAGAACGGGCTCATGGACAACGCGGCCAAGGTCGGCGCCCAGCTGCTCGACGGGCTGCGCGAGATCGCCTCGTCGCACCGCGACGTGACCGACGTGCGCGGCCTCGGCCTGATGCTCGCCCTCGAGCTCAGGACCCCCGAGCTCGCGTCCCGGCTGGTTCAGTCGGCGTTCGAGCGCGGCCTGCTGCTGCTGACCGCCGGCACGCGCGCGGTGCGGATCAGTCCCCCGCTCGTGCTCGACCACGACGAGGCCGCGACGGGCCTGGAGATCATCGCCTCCGCGCTTGGTTCTTAGATCGAGTCGGCGATGGGCTGAGTCGCGGTCGCGGCCGCGCGGTCGTCCTCGGCCACGTCGTCGAGCCTTTTCTCGCGCTGGTCGTCGATCACCTTGATCGTCGCGTTGACCTGGTTGGACACGATCCCGGGAGAGACTTTGGTGATCGCCGTGAAATGGGTGACGAAGGTGTCGGTGAGCGCGTTCTTCGAGGCCGAGTCGCCGCTCCCGGCATAGCTCTGCAGCGACGAGAGCTCGTCGGCCCAGGCCTGCTTCGAGAGCGAACTGTCCAACTCCTCGAGGAGCTGGTCGACGTTGGTGGAGAGAGCCCCCAGAGCCTGGGCCCGCTCGGCGGTCCGGCCGTTGATCTGCGCCGCGGTCGCCATCGTGACCAGGTAGGCGCGCTGCTGCATCAGCACGTTCAGGTGCACACGTCGCACCACGTCTGACGCCGATTGGTCGCCGGGAAACTTGTCCGGAAAGCGCAGCGCTATGCCGCCGGCGAGCATGTCGGCGATCGTCGCCGCCGCGGAGATCGCGGTGGCCAGGCTCACGTACATCGCGGCGTAGGTGTGGTTCGCCTGCGCATTGATCATGTCGCGAAGCGCGGTGATCTCGTTGTGGAGCGTGGGAAGAAACTGCGAAGACTGCCCCAGGGTCAGGTCCGCAAGCTGGTCGGCGAGCTGCGGCATGGTGGTGGCGGTCAGCCTGGCGCTCGCGGCATCTGCCCTGTCGCCGTCGTGGGTCGCGATGCGGATCGCGTACTCGACCAGGTCCCCGTTCAGCGCCCTCCAGGCTTTCGACCAGAGGCCGGCGGTGGTGCTGCCGATCGCCGTTCGGACCACCCGCGTGAGCGCGCCCTCGTTGGTTGACAGAAGCGCCACATAGCCGGCGTAGTCGTCGGTCCGGTTGATCGCGCCGGCCGACTCCTTGGCCACGATCATCACGTGCTCCGTGAGCAGCACGCCCAGCTGCGTTCGCAGGTCGCCCGCCTGCGTCGGCGGCGGGGGTGTGGGGGTCGGCGGCGGCGCCGGCAGGACCGAACACGACACCAGGGTCACCATGAGGACCAGGAGCGCGCGGGGTCTCAAACCGCCGCGATCTTAGCCGTCGCGTACCATTTCCGAGCCGTGCCTGAGTGGCTGCTGGTGGACGGCTCGAGCATGTTCTTCCGAGCCTTCTACGCCATCCCGCAGACGATGCGCGGCCCGGGTGGCGTCCTCGTGAACGCCGTGCGCGGCACGCTCGACACCCTCGCGCGATACCTCACCGACCGCAAGCCGCGGCACGTGGCGTTCACCACCGACGAGGACTGGCGGCCCGACTGGCGCGTGGAGCTGATCCCGGGCTACAAGGAGCATCGCACCGCCGAGCCGATCCCGCCGGCGCTCATACCCCAGGTGCCGATCATCCTCACCGCGCTGACCGTGGTCGGCGTCGACGTCGTGGGGCGCGAGGGTTACGAGGCGGAGGACATCGTCGCGTCACTGGCCGCGAAGGTGAAGCCGCCGATCGAGATCGCCAGCGGCGATCGCGACCTGTTCAGCCAGGTGCGCGGCCGCGACATCATCGTTCTCTACCCGCAAAAGGGCGGACCGGCCGAGGTCGACGAGGCCGAGGTCGCGCGCCGCTACTCGATCCCGGGCACCGCCTACTCCGACTACGCGATCCTGCGGGGCGACCCCTCCGACGGATTGCCGGGCATCCCGGGCATCGGCGACAAGACCGCAGCCCAGATGGTCAAGCGCTATGGCTCCGTCGAGAAGATGCTCGAGGCCGGCGTGTTTCGCAATGAGGAGCACGCCGACTACCTGCGCAGGGCGCTGAAGGTCGTGCCGCCGGTGCGCGACCTGCCGATCGAGGTGCCAACGGGGCGGCGGGACGCCTACCCGGAGGAGCCCGAGATGGTCGAGGCGCTGGGCAAGAAGTACGGGATCGACAGCTCACTGGAGCGCCTGGTGACGGCGCTGAGCAAGCTGCCGGCCCTCAGCAAGAAGTGACGGCGGATGGTCGGGCTTTGTGAGACCTGCCGGCACTCGCGGACGGTGAAGGGCGCGCGAACCCTCTTCTGGATGTGCGAGCGATCACGGACCGATCCCTCATTCCCGCAGTATCCGCGGCTCCCGGTCACCCGGTGCCGCGGGTACGAAGAGGACCCGTCTAAGAAGCCGCCACCCGCATGAGGGCCATGGGCTGCCCACCGCTGAGGTCGAAGGTGTCCTCGACGGCTGCGGAGGCCATTCCGACGGCGGCGACCTTGCCGCCATCACTGACCGCGTAGACCGTCGTTCCGTCCGGGCTCAGGCCCAGGCTCCAGATCCTCCAGTCGCCCAGCGCCCGCTTGCGGATCGTCAGGTTGGCCGTATCGATCCACACGACGCCCGACGAGCCTCCCGCCACGAGCGTGCGGCCGTCAGAGCTCACGAACGCCGCGTTGGCCCCGACCTCCTTGGCCTCGACCGACTGGATGAGAGCGCGGGCGGACTGGGCCTTCGCCAGGTGCCCGGTGCGCACGATGTGGGGCGCGTCCTCGACGGCGATGGCCGCGATGTCGCCGGCCGCGAGGTTGACCGCGTACAGCATCGAGCCGTCTGGGCTCATCGCCAGCGCCCACTGCGTGGCCGTCCCGTCCTGCGCGTATCCCTTGCCGGCGAGGTCAAGGCAGAAGGCGAGCGGTCCGTCGAGGCTGAGTGCGTGGACGAACGGGCCGTCTTTTTCGCGCGCGTACATGCTGAACAGCCAGGCCCCATTTCGCGACGCGACGCCCGACAGGCGCAAGCCTGTCATGGCGTTGGCGCCGTCACTCTTGTCGAAAACGATCTGCGGGTCGAGCCGGCCGGCCGCAAGGTCGTAGATGCGCACGTAGTAGGCCTTGGTCCCCGAGTACTGGATGAGGTAGAGCCGCTTGCCGTCGTTGCTGATCGCGTCGAAGTCGAAGAATCCGTTGAGGTCGACGCGAGCGTTGACGGCAAGCGGGGAGGTGGTGAGCAGCAGGAAGTGAGATCCCGTCGGCACGTCGGTGCTCTCCAGGTCGTACCGCTCGAGCACCAGCCAGCGGCCGTCCGGCGACGTGCCGCCCGGCATTCCGTTGATCGTCGCGCCGGGAAGGCGGTAGGCATGGCCGAGCTGGAGCGCCGCCTGCGTCTGCCCGGTGGCCGGATCGGTGTCGACCACCGACGTCGTGTCGAACGAGTAGAGGTGCTTCCAGTCAGGCGAGGGAACACCCAGGGGCATCTGCCGCTCCGACTTGTGCGAACGCGAGTCGATGACCGACACGAACTGAGAGTGCTGCGTCGACAACGCCTGGTAGAGCTTGTCTCCGGAAGTCGACGGGCCCGCATCCGCGGCGGCGCAGCCGGAAATAATTGCCGCAAGACAGATCAAGGCGTATCGCGCTCTCATGACATTGACCTCGCAATCTGGATTGCCTGGTCCTTGCTCAGGTCCCCCTCGATGCGGACCAGCGTGCCGCCCTCGTCGATGACCAGAGTGTTGGTGGCCAGGCGCAGGGTTTCGGGATAGGGGTTGCCCTCGGCGTCGGTGATCACGAACTGGTGCGGCCGCCCGGAGATCCAGTAGCCGGAGTGGCCGTTGACGGTGACCTGCTCGATCGTCACGCCGGGGCCGAGGGTCTTCTGGAAGTACTGCTCCTCGACGCGGCCGCGCGCCTCGGTAACCAGCACCGAGACGCCCGTCAGCCCCGACGTCTTGATGTCCGACCGCACGTAGACCAGCGACACCTCGCCGCCGCTCGGCACCGATGGCGGCTGCTGCAGGTAGACGGCGTCAGGGCTGCCGAGCGCGGCCGGC
>VBEK01000168.1 GCA_005889135.1 Chloroflexota bacterium
CCAGGGTGCGAAGGCGGATGTATTCGCCTCAGCCGACGTGGAGCACATGACCGCGGTCGAGGACGCAGGCTTGATCGATGGCACCCCGCAGGTCTTCGCACACAACCGACTCGAGATCGCAGTGGCCAAAGGCAATCCAAAAAACATCCGCGGCTTGCGCGACCTGTCACGCAAGGATCTGGTCGTCGTTCTGGCCGACCCGTCGGTGCCCGCTGGAAAGTACGCGCAGGAGGCGCTCGCCAAAGCCGGCGCGACGGTCAAGGCGTCGAGCCTTGAGCTCCAGGTCACCGGCGTACTCAGCAAAGTGGCGCTCGGCGAGGCGGATGCCGGAATCGTCTACGTCAGCGACGTGAAGACAAGCGGTCAGGTAGACGGGGTTCCGATACCAGACAGCGAAAACGTCATCGCCGACTACCCGATCGCGATCCTCAAAGGCGCGCCCAACCTGAGACTTGCCAGGTCGTTCGTCGCCTACGTCTTGTCGTCGAAAGGCCAGGCCATCCTCGAAGCCGCCGGATTCGAGAAGGCATGAGCCAGGCCCGGATCCCCGGGCCGCTCCTGGCTCTGGCGGCGGCGGGACTGCTGCTCTTCCTCGTCCCACTCGCCGCCCTCATCGTGCGCGCGCCCTGGGACCAGGTCGGGCCGGAGCTCGTGGCCCCGGAGACCACGACCGCGCTCGGCCTCAGCCTCTTCTGCTCGCTCAGCGCCACCGCGCTCGCCCTCATCCTGGGCGTCCCCCTGGCGCTCCTCCTGTCCCGGACGACCGGGACGGTGCGCGCCGTGCTGCGCGCGCTGACGACTTTGCCCATGGTCCTACCCCCGGTCGTCGGCGGTGTCGCGCTGCTGCTCGCCTTCGGAAGGCGCGGGCTCGCGGGTGCGCCGCTCTACACGGCGTTCGGGATCCAGATCCCCTTCTCCACCGCCGCGGCGGTCATCGCCGAGACCTTCGTGGCCATGCCCTTTCTCGTCATCGCCGTCGAGGGCGGGCTGCGGGCGCTCGATCACCGCTACGAGGAGAGCGCGCGCGCACTGGGGGCCGGCGCGTGGAAGGTTTTTGCGCGCGTGACGCTGCCGCTGCTGCGCCCCGCCATCTTCTCCGGCGCGGTGCTCTGCTGGGCGCGGGCGCTCGGTGAGTTCGGGGCCACCATCACCTTCGCCGGCAACCTTCCAGGCCGCACCCAGACCGTGCCTCTGGCCGTCTACGTCGCCCTGGAGACGAAGCCGGAGGGCGCGATCGTGCTCAGCCTCATCCTGCTCGCGGTCTCGCTTGCGATCCTCGTCGGTCTTCGGGACCGCTGGCTTGGCGCATGAGCCTGCACGCCGAGGTCGTAGTCCGCCGCAACGGCTTCGCCCTCGATGTGAGGCTCGACGTCGACGAGGGCGAGACGGTCGCCGTCCTTGGCCCAAACGGCGCCGGCAAGACCACGCTCCTGCGCGCGCTTGCCGGCCTCATCGCCATCGAGGGCCGGGTCGAGCTCGACGGCGAGGTGCTCGACGACTCGAAGGCCGGTCGTCATGTGCCCACGGAGCGGCGCCGCGTCGGCCTGGTCTTCCAGGACCACGTGCTCTTTCCGCACATGAGCGTCCTCCACAACGTCGCCTTCGGGCTAAGGGGCGACTCGATGCGCAAGGCGCGAGACTGGCTCGGGCGTGCGGGCCTTCTGGAGATGGCGGACAGGATGCCTGGCGAGCTGTCCGGAGGCCAGGCACAGCGCGTGGCCCTGATCCGTACCCTGGCCACGCAGCCGCGACTCCTCCTCCTCGATGAGCCGCTCTCCGCGCTCGACGTCTCGGTGCGCGCCGAGACGCGGCGCGAGCTCTCCCGCCGGCTGGCGGCGTTCGAAGGCGTCCGCATCCTGGTCACACACGACCCGCTGGAGGCCATCGCCCTGGCCGACCGCCTTGTCGTAATGGAGCAGGGCAAGGTCGTGCAGCAAGGAACGCCCGCAGACGTGACCGCTAGGCCCCGGTCGCGTTTCGTCGCCGACCTCGCCGGCGTCAACCTTCTGCGCGGCCGCGCCCACCACGACCACGTCGAGCTGGACGGCGGCGGGACCCTCGCCGCACCCGACGCCGGCGAGGGCGAGGTCCTGGCGGTCATCCACCCTCGCGCGGTCGCACTCTATCTGGCCCGGCCCGAAGGCACCCCGCGCAACGTCTGGCGCGCCACCGCGGAAGAGCTCGACCTGCAAGGCGACCGCGTGCGCGTGCGGTTGGGCGGCACGGTTCCACTGGTCGCGGAGGTAACGCCGGGCGCGGTGCGGGACCTGCACCTCGACCGCGGCGCCGAGGTCTGGGCCGCCGTGAAGGCCACGGAAATCTCCGTCTATCGCGCGTAGGATCACCGCACGGTGACCAGGCTGGTCCCCATGGCGAGCGTCGACGCGGCGTGGTTGGGGATGGAAGACCCGACCAACCTGATGATGGTCACCGGGCTGCTGGCGCTCGACGGCAAGGCCGATCCCAAGCGGCTGCACACGCTGCTCGACAAGCGCCTGGCGCCATTCGGCCGCTTCCACCAGCGCGTGGTCCGTCCGCGCACTCGGGCGGGGATGCTGCACTGGCAGGACGAGGCGAGCTTCGACATCGAGAACCACGTCACTCACGTCGCGCTACCGGCACCCGGGGGCGACAAGGCCCTGCGCCACATGGTCAGCGAGCTCATGAGCACGCCTCTCGACACGACCAAACCGTTGTGGCACGTGCACCTGATCGATGGCCACGAGCGCGGCTCGGTCGTGCTCGCGCGCATCCACCATGCCATCGCCGACGGCATCGCGCTGGTGCAGGTGATGCTCTCGCTCACCGATTCCACGCCGGCGGCGGCCCCACGACCGAGGAGGAAGCCGTCGGGGAACTCGAACGGCGCGGGACCGCTCGGATGGATCTCGGGCGCGGTCAGGCTGCTCGACAACCCCGGCCGCATCGCCGAAGGCGCGTACCGCCTTGGCCGCCTGGTCGTCCTGCCGCCGGACCCGCCGACGGCCTTCAAGGGCGCACTGGGGCGGCGCAAGCGCGCGGCGTGGTCGAACCCGGTGCCGCTCGACGACTTCAAGACCGTGGGCAAGGCTTTCGGCGCGACGGTCAACGACGTCCTCGTCGCCACCGCGACCGGCGCGCTGCGGCGCTACCTCGAGAAGCGCGGCGAACCCACGTCCGGCGTCGCCATCCGCGCCTCCGTCCCGGTCAACCTCCGCCGGCTCGACGAGGCGCACAAGCTGGGCAACGCCTTCGGTCTCGTGTTCCTCACCCTGCCGATCGGTATCGCCGACCCCGTGAAGCGCCTTCGCGCGGTCAAAAAGGAGATGGACGAGCTCAAGCGCTCGCCCGAAGCCCTGGTCGCCTTCGCCGTCCTGAACGTGATGGGCCTGACCCCGGTCGAGGTCGAGAAGGCCGGCCTCCGCTTCTTCGGCAGCAAGGCGACCGCGGTGCTCACTAACGTGCCGGGTCCGCGAGAGCCGCTCTATCTTGCCGGCCGCAAGATCGACCAGGTGATGTTCTGGGTGCCTCAGTCGGGGCGCCTCGGCCTGGGCATCAGCATCCTCAGCTACGCCGGCGGGGTGATGCTGGGGGTGGCGACCGACGAAGGCCTGGTCGCAGACCCGGAACGGATCGTGGCCGAGTTCGAAAGGGAGTTCAAAGCCCTCCGCCAGAAAGCCCGCGTTTAGGCCTGTCTGTTACTTGGTAATCTTGTAAGCACCATGGTCGAGGCGACCACCCCGGCGACGGAGCAGGAGGCGCTGGACGCGTACTCCACGATCGTGACCTCGGTCGCGGAGAAGGTCCTCCCCTCGGTGGCCAGCCTGCGCATCGGGCGCGGCGGGCGCGGGTTCGGCGGGGCCGGGTCGGGAGTCGTCATCACCCCCGACGGCTTCCTCGTCACCTCGGCCCACGTCGTCGCGGCGGGCGGCACGGCCAGCGCTTCCTTCATCGATGGCACCGAGCACGACATCGACGTGGTCGGCGCCGACCCACTCTCCGACCTTGCCATCGTGCGCGCCCGCACGACAAAGCTCCATCCCGTCCGCATCGGCAACGCCGACCAGCTGCGCGTCGGCCAGCTCGTCGTCGCCATCGGCAACCCGATGGGGTTTTCCGGGTCCGTCACGTCCGGGGTCGTCAGCGGGTTAGGCCGCTCGCTGGCGACCGCGGACGGCAACGGGCACCGCCGCTTCGTCGAGGACGTGATCCAGACGGACGCGGCGCTGAACCCGGGCAACTCGGGCGGCGCGCTCGCGGATTCGCAGGCGCGCCTGATCGGGGTCAACACCGCGGTCGCGGGCATGGGCCTCGGCCTCGCGGTGCCGATGAACTCGACCACGCAGGCGATCCTTGCCGCGCTGATGCGCAACGGCCGCGTCCGGCGCGCCTACCTGGGCATCGCGGGCGGCACGCGCCCCTTGCCTCCGCCCATCGCGGAGAGGCTCGGCCGGACAGCGGGCGTCGAGGTGCACGAGGTCGTCGCCGGCAGCCCGGCGGCAAACGGCAAGCTTCGCGGCGGCGACGTGATCGTGTCGGTCGGCGACGTCGGCGTCAGCAAGGCCGGAGACCTGCAGCGGCTGATGGTCGAGGCCAGGATCGGCGCCAGGATCACGCTCACGGTTCTGCGCGGCGAGCAGCTCCTCAATCTCGACGTAACGCCCGTCGAGCTGAAGTAACCTTCGCCGCCGTGGCGAAGTCGGCGGTCCGAGATCTCCTGCGCGCCGGCGGCGACTTCCGCATGCCGGACGTCGACCCCGACTCGACGCCGGGCCTGAAGGGCGGCAAGAAGAAGGCCCAGCGCGACATCGAGCGGCACCAGGAGGAGCTGTTCGAGCTGCACCAGCGCCTGTACGCCGAGCACGAGCGCTCGCTCCTCGTGGTCCTTCAGGGCATGGACACCTCGGGCAAGGACGGCACCGTCACGCACGTGATGCGCAACTTCAACCCCCAGGGCGTGGTGATCACCGCG
This sequence comes from Chloroflexota bacterium, assembly GCA_005889135.1. Classification (GTDB taxonomy): domain Bacteria; phylum Chloroflexota; class Dormibacteria; order Dormibacterales; family Dormibacteraceae; genus 40CM-4-65-16. The sequence goes on from VBEK01000168.1 coordinate 4,952, forward strand.
TTCAAGACCCCGACTTCAGAGGAGCGCCGGCACGGGTTCCTCTGGCGGGTCCGCAAGCGCCTCCCCCAGCCGGGCGCGATCGGCATCTTCAATCGCTCCCACTACGAGGACGTCCTGATCGCCCGCGTCCACGAGCTGGCGCCGCGGGCGGTCATCGAGCGGCGCTACAGGCAGATCAACAACTTCGAGTCCGAGCTGGTGCGCGGGGGAACGACCATCGTCAAGCTCTGCCTCCACATCTCCTACGAGGAGCAGCGCAAGCGGCTGATCGACCGGCTCGAAGACCCGGACAAGCGGTGGAAATTCAACGAGCACGACATCGACGAGCGCGGGCGCTGGG
>VBEK01000010.1 GCA_005889135.1 Chloroflexota bacterium
CACCAGCCGCGAGCCGCTGTCGGCGCCGGGCGAGCACGTCCTTCCTGTGCCACCCCTGGAGCTGCCTCCGGCGCATGTGACGGAGCCGCTGAGCCGGCTGCGCGAGAACGAGGCCGTGGCCCTCTTCCTGGAGCGCGCCGAGGCCGCGATGGGCGCGTTCGAGCTTTCGGCCGCCAATCAGTCCGCGGTCGTCGATCTCTGCCGCCGCCTCGACGGCCTGCCCCTCGCCATCGAGCTGGCGGCTGTGCGAACACGAGTCCTCGGCGTGGAGCAGATCCTCGAGCGGTTGAGCGACCGGTTCGCCCTGCTGACCGGCGGAGGTCGCGCGGCGCTGCCTCGCCACCAGACGCTCGAGACCGCGATCGACTGGAGCCACGATCTCCTGACGGAGACGGAACGCACGCTGCTCCGGCGCCTTTGCGTGTTCACCGGGCGCTTCACGCTCGAAGACGTCGAGGCGGTCTGCGTACCCCATGCCCTGGGCCCTCTCGGCTCTCTGGTCGAGAAGTCGCTGGTCGTGCGAGAGGACTTTCGCGGACTGGCGTGCTACCGGCTGCACGAGACGATGCGCGAATACGCCGCTGGCAAGCTGCGCGACTCGAGCGAGGACGAGGCCGTCGAGCGCAGATGCACCGCTTACTACGTGGCACGCTGCCAGGCGACGGCGCTCCAGGCCCGCTTCCAGCTCCCGACGTGGCTGGCGTGGATGGACCTCGAGATCGACAACATCCGCTCGGTCCTGCGGCGTTGCCTCGTCCGCTCCGACTCCGTGGCCGGCATTCAGCTGGCGACCTCGCTGTCGTGGTTCTGGATCACGCGCGCGACCACCGAGGGCGTGCGCTGGCTCGACGAGCTGCTCGCGTCGGGGCCCGGTAATCCCGCCACGCTTGGCTGGTCGTACTTCATCCGCGGATTCCTGGCCGTGCTGCAGGGCGACTGGTCGACGGCCAGGCCGGCGCTCGAGCGCGCGATGGCCGCTTCGCGTGAGGCGGGACAGATGGTCCAGCTGGCCAACTCGCTCGCCATGGCATCGATCGCCGCCAACATGGCCGGCGACCGGGGACCGGCGCTCCGCCTCCTCGACGAGGCCGGCGCCCTGGCGGAGGAGCTCGACGACGTCGCGACCAGGGTCGGGGTCCTGCAGGCGCGGTCGCTGAATGCTCTGTTCGAGGGCGATTTCGAAACGCTCAAGCTGGTCGCGTCCGAGGGCGCCCGCGAGAGCCGCGAGGCCGGCGACCTGTACGCGCTGCACATGATGAACCTCAACCTGGGCGGCGCTGCGCTGTTCATGGGCGATGTCGAAGAGTCGAAGGCGCGGTACTCCGAAGCCCTGCGCATCGCCTATCAGATCGACGACCGGATCGGACAGTTCTACCTTCTCGCGGCGCTCGCCTACCACGCCACACTCGACGGCCGCGCGAAGACGGCCGCGCAGCTGCTCGGCGCCTCGCAGACCATCCGGGTCGGCGCCGGGGCGGCCGTCATGCCGGTGATGAGCCCGGTCCTCACCCAGGCGGAGGATTCGGCGGTTGCGGCGCTCGGCAGGTCGCGTTTCGACATCGAGTTCGCGGCGGGCACGCGTCTCAGCCGCGACCGCGCCGTGGCCCTGGCCCTCGGCCAAGCCGAACATGTAGCCCCGCCCGCGCAGGCCGGCCCGGACGACGGATTGCTGGGGAAACGCGAGGCGGACGTCGCGCGCCTGGTGGCCGAGGGCCTGAGCAACAAGCAGATCGGAGCCCGCCTTTTCATCTCCGAGCGCACCGTCGACAGCCACGTCCGCAGCATCCTGAACAAGCTGGGGTTCAACTCCCGAGCGCAGATCGCGGGTTGGGTCGCGGCGGCGAGCCGATGACGCGCACGAGGACACGGCGCCTGCACTAGTAGGAGGGGCACACTTCTTTGCTGCCCCTCACCCCGGCCCTCTCCCCCGAGGGGGAGAGGGAGTCTCCTTCCTACGTCGCGCGGCGGCCGGCCAGGTCCTGACCCGAGGTCGAAGGCGCGGAGCTCACCACGTGCGTCACCGCGCGTCCCCCGGGAAAGCGGCGCTTGACCCGGCTGACGACGTCCATCCTCAGCCAGCGCGATGCCCCTGGAGGAAGGGTGGAGATGATGATCCCCGCGTAGCGCCGGCGGCGGAGCTCGTCCTCGACCGCGAGCACGGGGTCTTCGTCGCCGACCCGCCCGTCCACGACCTGGCAGCCGGCCGCCCGGAGGGACGCCAGTCCGGCTTCCAGGCGCGAGCGCGCGACCGCTTTCGTCTCGACCTCGTCCCACGTCAAGCCTCGCACTACACGAGTCGCGGGCACGACGAGCGTGAACTCGGCGGCGGCGTCGCTCGCCTGCAGCTCGAGCACGGCCTTGCGCAGCTCTTCGCTTTCAATAGTCTGGTTGGCGACGAGCATGTATCGCGTCATTGAGATCGGTACACCGCGGGCCGAAGCGCGGTTCCCGTGGTGACCGTCGACGACGTCCGCGCGGTGGTTCGCGACCTGCCTCGCAGCTACGAGGTGAGGGTCGGCGGCCGGGTCAAGTTCCGGGTGGGGCGGATCGTATACATCTCTTTCTCGCGCGACGAGACCGTGATGGGCTTCGCCTTCCCGAAGGAAGAGCGCGAGTGGCTCATCGGCGGCTCGCCAACCAAATTCATGCACCCGAGCCGGTCAGACATGCGCTACCACTGGGTGCTCGCGCGGCTGTCGGAGCTGGACCCCGGCGAGATGCGGGAGCTGGTGATCGACGCATGGAGGATGGTCGTCCCGAAGCGAGTGGCTGCCGCCCATGTCGAACTTTAGCCAGCGCGCAACCAAGAATCGCAAACCTTAACGAAGCCTCGCTAAAACGTCTTAAGCACAACGCCCTGTTTGACGCTAGACTTTGAATCTCCCGTGCGAAACGGCGGTTCCGGTACCGCCTTCCCCGGGAGCCAAGATGGGAGGGAGCACTTGGCGCTTGGAATTTCACATCATACCGACGTGGGGTCGGGCGAAACTGGCGCGTCCGCGGGTCTCGCCAGGCAGCAGGAGCTGCAGCGGCACGTCGCCCGCGAGCTACACGACCAGGTCGCCCAGCCGCTGATCGCCCTGCTGCTCGAGATCCGCGAGGCGAAGGCGGCGAGCGACAGACCGGAGAGGCGTGCAGCGGACTTCGCTCAGCTCGAAGAATCGGCGCGGAAGATCCTTCGCCAGGTTCGCGAGATGATGGTCGATCTCCGGGACAAAGGCGACCTCAGGTTCAACCTGCCTCGCGCTCTGAAAGACGAGGTTCCGGTGCCCGCCGGCGGCACGATGTCGCTGCACGTCACGTCGCGCTGGCCCGAGGAGCTCAACGGGTGGGCGGCCTTCAACCTGCTGCGCATCGTCCAGCAAGCCGCGGCGAACGCATGGCGCCATGGCCATGCGAAAAAGATCGATGTGGTCCTGGACGTGGGCCCGTCGACCGAGGCGGTGGTCGTCATCATCGACGACGGCATCGGCATCGAGGACGCTCCCCGCGGCTTTGGCATGGCCGGGATGGAGGAGCGGGCCGCCATCCTCGGAGGCACCCTGACTGCCACGCAGCTCAAGGTCGGAGGAACGAGGGTCGAAGTCCGTTTTCCGGCGGGCCTGCTGGCATGACGCCGGTTCTCGATCCGGTCCGTGTCGTGGTTGCCGACGACCAAACGCTCTTCCGGACGATGCTGGCGCGCATGCTCGCCTCCGACCCTAGAGTCCGGGTCGTGGGTCAGGCGCGCGACGGGCGCGAGGCGATCGAGCAGGCCAGGGCGGAAAGGCCGAACGTCGTGCTCATGGACCTGCAGATGCCACTGCTCAACGGAGTCGAGGCGACCCGGTTCCTCGCGCGTGAGGCGCCGGAGATCAAGGTCCTGGCCTTGAGCGCATACGCCGACGAGGACACGATCAGCCAGGCACTGACCAATGGAGCCGTGGCCTTCATACAAAAGGACGTGACCTTCGAGGACATGCTGGAGCGAGTCCTCGAAGCGGGGCCGAAGAGCCCCGGTCAGCGCCGGCCCCGGGCCCCGCTGACCGAGCGCGAGGGGCACGTGCTCGGGCACGTGGCCGCCGGTCTTTCCAACAAGCAGATCGCCAAGCGCCTCGGGCTGAGCGAGAAGACGGTGCGCAACCATCTGAGCCGGGCGTTCAACAAGCTGGGCGCCACCAACCGCACCGAGGCAGTGATGACCGCAATGCGCAGGGGCCTCGTCACCGCCTGAGTCGCGGAGTTGAGGGAAGGGGACCGCCTCCGGCAAGGCGGACCCCCCTTCCCGCCGGCATGCCCGAAGCATGCTCGGCTGATGGCGCCTGTGCAACGATCCGTGCCGGAACAGACCGCCGATTCCCGACCCTAACGCCCAGCCGCCCCGGGCTCAATGGGACTTTCGTCCCCATAGGGACATATGTCCTCTTGTTGAGGGGCGCTGCCTTGGCTAACTTTGGTGCAAACCCCGCAGCAAGGGTGGGAGGTGATCGCACGCCGGCAAGTGCAGTCGCTGCCGCGTTCCATTCGGCGTCCGCGCGCAATTTCCGCGCTTGGTTGCGCGCGCCTGACCGATGATCCACGCGGCCGCGCAGGGGCTCAAGACCGAGATCGCGTTCGCCGGCTTCTGGCGGCGCTTTCTTGCGTACCTGATCGACGCCACGGTCCTGTTCGGGATCTACGCGTCTATCAATATCACCGTCCGCGTCCTCGCCCCGGACAACGTCGACGCCATGACTAACGTCGGCGCCTTTTGCGCCGCGGTCGGCTGGGCCTACTACGCGCTGATGGAGAGCTCGCCCGCGAGAGGCACACTCGGCAAGCTGGCGCTCAACCTCTACGTCGGGGACCTCCACGGCGACCCCATCACCTTCCGCAGGGCCGTCTGGCGCAACCTGCTGAAGACCCTGTCCACGCTGCTCCTCGGCACCGGCTGGATCATGGCCGCCTTCACGCCGCGCAAGCAGGCGCTCCACGACCTGCTCGCGGGAACGCTCGTGCTCAGAAGGGTCAACTACCTGGTCGTCGGTCCGGAAGCGCCGACTGAGCCAGGCGATCACTGGGATGGAACTCGATGGGTGGCTTCCGTGCCCCCATCACTGGAGAGGACATAAGAGATGGCATCGATCGCGCAACCCCGACCCGCCGCTCCGGCGAAGGCTCGCAACCCGCAGTTCCGCACACCGGTCTTCGTCGCCGGGGTGGCGATCGCGCTGCTGGCCTTCCTCATCATGTTCGCCTTCGGGCTCGTCTTCGCCAACCGGTCCGGCGGCGGCCAGGTCCGGGTCGTCGTCGCCGGCGAGCCGATCGCGGCGCGCGACCCGATCGACCCGGGCGCCCTGACGACGATCAGCGTGCCCGCCAGCGCGGCCCAGCCTCGTTACTTCTCCCAGACTTCCCAGCTTGCCGGCAGCTACGCCCTGGTCGACATCGCCAAGGGACAGTCCATCACGGCAAACCTGGTCGCGAGCAACCCGGATCTCATACCCGCCGGCACCCCGTCGTACCTGCCGATCGAGAAGGGCTTCGTCGCCATGACGCTGCCCACGGGCGAGCAGCAGGGCGTCGCCGGCTACATCGCGCCGGGCGACTACATCGACGTCATCGCCACGGTCAACTCCACGCTCCTCAGTCCGGGCGCGCTCCCGCGCCAGCTGACACGGACGGTGTTCTCCAGCCTCCACGTGCTCCGCGTCGGGCCGCAGAGCGGCGTGCCTCGGCAGGGCCAGGTCCAGGGGGTCTCGAGCAGCATCACCGTCGTCATGTCGCAGTGCGACGCGCAGTACATGGAGTGGCTTCTCGTCAACGCGACGTTGAAGTACACCCTGCTCTCCTACAAGGACTACTCACCCAGCCAGCCGGCGGCGGACGCGACCTGTAATCCGACGGCGCTGCCGCAGGATGTGGTCGGGCCCAAGCTCGTCGAGAAGCGATGGGGGTTCTTGAACGGATGAGGCCAGATACGCCGGCCGACTGGGATCGGCCATCTCCGGGACGGCCGGTGCTCGCCGAGCGCCGGCCCCAGGAGAGTCCCAAGCGCGCCGAGCGCGCCATGCCGGCGTTCCACGACATGCTGTCCCGGCTGGCGACGCTGGAGCGCGCGCCGGTCTTCTTCAGCGTCCAGGAGGCAACGCTTCGGGCGCTCGCGAGGCGGCTGCGGCGCGTAAAGGTGGCGGCCGGCGAGATGATCCTCTTCCAGGGCGAGCCGGGCGACACGATCTTCTTCATCGAGCGCGGCCGCTGCCGGCTCGTGGTCGAGAAACCGCCGACCGTGGTGACCGTGGCGCTGCTCGCGGACGGCGACTTCTTTGGCGAGGCTGCCTGTCTCCTGAACCGGCCGCAGCAGGCGTCCGTCTACGCGCAGACCGATTGCTACCTGCTCGCGCTCGACAGGCAGAGCCTGCACGGCGCGATGGCCAGCCGCGAGCGCGACGCCCTCGAAGAGCTGCGCAAGCTCGCCGACCAGCGCCAGCGCTCGTTTACCGATACGACCGTCCAGGCCACCTGGGGCATGCTCCTGAAGGAGGCGACGGTCGTCGGCGTGTACTCGCCGAAGGGGGGTTCGGGGGGCACGTCCATCTCGCTCAACCTCGTCGGCTCCCTCTCCCGGCGGTATCCGGGAGAGGTGCTGCTCCTCGACCTGGACTTCCCTTACTCTCACTCGGCGCTTCTCGCCGGCCTGATACCGACCAGCTGCCTCGCCCGCATGTCCGCCGTGCCGCAGGAGTCGTTCGAAGAGGTGCTGCTCAGCGGAGTGCTCTACCACGCCGGCGGGCCGATGATCCTGCCCGGAGCCCTGCGGCCGGAAGAGGCGGACGAGGTCACGCCGGAGCTCATCACGAGGGCGATCGCGGTGCTCCGCAAGAGCTTCCGCTACATCGTCGTCGACCTGGGCGTCACCATCACCGACTCGACCCTGGCGCTTTTCGACCTGACGCAGCACATCCTGGTCGTGACCACGCCGGAGATGTCGGCAGTCAAGAGCGCCGCCGACGCGATCGACATCCTGGTCCAGCTCGGCACGCCGCCCGACCGCCTGGCGGTGGTGCTCAACAACCGGTCCCTCAAGCCGCCCGTGACAAAGGCGGCGGTCGAGCGAAGCCTGAAGCGCCCGGTCGACCTCGAGGTTGGCTTCGATGGCACCCGGCCCGAGCAGGCAGCCCTCGAGGGGGTCATCCTCGCGCTCACGAACTCGCGAAGCGAGCTCGCCAAGGGCGCCGAGGCGCTGGCCTTGCTCCTTGAGTCGAAGCACGGTCGCGGTAAGGAGGCCGGGCCTTCGTCGGTGGAGGTCGCCGAGCCCGTCTGATGCGGATCGCGACACCGGCACGAGTCGTCCGCGACGCCCAAACCGGGGTGCGCCGCTCAGCGCTGCGCCGCGATCTCCACGCCGTGGTGTCGGGTAAGTCGGGAGCGGTTGCGCTCGACCTCGACAACACTCACCTCGACGTGGCGTCCGTCATCGAGGAGTTCACGTTCCGCAAGTCGATGCAGAGCGCACCGGTCCAGCGTCTCGTCGTCGCCCTCAAGAAGAACGGCGCTGCCGACGGCGTGGTCGAACGGCTTGCCGCCAAGAGCCCCCAGCAACGGGTGCAGAGCGCCCGCATCGTCGGCGCCCTGCGCATGTACGAGGCGGTGCCTTGGGTCGCGCAGCTGCTGGACTCCCGCGACCGATCCGTATCGGACGCGGCGGCTCGAGCGCTCGGCAGGATCGGAGGCACCGGGTCCGCGCGGGCGTTGATCAAGGCGATCAGCAGGAAAGGCTTGAACCGGAGGCTGGTGGCCGAGCTCGCGAGGGCCGCGCCCGATCTCCTGGTCGAGAGCGCTCTGGCCGAGCCCCAGCCTCAATCCGTGCGTCCGGCGCTGGCGATCGCCGCCGGCCTTCGGCGCCGGCGCGCCGCGGTCGGCCCCCTCATCGCCCTGCTCGAGAACGGCAGCCGCCGCGAGCGAGTGATCAGCTGCAGGGCCCTGGGTTGGATCGGAGCCCGCAACGCGGTCCCGATCATCGCCGCGGCGCTTCAGGATCGGGACTGGAAGATCAGGATGTCGGCCGTCAAGGCCCTGGGAGCTCTACGCGCCCGGACCGTGAAAGATGACCTCAGGTACCTGCAGATCGACCGAAACGCCCGGGTTCGCAAGGCGGCGAACATGGCGCTTGCGCGCCTGAACAGAGGTAACGCGCATGGCGCTTAAGGACAGGCTCGACGCCCGCCGGAGGCCGCAGGGCGACGAGGGGACGCTGAAGGCGGCGACCCTCAGCGTCATCGACGGCGCGCAACCGACCGCCAAAGTCAGCCCGGAGGACCGGCCGGCCGACGACGCGCGCCAGAAGTCCAAGCGCCTTCCCACCACCGTGTCGACGGCGAAGGCGGCCATCTTCGCCCTGCTCGTGGAGAGACACGCCGACGAGATCGACATCACCGACCGCGAAGGCGTCCGGTCGCGGATCGCGAGCCTCGCCGAAGAGCATGTGAAGGAGGCCGGGATCTTGCTGAACCGGCTCGACTACGGTCACCTGCTAGAGGCCTTGCTGGACGAGGTCCTCGGCCTCGGCCCGCTGCAGGTCCTGCTCGACGACCCGAAGACGACCGAGATCATGGTCAACAACCCCCACCAGATCTATGTCGAGCGCGCCGGCCGCGTGAGCCTCAGCCCTGTCGTCTTCGAGAGCGCCGCCCAGATGCGCCAGGTCATCGACCGGATCGTCAGCAGCGTCGGCAGGCGCGTGGACGAGAGCTCGCCGATGGTCGACGCAAGGCTCCGCGACGGCTCGCGAGTGAACGTCGTCCTGCCGCCGCTGGCCATCGACGGGCCCTGCCTGACCATCCGCAAGTTCTCCCGCGACAAGCTGCGGCCCGAAGACCTGCTTGGGATCGGCAGCGCCAGCCCCGAGATGATTCAGTTTCTGAGCGCGGCCGTCCGGAGCAAGCTCAGCATCCTCGTCTCGGGAGGCACCTCGTCCGGAAAGACGACGTTGCTCAACATCCTCTCCGGGTTCATCCCGGCGGACGAGCGGATCGTGACCATCGAGGACTCGGCCGAGCTGCAGCTTCGCCAGCAGCACGTCATCAGGCTCGAGTCGCGGCCACCCAACGTCGAGGGCCTGGGCGTGGTCGAGATCCGCGACCTCGTGCGCAACGCGCTGCGCATGCGGCCCGACCGGATCATCGTCGGCGAGTGTCGCGGCGGCGAGGCCCTCGACATGCTGCAGGCGATGAACACCGGTCACGAGGGCTCGATGAGCACCGTCCACGCCAACAGCCCGATGGACGCCTTCGGCCGCCTCGAGACCATGGTCTTGATGGGGGCCGCGGACCTGCCGGCCCGCGCCATCCAGAAGCAGATCGCGTCGGCGATCGACGTCGTGGTCCAGGTGGAACGCGTTCGTGGTGGGGCGCGGAAGATCGTCAGCATCGCGGAGGTCACCGGCCTCGAGGGCGGCGAGACGCAGCTGGAGGAGCTCTTCACGTTTCGCCGGACCGGCATCGACAACGATGGCAACGCCCACGGGCTGCACTCGGCGACCGGGAAGCCGTCGATCCATCTCGCGCACTTCGCCGAGCGGGGAGAGGCCCTGCCCGCTGCGATCTTCGAGGCCCGATGAACGGCGTCTTCCTGCTCTCGCTCATGGCCGCCGCCGGCGTCGTCGTGGCCGCGGTTGCCGTGGCGCTCCCGGCCGCAAGGGCCGCGGACGACGGCGTGCCGCGGTGGGAGCAGCTGGCCTCCCCGCGGACCTCGCTCCGGTCGCGCCTGAACCAACCCTTCCAAGCGCTGGCGGAGCGCTCGAACCGCCAGCACCGCCTCAACGGCGGGCTCACGCTGGCGGAGCAGCTGGCGAGGGCGGATCTGAAGTTCCGCACCTCGGAGTTTGTGATGATCCAGGTCGGTTTCCTCGCAGCCGGCGCGCTGTTCTCTTTCTGGCGCTTCGGGTTCTCGGCGCAGGTCGTGGTGGCGGGCGTGATCGCGTACCTGCTGCCCATGCGCTACGTGAAGTGGCGGCAGCGGCGTCGCCTGAAGGCCTTCAACACCCGGCTCCCCGACACCCTCAGCCTGCTGGCGAACGCGATGAAGGCAGGGCTGTCCTTGCCTCAGGCGATCGAGTCGGTCGCGAGCAACACCTCGAAGCCGATCTCCGATGAGTTCGCGCGCGTCGTCCGCGAGACCAGGCTGGGAACGCCGACCCCCGCGGCGCTGACGAACATGGTGCGCCGGGTCGGCAGCGAGGACCTGGATCTGATCGTGACCGCGATCACCATCCAGTCCAACGTCGGCGGCAACCTCGCTCGCATCCTGGACAGCATCTCCCACACGATCCGCCAGCGCGTTCAGATCAAGTCTCAGATCGGCGCGATGACGGCGCAGATGCGGGCCTCGGGATGGATCATCACCCTGCTCCCCCTGATCGTCGCAGGGATCCTCACCGTCATCACGCCGACCTACTTTCGGCCGATGTTCGACCAGCCACTCGGCCGGCTGATGCTGGGGGTGGCCGGGATCTCGATCTTCATCGGCAACGTCCTCATCCGCAAGATCACCAGCTTCAGGGTGTAGACGGTGGCCTTTCTCTACGTCGCCACCCTCCTCGGCGCAGCGGCCGCGTTTGGCGTGCTGGTCATTTTCTGGAGCTTCGTGCCCAAGGCTCCGACCAACGCGGACGTGGTCGAGAGCCGGCTTCGCGTCTACGAGACCGGCATGCCCCTCACCGTCGCCGACATCGAGCTGCGGCAGCCGTTCACGGACCGCGTCGTCCGGCCCGTGGCGAGAAGGTTCGGCCGGCTCATCGAGCAGACGATGCCGGAGAAGGCGCGGTCGCAGATCAACAACTTGCTGCACGTGGCCGGCCGGCCGGGGGGCATGAGCGCCAGCGACTTCATCGCCTTGCGCTACGCGCTCGCCGTGGCCCTCTGCATCCTCGGGATCCTCGTCGGCGCCCTCACGCAGAATCGGATCATCCTGGCCGTGGCCGCCGCCCTCGGGGTGGTGATCGGCCTGTACGGGCCGATGCTCTGGCTGCGGATGCGACTCAGCTCCAGGCGGGCTGAGATCCAGGCCGACCTGCCGGACGTCATCGACGTCCTCGTCGTCTGCGTCGAGGCCGGCCTGACGTTCGAGGCGGCGCTGGAGCAGGTGGTCGAGAAGTACGACCACGCCCTTGCCGACGAGTTCGGCCGCGCCATGCAGGAGGTCCGGCTGGGCCGGCCCCGACTGGAGGCTCTGAACGACATCGGCCAGCGCACCGGGGTGGAGGAGGTCAACAACTTCGTCCAGGCGATCATCCAGTCCGAGCAGCTGGGCGCAGGTGTGGGCAAGATCCTCCGCATCCAGTCCGACGAGCTGCGGCTCAAGCGCCTGGTCACCGCGCAGGAGCGCGGCGCCCGAGCCTCGCTGAAGATGCTCATCCCGATGCTGGGCTGCATCTTTCCGACGCTCTGGATCATCCTGCTCGGCCCCGCGGCGCTGCTGGCCGTGAAGTTCCTGGGGGGCGGCTAGGCCATGAGGTGGCAGCGCGGCCAGTCGTCGGTGGAGTTCGGGGCTTCGGCGATCGTCCTCTTCCTGCTGGTGTTCGGCCTCGTCGACCTCGGCCGGGTCTTCTATTTCGACGTCGGCCTGGCCGGCGCGACCCGCGAGGCCGCCCGCCACGCGAGCTGGTTTGTCGCGCCGGCGGCGGGCAGCGGGCTGCCCGGCCTGAACCCGAGCCTGTACGACGACGACGGGTGGACACAGGACCCGTGCCCATACGAGGCCGCCGGCAACCCCACGGGCGATCCCAACCCCAACCCCGGCATCAAGCAGTCAGTCGACTGCAACCTGAACAAGTACCACCTGCCGTCGTCGATACTCCAGAACCCGGCAACGACGTGCCCGACCACCGTCGACGGCAACACGTCGTTCAACCCGCCGTACGTCGACTCGGTCTACCCCGCGACCGTCAACCAGCCATACCTATACATCTGCTACGCCCGCACGCCTGGCCTCGACCTGACGACCGCGCCGACGGACAACTCCTACAAGGGGCTGGACGTGAACGTGATCCTCGTCATGACGTACGGCTTTGCCGGCGGGTTCATGCCCAGCGTCGTCGGCAGCTCGATCCACATCGTCTCCAACGCCCACATGGCGATCGGCGGCTACTGACATGGGGATCAAGGACGGCCAGCGCTCGCAGGCCATCGTCGAGTTCGCGATCGTCGCGCCGATCCTGCTGCTCCTGATCTTCGGCGTCATCGACTTCGGAAGGGTGATCTACACCTACGCGACCATCAACCAGGCCGTGCAGGAAGGCGCGCGCACGGCCATCCGCGCATCGGCTCTACTGCCGACCAACGCCGACGTCGAGAACTCGGTCAAGCAGCACGCAGTCGACGTCGCGCTCGCGAACCCTTGTCCCAACGGCCCGATCGTCCCGAGCACCACGCCCCCCGCCAACCAGGGATGGATCTACATCACAGAGCCGGACGCGCCGTCCTCGATCGAGAACCTATCGCCCACGCTCGAGAACGCGCCCGGCGGCCAGATGTGGGCCAACGCGACAGGCTCGTGCAGCGCGACCAACCCGGCGCACGACCACGCCCCGCTGCAGATCACGATCCGCTACAACTTCGTCCCCTTCACGCCGCTGATCCAGCAGGTGACGGCAAACCACGTCGTCATCAGCGCCTCGGCGACGTACAAGACGGAGTACTGAGATGCGGGCGCAGAGAGGGCAGGCAATCGTGCTCGTCGGCCTCCTGCTCGTCGTCCTGTTCGGATTCGTCGGCCTCGCCATCGACGGTGGGCGGGCGTACCTCGAGCGCCGGCAGCTGCAGGCGGCCGTCGACGCGGCGGCGCTGGCGGCCGCCTATGACTACATGGTCAACAACAGCCTCAGCAACGCCGACTACGCCGGGCTCAACCTGTTCGCCCGCAACGAGCGGCTGGATGACACGCTGCCGACCTGTTCGACGTCGGGGGCCACGCTCACCTGCCCGTTCGGAGACCCGGCGGGCACAGTGCTTATCATCACCCCCACCGACCACTCGATCGCCGGGGTGACGTTCACGGCCACCGCGACCCGCCTGGTCGGGACGACGGTCATCCAGGTGCTCGGAGTCGGCCCAACCGTCGGCATCGGCGCGACCGCGACGGCGCTGGCCCGCAGGCCCGGGACCAACGGCGCCGCGGTGCAGACGCTGAGCCCCTCGTGCACCAACTCCCTGACCTTCAGCGGTAGCGGAACCGCGAACCTGGTCGGGGACGTCTGGTCGAACGGCAACGTCAGCGGGGGCGGCAGCTCCACCGGCTCGGTGACCGGAAACGTCGTCGGCGTCTGCTCCAACCCCGCACCTCCGTTCCTGCCGAACCCGTGGTCCGTGTCCGGCGCACAGGTCAACGGCTGGAACATGCCCGACCCCGGATACGCGATGCCGACCTTGAACGCTTCCAATCCGAACTGGAACTCGCCCAGCTGCGACGGGCAGTGCCCGGGCACGTACCTTGCCGACCCTCACCTGACGGGCAGCGCCGGTTGTTATTTCCTCGAAGCAGGCGTCTACAACTTCAGCCTGGGCTTCACCCAGCAGGGCGGCCTCGTCAGCAACGAGCTCCGGCCCCCCGACGAGCCGAACGTGTATGCGAACGCCACGCCGACGACAGCGACGCTGACCGCGGGCCTGACAGGCGGCAGCAAGCCGACGACCATGTCGGTGACGGCGCTTCCCGGCGCTCTCCCGAACGGCAGCTCGCTGACGGTGGGCGGTGAGGACTTCACACTGACGACCCCCGCCGCGGCGGGGACGACGACGCTGAACATCATCAAACAGACCGTGGCGGCCGACATTCCGAGTGGATCGTTCGTGTCCTTCCGGGCGTTGCCGCAGTTCTGGGACGCAGTCGCACCGTGCAGCGGCTCTTTCTCACTCTCAGCGACAGGCACCACAGACAGCCTCTCGGGCACCTGGTCCGTCTTGGTCACGTCCGTGCGCTGGGAGCCGTACACGTGCAGGGGGCAGGCGACGCCAAGCGGGTCTTGCTACATCCGCGAGAGCGCGCCGTCGATGTGCAAGACGGTCACCCTCGGCAGCAGCACCAACATCAAGGTCCAGGTCACCGCGGCGGTTCCGGGTGCGGAGTACCTGAATGTCTACCTCGCCCAGAACGACTCGTGCTCCGGCGTCGCGTACCTGACGCAGTTCCCGAACACCGTCAACTCCCAGGTGGTCATCAACAACTCGAGCTTCCCGGCCGGCTGGCCCGCTGGCGCCCCCACGCCGCCGGACAACGAGAACATGCCCATCGCGAGCGGCCTTCCTAACTCCGACCCTCCCGCGGCAACGCCGCCCCGCGGTGACCTCGCGAACGAGTACCAGTGCGTCAACCCGTCCACCGGCGCCAACACGGTTTGCGGCTCAGGCACGGTGAACCCCGGAGCGGTGATCTTCTACATCCCCTCCACCGGCTGCGTATCGATGAACGGAGGCGGTGACATCTACATCTTCAGTGGCTATCAGTACGGCCGGATCATCATGTTCGAGCCGGGTCCTGAGCAGTCGAGCTTCCCCAACACGTGCTCGAACACGGTCAACGGGCACGACTTCACCAGCTTCATCGGCATCTTCTACATCCCGGCCGCCGACATCAGGCTCAACGGCACCAGCCGCGTGCGCGCGACGATCGCCGGCGGCCTCATCGCCTGGACGGCGACGGTCCTGGGAAGCGAGAACCTGGCCATCACAGCCGACCCGTCCCTGCGGGCCTGGCCTTCAACAGTGAGGTTGACCCAATGAACGACTTCGCGCCGCAGCCCGTGAGCGACTACTCCCGTCTCGGCCCGATAGGGGAGCTCATGGCCAACCCGAGGGTGTCCGAGGTGATGGTCATGGGCACCCGCGACATCTACGTCGAGGTCGACGGCAAGATCATCCTGACCCCGCTGCACTACGCGTCCGAGGACGAGCTCATGCACGTTATCCGCTACATCGTCGAGTCGGTCGGCCGCAGCATCGACGCTTCGAGCCCGCTGGCCGACGCCCGCCTCGCCGACGGGTCTCGCGTCCACGTCGCGGTGCGACCTGTGGCCGTGGACGGCCCGCTCCTGAACATCCGCAAGTTCGTCCGCGGGCCGCTCGACATGGCCGACCTGATCCGGCTGGGGAGCTGCAGCGAGAGCGCATTCGGGTTTCTAAAGGCCTGCGTGATGGCCCGGGCCAACATCGTGGTCAGCGGGGGCACGGGCAGCGGCAAGACGACGCTGCTGAACGTGCTTTCCGGCTACCTGCCGGATGACGAGCGCATCGTGACGATTGAGGACGCGGCCGAGCTGCAGCTCCGGCAGCGCCACGTCGCGCGCCTCGAGGCGCGTCCCGCCGGACCCGAAGGAAAGGAGGTCGCCATCCGTGACCTCGTGATCACTTCCCTGCGCATGCGCCCCGACCGACTGGTCGTCGGCGAGGTGCGCGGCGCCGAGGCGCTGGACATGCTGCAGGCGATGAACACGGGCCACGACGGGTCGATGACGACGCTCCACGCCAACAAGCCGCGCGACGCGCTGGCCAGGATCGAGACCCTCGTGTTGATGGCCGGCTACGACCTTCCGCTTCGGGCGATCCGAGCCCAGATCACGAGCGCCATCAACGTCATCGTCCACCTCGAGCGCCTGCGAGACGGCAGCCGCAAGGTCGTCCAGATCAGCGAGGTGACGGGCATGGAGGAGGAAGTGATCACCATGCAAGACGTCTTCCGGTTCATCCGCAGCGGCATGGATGCGAATGGGCGTGTGATCGGCCGCTTCACCGCGGCGGGGCTGCGCCCCCGCGTGCTGGACCGCCTGGACGACCTGGGCCTGCCGATGCCGGCCGAGATCGTGCCGCTCTTCCACGAGACCGTGGAGTCGATGAGCTGATGAAGACGATGGTCGAAAGGCGAAACGAAGAGCGGCGGCGAGCCGCGGACCGTCGCGCGGGCGACCGCAGGACCGGGGTCGAGCGCCGTCAGAACGTGATCGAGGTGTCCTTCGAAAGACGCGTTGCCGGCCGCAGATACCTCGAGCGACGCGCGGAGGTTCGCCGCCGGCTCAACGAGCGCCGCCACCTCCTGACGTAGGCCGGGGACCGCGTGCGCGCCTAAATCTCCGTCATTGGGACATATGTCCCATTTACCAAGCGCTCCAGGCACTCCTACCCTCACGTCGACCCGAATCAGGGAGGGGTCTTTCTATTTCTGTCCATGGGAGGGCGACGATGCCGTGCGTATGTTCGGGTGCTGACTCGCCCGTAGCCGCGCTTGCCGTGACCGTTCCGGCGAGCGCTTTTTCTTGTCTTTGCTGTCGTTGCCGGAATGAGAGAGGAGAGGTGTGTCGATGAGCGGAAGCAGGTATCGGACTCGAAGTACAACCTGGGTAAGGCACCCGCTGAAGCGGTTGCTGCGCAAACGGCGCAACCTGGCGGCGCTGTTCGCCGTCGGCGGCGCGGGCGCAGTCGTCGCTCTCAGTACGCTGTCCGCGGGCGCGGCTCCGACGAGCTTCCTCGTCCTCGACGGCAACATCCGGAACGGAACTCCGACCAGCTCCTCCTCGTACGACTGGGGTAACAGGGGCAGCACCTACGACAACACCGCCTGCGCCAACGGCGGCATCAACGCAGGCGCGACCGTGGGCACCCTCGGGAGCGGCGGCATCTTCAACTGCGGCAAGCAGGGGACGCCCTCCGGCTCGAACACCAACCCTCTGCCGATCGCACCGAGCCTGACTCCGGCCGCGGCCGCCGATCCGACCATCGTGGCGTCGGCGTTCGTCGTCGACCCCCTCTTCAACAGCAACAACAAGAACACCGGCCTGACGTGTCCGGTGACCGGCGCGTCCACGACTGGCGGCGACCCGACCGCCGTGACGACCGGGGCGAGCAAGAACGACCTCCCGCTCAACGGCTTCGTCTACGCACCGACCAGCCTCCAGCCCAAGGACGACCTCGCCAACATTTACGCGGTCGCCCACCGGACGAGCAGCGGAGTCAACGAGGTCTTCTTCGGCGCCGAGCGCGTGATCAACAACGGCGCGAGCCATATCGACTTCGAGTTCCTGCAGTCCCGGTTGAGCCTGGTGCCCTCTGGGACGACCGGATCCGCGGCGTGTACCGGCAATTTCAGCGGCCACCGGACCGGCGGTGACTTCCTGGCGGCGGTCGACTTCGCGAACGGTGGCTCGTTCGGTAGCGCGACCATCTACGAGTGGTCGTGTGGCGGCACCGTCGCGACCATCAGCGGAGGCACTCAGTGCGACCCCGGAAGCGTCGGCTTCCCCAACGCTCAGTACATCGTGGCGCCTAACGCGTCCGCTTTCCAGATTGCCTTCAACGGCCCTCTGTCCAAAGGCGTCGACAACAACATCGCCTGTGGTGGCTGGGTGTGTCGCGGCCAGATGCCGGCCGACAACATCAACACCGTCTCCACCAACGAGTTCGTGGAGGGCGGCGTCGACCTGAACGCCCTCGGCTTCAGCGGCTGTGTCAACACGTTGTTCCCGCACACGCGGTCCTCACCTGACATCAACGCGACGCTTCAGGACTTCGCCGGCCCTGTTGCGTTCAACACGTGCAGCATCACGACCACGCCTGGGGCCAAGGTGACCGACATCCGTGGTGGCTCTATCAGCGACACCGCGTTCGTCTCCGGCTTCACGGGCGCGCCGGGTGTCGTCGACTTCAAGCTGTACGGTCCATTCGCTTCCTTCTCTGCGATCACCTCGACCTCCTGCACCGCCGGCAAGCTGGCCTTCGACAGCGGCCTGGTGTCGGCAAGCAGCCCCGGTCCGCCGGCCGTGTATACGACCAACACCGGCTCGACTCCGCTCCTGGTGGGTGCGTACCAGTGGGTCGCCTCCTACCAGACGACACCGACTGGCGCTATCGAGGCGTCCGGCCTCTGTGGTGACGCGTCGGAGCAGGTGGCGATTGTCGACGCCAAGATCTCGATCAGCCCTAACGGGACGAACCCGGTCGGCACACCGCACATCTTCACCATCACGGTCAACGCGTTCCCGGCGGGATTGTCCGTCAGCTTCACGTCGATCACGCCGTCGGTGACGCCCGCTCCGGGCTCTCAGATCAGCACCTGCGGCAGCCCGACGCTCAGCAACGGCGGTAACACCGCGACGTGCACGGTCACGATCAACAGCGCGGTCGCGCAGACGTTCACGGCCAATGCGACGGCGGTAGTCCAGATTGGCAGCGCGTCGCTGACCAGGACGACCGACGGACTGCTGGGAGACAGCGGCCCGGCGACCAAGACCTACGTCGACGCCAACATCAACCTCAGCCCGGCGTCGAAGACCAACGCGGTGGGTTCGGCGCACACGATCACGGCCACGGTGCTGATCAACGCTGGCACCGGGGGCGGCTTTGTGCCCGCGGCAAACGGGACGCTTGTCACGTTCAGCTTGAGCAACTCGAATGGAGCCACGGCCAGCTTCGTGGGCGGGATCAACACCTGCACCACGACCGCCGGGACTTGCTCCGTCTCCATCAACTCGCCCACCACGGGCCTGGTGACGATCAACGCCACCACGAACGTGAGCGTGAGTGGGATCTCGGTGACCCGGAGCACGGGTGACAGCAACGCCGGTGACGGACCGGCGGTGACCAAGACCTACGTTGACGCCCAGCTCCAGATCAGCCCCCTGGCCAAGACCAACGAGATTGGCAAGGACCACGTCATCACGGCCACGGTCAAGACCGACAGTGGTGACGGCAACGGCCTGGTGGTGACCAACGGAGTGCTGGTGACCTTCAGCCTGACCAACAGCAGCGGGGCCACGGCCGGCTTCGTGGGCGGCAACACCTGCACCACGGCGGGTGCCGGCACCTGCTCGGTGACCATCAACTCGCCGACCTCGGGCCAGGTCGCCATCCACGCCACCGTCAGCCCCACGGTGGGTGGCATCGTGCTCACCCGCTCCACCGGTGACGGACTGTCCGGTGACAGCGCCGACGCCAACAAGACCTACGTCGACGCCCAGCTCCAGATCAGCCCCCTGGCCAAGACCAACGAGCTTGGCAAGGACCACGTCATCACGGCCACGGTCAAGACCGACAGTGGTGACGGCAACGGCCTGGTGGTGACCAACGGAGTGCTGGTGACTTTCAGCCTGACCAACAGCAGCGGGGCCACGGCCGGCTTCGTGGGCGGCAACACCTGCACCACGGCGGGTGCCGGCACCTGCTCGGTGACCATCAACTCGCCGACCTCGGGCCAGGTCGCCATCCACGCCACCATCAGCCCCACGGTGGGTGGCATCGTGCTCACCCGCTCCACCGGTGACGGACTGTCCGGTGACAGCGCCGAC
>VBEK01000169.1 GCA_005889135.1 Chloroflexota bacterium
CGAGGCCACCGATAGGCTCAGTGCCAGCTCCTCCTCAGGCAGCGGAAGGCCCGCGACGACCGGGTGAATAACGCTCGCCACCAGCGGCTCGGCGACGAAACCGATCAGAAGTGAGGAGAGGGTGATTCCAAACTGAGCCGCCGACAGGTGGCGAGTGAGCTGGGCCGTGGCGCCCAGGAGGGCGGCCGCCCTCCCGTCACCTGCATCGGCCATCTCCTCCAGGCGGCCCCGGTCGACCGTGATGAGGGCGAACTCGCCGAGGACGAAGAACGCATTTGCGAGCACCAGGGCGAGGAAGGCCAGCAGCCCGAGGCCAAACATGCTGCGACAGGCTAGACGCCCCGCTCGTAGCGCGACCTCTCCCAGTCGGTCACGGTTTGCTGGAAGGCTTTGAGCTCCCAGCGCCGCGACGTCGCGTAGTAGTCGCTGAAGGTCGCTCCCAGCGCCTCGCGGAAAGACACGTCCGCCGGCGACACGGCGACCGCAGCCAGCGCCAGGTAACGCTGGCCGGCGTGGCGCCGGGCCCCGTGACGTTTGTTACATCCTGCCCCAAACCCAGCGCTCCTGGAACATTCCTTGACAACAGCCAAAACCTGAGATAGGTTCCAGCCGAAGCCGGCCAAGGGGAAGGCTACAAGGGAGGAGCGCCTAATGAGCGTGCAGGCTCACAGTTCGGACGTCGAAACACTCCACGGCCTGGGCTATGCCCAGGAGCTGCGGCGCCGGATGGGCACGTTCTCGAACTTCGCGGTCTCGTTCACGATCATATCGATCCTTTCCGGCTGTCTGACGCTGTATGGCTACGGCATGAACACCGGCGGGCCGGTGATCATGAACATCGGCTGGCCGGTCGTCGGTCTGTTCGTCCTGATGGTCGGCCTCGCGATGGCCGAGGTGTGCTCGAGCTACCCGACTGCCGGCGGTCTCTACTACTGGGCGGCGAAGCTCGGCGGCAAGAACGGCCCCGCGTGGAGCTGGTTCACGGGCTGGTTCAACCTCCTGGGCCAGATCGGCGTCACGGCCGGCATCGACTTCGGCCTGGCGCTGTTCGCCGACGCCTTCTTCAATGCTCTTTTCAATTACCCCAGCACACCGTTCGCCATCATCGTCGTCTACACCGTGGTTCTCTTCCTCCACGGCCTTTTCAACACATTCGGCATCGGCCTGGTGGCGTTGCTCAACGACATCTCGGTCTGGTGGCACCTCGTCGGCGTGGCGGTCATCTTCCTCGTCCTGTTTTTCTTCCCGGCGCACCACCAGTCGGCCGGCTTCATCTTCACCAAGTTCGTCAACAACACGGGGTTCGGTTCCGGCATCTACGTCTTCCTCATCGGCCTACTACTGGCGCAGTACACGTTCACGGGCTACGACGCATCCGCGCACATGACGGAGGAGACGCACAACGCGGCCGTCGCGGGACCCCGTGGGATTGTCTGGTCCATCGTCGTCTCGCTGATCGCGGGCTGGATCCTGCTCATCGCCGTGACCGGGGCGATCCAGGACTACGAGGCCGAGCGCACAGCGGTCACCCCTGGGGCCCAGGTGTTCCTCGACGCGGTCGGCCACAACGGTGGCCTGTTCCTGCTGTTCATCATCGTCGGCGCGCAGTTTTACTGCGGCATGTCTTCGGTGACCGCGAACTCACGCATGATCTACGCCTTCTCGCGCGACGGCGCCGTGCCCGGCTCGCAGTTCTGGCACCGCATCAACCCACGGACGCGGACTCCGACCAACTCGATCATCTTCGCCACGGTCGGCGCGTGGCTTCTCGGCCTGCCCTACCTCTGGAGCCCGGTTGCGTACGCCGCGGTGACGTCGATCGCCGTCATTGGCCTCTACATCGCGTATGGCATGCCGATCCTGCTCCGCCTGCTGGCGGGTGAGAAGTTCCAGCGCGGGCCATGGCACCTCCGCCAATGGAGCTACGTGGTCGGCTGGATCGCCGTCGTGTGGATCGCGTTCATCGCGATCCTCTTCATCCTGCCTCAGGCCGCCCCTGGCAACACGCTGACCACCTTCAACTACGCCATCGTCGCTGTCGGCGTGGTCGTCCTCTACTCGGGCGGCTACTGGTTCCTGTCGGCGAAGAACTGGTTCAAGGGTCCCAAGGTCCAGGGCTCGATGGAGGAGCTTGCCGCGATCGAGCGTGAGCTCGAGGTGGTGGGTTCGCCGGCGCCGATGCCAAGCAGGTAGATGTCGGAAGAAAGGCCCAGGATCGCGATCACCATCAGCCCCAGGCGGGGCGAGACGTACTACGTGCCCTATCTCAAGGCGGTGGAGGCGGCGGGAGCCGAGCCGGTCGCGCTACCGGCCGGCACGCCCACGCTGCCCGATGTCGACGGCCCTTTGCTTCCGGGCGTGTGGGACGTCGACCCCGCGTTGTACGGCGAGAACAATGACGAGCAGGTCGGCCCGATCGACCGCGAGCTCGACGAGACCGAGCTCGAGCTGTTCCGGAAAGCGCGCGACCAGGAGCTCCCGGTCCTCGGGATCTGGCGCCCGGGCTTCAGCAGACGGCTCGGGGCGAGGACGGCACGGTGGAGGGCGTGGAGTCCGACGACGGCCTTATCGTTGCGGTGCAGTGTCACCCGGAGGAGCTGACCACCGACCTGCCCTGGGCGCGGAAGCTGTTCGAGCGCTTCGTCGCCCGCGCCCGGAGTCGGCGGAAAAGGTCCCGACGCTGAGGCAATCATCGTGCTGACCAAAGAGCACCTCGCCCACCAGGTCGACGCCGGCGAGATCGACACGGTCGTCGTCGCGTTCACCGACATGCAGGGCCGGCTCATGGGCAAGCGGGTGGACGCCGAGCACTTCGTCGAGACGTCGTACCACGGCGAGCCGACCGAGGGCTGCAACTACCTGATGACCGTGGACATGGAGATGGACCCCGTCCAGGGCTACGACATGGCCAACTGGGCGGCAGGGTACGGCGACTTCGAGATGGTGCCCGACTTCAACACCCTCCGCCAGATCCCCTGGCTCGAGGCCACGGCGATGGCGCTGTGCGACGTCGCCTGGCACGACGGCAAGCCGGTGCGCCCTTCACCGCGACAGGTGCTGCGCGCGCAGATCGAGCGGGCGCGCAGTCTCGGCTTCGAGCCGATGTTCGGTTCCGAGCTCGAGTTCTTCCTCTTGAAGGAGACGTACGCCGAGGCGCACGCCAAGGGCTACAACGACCTCACGCCGTCGGTGCCGTACATCCTCGACTACCACGTGCTCGCCACGACCTACGACGAGCCCTTCATCCGCGCGGTGCGAAAGGGCATGAAGGCCGCGGGCATCGGGGTCGAGAGCTCCAAGGGCGAGGCGTGGCCCGGCCAGCAGGAGATCAACTTCCGGTTTGCCGACGCCCTGACGATGGCCGACAACCATGTGATCTACAAGAACGGGATCAAGGAGATGGCCCACCAGCATGGCTGCGCCGTCACGTTCATGGCGAAGCCGGACCACACGTGGATCGGTTCGTCGTGCCACGTGCATTCGAGCCTCTGGAAGGACGGCCGCAACGCCTTCGACGGCGAGTCGCCGGCCTTCAAGCAGTACCTGGCCGGCCACATCGCCAACGCCTCGGAGCTGGCGATCTTCCTTGCTCCGAACGTCAACTCATACAAGCGCTACGCCGCCGGTTCGTGGGCGCCGACGACGCTCGCGTGGGGCCACGACAACCGGACGTGCGGCTTCCGCATCGTCGGCCACGGCCAGCACCTGCGCACCGAGTCGCGGATCCCGGGCGCGGACGTCAACCCCTACCTCTGCTTCGCCGCCCTTCTGGCGGCGGGCCTCCGAGGGATCGAGGAGAAGCTGCCCCTCCCGCCCGAGTTCAAGGGCAACGCCTACGAGTCGGACGTGCAGCGCTTCCCCCACGCTTTGCGCGACGCCATCTCGTGCCTCGAGCAGGGCCGGATGGCCCGCGAGGCGTTCGGCGACGACGTCGTCGACCACTACCTGAACTACGCGCGCACCGAGCAGGCCCTGTTCGACAAGGTAGTTACCAACTATGAGCGGGAGAGGCTGTTCGAGCGTGGGTAGACTCGACGGAAAAGTAGCGGTCATCACCGGCGCCGGCGGCGGCATAGGTCGTGAGGCGGCGCTCCTCTTCTCATCCGAAGGCGCGCGTGTGTGCGTCGCGGACGTGGGGCGCGAGGCGGGCGAGAAGACAGCATCTGACTGCCGCGCCGCGTTCTTCTTCGCGGCCGATGTCAGCGACCCGCAGAGCGTGCAGGCGATGTACGCCGAGACCGAGAAGCGCTACGGGCGCATCGACGTCCTCTACAACAACGCCGGCATAATGCCGCCCGACGACGACTCGATCCTGACCACCGAGCCCGACGCGTGGGATCGCGTCCAGGCCGTTAACGCGAAAGGCGTTTACCTGTGCTGCAAGCACGGCATCCCCTACCTGCTGAAGGCCGGCGGCGGGTCGGTCATCAACGTCGCCTCATTCGTGGCCCTGGTTGGGGCGGCGACGTCGCAGATCGCGTACACCGCGTCGAAGGGCGCCGTCCTGTCGATGTCGCGCGAGCTGGGCGTGCAGTTCGCGCGCCAGGGTGTGCGCGTCAACGCGCTGTGCCCCGGGCCCGTGGAGACACCCCTTCTGATGCGGATCTTCAACGACGACCCTTCTGCCTACCAGCGACGGCGCATCCATCTCCCGATGGGGCGGCTCGCGAAGGCGCGTGAGATCGCCAACGCGGCCCTGTTCCTC
>VBEK01000011.1 GCA_005889135.1 Chloroflexota bacterium
CTGATCGTGAACTCGCGCGCTTCCTGGCGAGTAAAGGAGAGACAGGCGTTGTCGCGCGCCTGCTCCGTTGGCATGATCCAGGGGTGCGCTTCTGGGCGATCGCGGCGGCTGAACACATCTACTCGACGACTGACTATGTCAAGGTGCTTGAGCGGGCTGTAAAAGACCCTGACGAGGCTGTCAGCTCGGACGCCGTTGACAGGTTATGGCAGATTGCGCCCAAACGCGTGCAGCGTTTGTCGCGGTCGATGGTCGCCAAGCTGTCATCTCAAATCCGCTCCGGTGAGAAAGTCTTCTGGCTATGGTCTCTTGCCCGGTTGCGAGCGCACGACGCGATTCCAGCGATCGAGGCGCTCAGATCAAGCGAGCCTGGCTGGACCAAGCTCGCACGCGTTGCCGATGTAGTCCTCAGATATTTGAGGGAGGGAGAGTCCGCGGTTGCAAGTGCGATCGCGAATCACACGGATCATGGCCACATTGAAGAGTTATGCACCCTTGCGTGGTTCGTAACTCGAAGTGAGGTGGCGCGCGCGGCGGTAGAACGCTGCGCGATTTCCGCCCCCGACGAAGAGTGCCGTCGGGAGTGTGGCTTTGCATTGGAGAAACTGAAGAAGGCGAGTTAGATTTTCAGGGCGAGCGAGGTTTACCGCGAAGGCAGTCGTTATCCACAGAGCGTGACGCCTCCGATGGCAGGTGCCAAAAACAGGTCGGGCCCCGCGTACAGCAAGGCCAGTGGCAAACGCTGGCATCAGGTGCCACTCGGCAGCATTCGGCGAATACGGATTGCGACTTCTGAACCGGCCGCAGCGATCTGTTAACCGCAAGGTTCGGAGTTCGAATCTCCGTCCCGGAGCCACTCTCGAATTCAAAGTCGACCGTCGCGCGTCGCGGCCAAAGCGCAGAATCGCTACCCGCGCACCTTCTCCTTTGCGCCTTGACCTACGTCAATCCTCGCGGTCGGCCGAGCAATCTGGCTGCGAACAAGAAAAGCTGCCGGCCTCGCCAGCCGATCACCACGTAGAGGACTAAATCGATACCGACGAAAGCCCAGCCGTACCCGCTCGATAAGTTGAGCCAACTGTGGAGCCACATCCAAACGCTTACCACTCCGACCACGGACGGAAGAAAGAGCCACAGAAGCACATCTCTCAAGCGATCGTCTGGAGTGTCGCCGGGGTACGTGACCGGCTCAGTGCCCTTGCCGTTCGATGGCGCGCCATCCTCGTCGCCGTTAGCCCACGCGGCCATCCGTCCGAGGTCGGTCTGGTGCCTGTCGTTTCTCAGCTCCGCCATCATGCGCGCGAGCTCCGGGTGCGTTGGCTGCTTTCGAACCTGATTCCAGGGGTCCTGGTGCGGTTCTTGTGGCTGCCTCTGGTGCGCGTTATCCTGCCCTCGATGAGTGATCCGAAGACCGAAGCCCTGGGTCGGGTTCCAGTGTTTGCTGGGTGCAGCCGCGAAGAGCTGGAATTCCTCGTGACGCGCACTGACGAAGTAGATGTCCAGGCCGGGAGGACCTTGATCCGGCAGGGCAAACCGGGCGACACCTTCTATGTCCTACTTGAAGGCGAGGCTGATGTCGATGTCGACGGGCAGGCCAGGCCTTCAATGCAAGCAGGAAGCTTCTTCGGCGAGATCAGCATGCTGGATCGTGGCCCCGCCACGGCGACCGTCGTGACCAAGACTCCCGCGAAACTGATGGTGATGAGCCACGTACAGTTCCGCGACGCCATCAAGGCCAACGATCAGTTGCTGTCGCATGTAATGCGGGCCGCGGCCGAGCGGATGCGCCGCGATTCACTGGAGCGCCAGCGCAGCTAAGCCACGCCTCATCGGGCACGAAGAGGTCTAGTGGTGTTCACCTTAGCCTCGCCGTCTAACTGACCCTGGTCGACCCTAACAGACTTCCAATCGCCACGCGATGGCAAAATGCGTTTCGTGGCAGTGACGCCCTCCTTACTCCCCCAGGCGCGAACCGCGTACGACCGCCATGATTGGCGCGCCGCGGTTGCGCTGTATCGCCAGTCGCTGGAGGCAGGGGAGAACCTTGTCGGCCCCGACCTGGAGCGCCTTGGCAAGGCTGCCTGGTGGATCGGCGATCGCGAAGGCTGCCTGGACGCTCACGAGCGGGCGTACGGGAAGTACCTCGAAGAAGGTGATCGCCGCCGAGCGGCAAAGTGCGCCCAGATGCTTCGCTTCAACTACGTCAATGGGCTGGGTGACAGAGAGACTGGATTGGGCTGGAGCGCGAAAGCCGCGAAGCTGCTTGCTGGCCTTGACGAGTGTGCCGAACATGGGTATCAGATACGTCTCGATGCCCGCAAGCTCTGCACCACAGGCCATCGCGAGGAGGGTCTTCCGCTCTACGACAAAGCACTCGAAATCGGGCGTCGCCTCCACGATCCAGACCTGGTGGCGCTCACCGAATCATGGAAGTCCCTTGACTTGATCGAGGCGGGGCGCGCCGAAGAAGGCTTCGCCCTCGTCGACGAGGTGTGCGCCGCGGCGGTTGGTGGCGAACTCGGTCCGTGGGCGACTGGCATCGTACTTTGCAATGCGATTTCGGCCTATCGAGATTCAGCCGACTATGCCGGCGCGGGCGAATGGGCCGAGAGGGCGGCACGATGGTGCGAGCGACAGTCGATCCACGGCTTTCCGGGGATCTGTCGCGTACGGCGCGCCGAGGTCTTGCGCTTGCGAGGCGCCTGGGTCGACGCCGAAAAGGAGGCTCGGGCGGCAGGCGAGGAGCTCGAGCGATTCCTAGTCGCATATGCGGCACAGGCCTATCTCGAGTTAGGTGAGATCCGTCTTCGTCTCGGTGACCACCCGGGAGCTGAGGCGGCGTTCCGTCAAGTTCACGCTTTGGGCACGGATCCCCAGCCGGGCCAGGGACTCCTGATGTTGGCCCGTGGCGAGCCGCAGGCTGCAGCACGCGGATTGCGGCGCGCACTTGAGAACGTCAATCTGGTGACCGTTGAGCGCGCTCGGATTCTCGAGGCGCTGGTGGAAGCGCAGTCCACTTTCGACCAGGCCGGCTCGGCAACCACCGCCAGTGAGCTTGAGGACATTGCGGCGTCAAATCCACGTCCGGCGCTGCGGGCCATGGCACTGCGCGCCCGAGGTTCGATTGATGTTGCCGCCGGCAAGCAAGCCACTGCCGCTCTTCGACAAGCACTCCAATTGTGGCGGTCGCTAGACGCGCCCTATGAGGTGGCACGGACACGAGTCCTGCTCGCCGCCAGTTACCAGCTCGAGGGAGACGCCGAGGGTGCGCGCCTGGAATTGGATGCGGCAGCACTTGCCTTCGATCGACTCGGGGCGGCGCCGGATGTTGCGCATGTCAATGAGAAGATCGCCAATCTTCCCGGATCGCAGCCCGCAACCACTCGCCGCGCCTTTCTGTTCAGCGACATCGTTGACTCGACAAAGCTGGCCGAGACCTTGGGCGACGAGACATGGGCAGATCTCCTTCGGTGGCATGACGCTGCACTTCGCGGCCTATTCGCCCAGCACCGGGGCGAAGAGGTCGACCACGCAGGTGATGGATTCCTGGTCGCTTTTGAGTCGAGCGCGTCGGCCATAGCCTGCGCGACTGCTATGCAACGCATGCTCGCCGCGCATCGTCGCGACCATGGATTCGCGCCACGAATTCGCGTCGGCGTCCACGCTTCTGACGCCGTTCGCTCCGGTCGCGGGTTTCGCGGCAGCGGCGTCCACCAGGCGGCGCGAATCGCTGCCCTCGCCCGCGCTGATGAAGTATTTGCGAGCGTGGTGGCGGCGGGGGAAGCGGGGCTCACAGAGAGCGAGCCGCAGGCTGTGAAGTTGAAGGGATTCGCACGACCAGTTGAGGTTGTCGCAATCGCTTGGCGTTAAACGGCGTTGCAGCAAACCTGCGAAAGCACAGCCTACAGGCCTCATTGGTCGGCTACCGGTCTCGGCGGTCGTAGCTACTTCTTGGGTCAGTGCCCAGCCGTCACTTCTTTGCGCATCGCTTCCCACGCCTCTCGTGCGTCCTGGACCGAGCCGGCGTCCTCGATCGTAGAGATGTCTCCTGGGTCCTTGTCGAGAGTGACTGCCTTCAATACCCTCCGCATGATCTTTCCACTGCGTGTCTTGGGAAGCATCGTGACGAAGTTCAGGTCTCCAATCACGGCCACTGGGCCGAGCTCGCGGCGCACGGTCTCGAGAAGCTCCTTGCGGAGCTCGTCAGACGCCTCGTAGTCCTTCTTGAGAACGACGAAGGCCGCGATGACCTCCATGCGGACGGGATCCGGTCGAGCTGTCACGCCAGCCTCCGCCACGCCTGGGTGGCGGAGGAAAGCCGTCTCTACCTCGATCGTCCCAATGCGGTGGCCCGCAATCTTGATGATCTCGTCGGCCCGCCCGCTGAACCACACGTAACCATCCTCGTCGAACGAGGACGCGTCTCCGCTGAGGTAAAGCGTCTTCCCAGGGATTCGTCGCCAATAGTCATTGGCGTAGCGCTCGACCTCGCCCCAAAGCGTTGCGGTCAGACCCGGGAAGGGCCGCTTGATCACCATCATCCCCTTCTCGTTCGCCGGCAGCTCGTCTCCCTCGGGCGACACGACCATCGCCTCCACGCCTGGGAGGGCAATGCCACCCGAGCCGGGCTTGATGGGCAGCAGGCCGATGCCCCATGGGTTGCCGAAGATCGGGCCCCCGGTTTCCGTCTGCCACATGTGGTCGATGACCGGGACTTTGTTCTCGAGCACCTCTAGTTGCAGCCACTCCCAAGCCGGCGCGTTAAGCACTTCGCCTGCGCAAACGATTCGCGTCAGGGAGCCGAGATTGTGCTTGCGCGCCGGCGCGGTGCCGTACTTCATGAGCATCCGGGCGGCGGTTGGCGAAGTGAAGATTCCAGTGACCGCGTTCTCCTCGATGATCCGATAGAAGGTTTCGGCGCTCGGATGATCGAGCCCGCCTTCATACGCGATCGTCGTGCAGCCTGCGATGAGCGGCGCATACACGATGTAGCTGTGTCCGACGATCCAACCAATGTCCGAGGTCGACCACCAGACGTCGTTTTCCTTGAGGCCAAAGACCCATTCGCCCATCGAGTGGATGTAGACCTGGTACCCACCATGTGTATGCACGGCGAGCTTGGGTTTGGCCGTGGTGCCTGAGGTCGCCAGGATATAAGCGGGTTCGTTGGACTCCAGCCACTCGACTTCGTCGCTCTGGCCGGCGCTGAGGGCGAGGAAGTCCTCCCAGTAAACATCGCGGCCGGCCGTCATCGCGGGGGCCTCGGCACTGCGCCGATGCACGACGACGTTCTGGACGTGCTTGTCTCGGTCACCTAGCGCTTCATCGACGATCCCCTTCAGCGGCACATCCTTGCCCTTCCGGTATGTGATGTCGGAACAGAAGAGTGCAGTCGCGCCGGCCATCTCCAGGCGGTCGCCCAACGCGCCAGAGCCGAAACCCGCGAAGACCGCGATGTGGATGGCTCCAATCCGAACGCAGGCCAGCATCAGCACGATCGCCTCCCGGCAGGTGGGCATGTAGATGCCTACGCGATCACCCTTACGGATTCCCATACCGCGGAGAGCTGCCGCCGTCCGCCGGACGTCGTGGGCCAGCTGGGCGTAGGTCAGGACAGTCCGCCCCCCGCGCTCGTCCTCACACACAAGCGCGGCCCTGCCGCCGTTGCCGGCCTCGACGTGGCGATCGACGGCGTTATATGCGAGGTTCGTCTCGCCGCCGATGAACCATCGAAAGTAGCGGCCGCGTTCGTCCGGGTGCTCCGGGTCCCAGTCGAGTACGCGGTCCCAGCGCCGGTGCCACGGAAGGGCGGTCGCGGCCTGTGCCCAGAACCGGTCCGGGTCCTCTTTGGCGGCTCGGACAAATGCGCTGACCTTCGGGTTGATCGTCTCCATGGCGTCTCCCTGCTGGTGCACTCGAGCTCAGTCGGGAGCCCGACCCTTCGAAGTTGATGCCTCGCTAAGTCGGTAGTTTGCGCTCGATGTACGGTGCCCGCAACCTCGTTGACGGTTGCCCCAAGAGCGGCGTTCCGGCGAGGGCGACGACCACTCAGCAATCGCTGAGAAGCGACGGTCTGGCGGCGAGGAACCCTCGCCGTGTGGAGGTACCTCAGCCCTAGCCGGGAGACTCAAAACCGGCGCTCACCTATACAGTAGGCAGTGCGACTCGGCGTCGAGTCGATGCTGGGGTAAGGAGGCCGGGGGACGTGGTCTTGACCAGTCGCGTCAGCTTTGCCCACGCTGACACGCGCCCGCGCATGCGAATCCTGGTGCCGGTGCTGATGGGCCAGATGGCGCGGCCGGTGATCAGCATTGGCGACGCGCTTGCGATTTCGCCGGGTGCGTCCGGCACCTTACTGGCCCTGGTTGAAATTCGATCGGGCCGCGACAACGAGGTTTTCGCGCAGGAGCAGCGGCGGCGCGACATGTTGCGCTGGGTGGCGGGGCTCGAGTACGACAGCGATGTGCGCCGGCGTTTGCGCCTCAGCCTGCGTATCACCGCCAACGTCGCCAGCAGCGTTCGCGACGCAGCGGCAGAAAACGAAGCCACGAGCATGGTGCTCGAATGGCCAACGCTCGAAAGCGCACGACGTCACGGTCTCATCGACCTCACGCGCCAACTCCTGACCGACCATGCATTCGACCTGATGTTTGTCCGCGCGAATCGGCGAACACCGGACCTGGCGATCGCGCCCCGATCGATTCTGGCTTCGATTCGCGGCGGACCCAGCGCTCGCGCCGTTGCCTCAACGGGAGCGAGGCTGGCCGATGCCTTCGGCAGCTCGTTGACCATGCTCCATGTGCAGACGGATACCCAGCACCCCGACCGCTCGCGCCGGGAATGGGACAGCTTCGACCAGATCGTCGAGGAGCTGCGGCGGCCCGCGACTCAGGTTCGCGTAGTCCGTCACGACAGGCCGGCGGCGGGCATCCTCGAAGAGGCTCTTGGCCATGACCTGATCGTCATCGGATCGCGACTCAACCAGTCCAGGGCCGGCGCATTGCTCGGTCGGGAAATCGATCGGATACTTCGACGCCTCGAAGCCTCCGTCGTGATGGTCCGCGCCAAGGCCGTGGCACCATTCATGCGGAACCGCCAGACCAACGGCAGCGAAAGGTGAGCACGACCGAACCAACTGCAGCTCACGTTGCGATCGGTCACGATGCGGCGAGGCTGTTGGGCGAGTTCTCACCGATCATCCTCAGCAACCGCGCCCCGCTCACCCCAACAACCGAAGGACGGCTTGTGCCGGGCGCCGGAGGTCTGGTCAAGGCCCTGACATCACTGGCGAGCGCCACCAGGGCCACCTGGGTCTCAGCCGCGCGGACGGACGCCGAACGAGAGGTCGCGAACGCTGGCGTGCCCATCAGCTCGGAAGATGGTTCCGAACAAGCCTTTCCGATCTATTTCGCTCCCACCGATCCCGAGGCGTACCGGCTTCACTATTCGGTGATCAGCAATCCGCTGATCTGGTTCGCGCACCATTACCTCTGGAACATCTCGCTCGAGCCGAACATCGACCGCGGAATTTACGAGGCGTGGTTGGACGGTTACCGAGTGGTCAACGCAGCCATTGCCGATCGTGCGCTGTCGCTCGCCCGAGAACTACCCCGCCGCCCGCTGTTCCTGACTCAGGACTACCAGCTCTACTTGACGCCGGAGCTGATTCGCGCCGCGCTGCCGGATGCGGTGCTGCAGCACTTCATCCACGTGCCGTGGCCCGAACCAAGGTACTTCAAGGTGCTCCCGACCGCGATGCGGGAGCCGATCCTCAAGGGCCTCCTCGCGAACGACATCATCGGGCTGCAGACCAGTCTTGACGTGCACAACTTCCTGCGCTGTTGCGACGAGCTGATGGGCCTGCGGGTAGCCGAAGCGGAGGGCGCAGTACTGTACGGGGGCAGGCTCGTCTGGATTCGCGCATATCCGGTCTCGATTGATTTCGACGCGATGGTGCAGCTCTCTGAATCGCCTGCGGTCCAGGCGATCGAGGATGAGGTGGCGGCGTGGCGACCCGAAAAGCTCGTCGTCCGCGTCGATCGCACAGATCCGGCGAAGAACCTGGTTCGTGGATTTCTCGCCTACGAGCGTTTGCTGGAGGACCATCCAGAACATCACGGCCGGGTCGCCTTATGGGCGTTCCTGCAACCGTCCAGACAGGATGTCGATGCGTATCGCGAATATCTCGAACTCGTCACTTCGACGGTCGAGCGAATCAACTCGCGCTTCGGCCGGCAGGACTGGACACCTACCAGGCTGGACCTCGGTGAAGATCTGCACCGGGCGGTCGCCGCCTATCGGAGCTATGACGTGCTGCTGGTAAATCCGATCCTCGACGGAATGAACCTCGTCGCGAAGGAGGGCCCGGTGGTCAACCAACGCTCGGGCGTATTGGTCCTTTCGGAATCGGCGGGCGCCCACGAGGAGCTGGGCGCCTACGCGATCAGCATCAACCCGTTCGACGTGGAGTTGACCGCGCGGGCCCTGCAGAGGGCTCTTGAGATGGGACTCCCCGAGCGCAACGACAGATCGCACGCGATCAAGCAGATAGTCGCCATCAACGACGTGGCCCGCTGGATCCGGCACCAGCTCGAAGACATCCGTTCCGTGGTGCCCCGACCGCACGAACGGCGCGCCACGATCGAGCCAAAGCCGGCTGGCTCGGACGGTGTGGGAAAGCGCGAGCTGGTCGACAAGACCTGAACACCGGCCATTCGATCCGCGACGTTTAGGTGCGCCTAGGCTTCCGGCGGGCTCTCTTTGCTGGGGAGCCAGAGGCTCTCGATGGCCAGGCAGCCAGTGCGACTTCGGCGACGGCCATCAGCGCCGCCTCATCGGCTCCATCTCGCGCCTGCACTGACATCCCGGATATAACGGTCGCGATGTATCGGGCCAGCGTGGCTGGAACGGCGTCTCGAGGAATCTCGCCCTTGGCCTTGCCGGCGGCGATCCTCTTCTCGAGCATGGTCTCCATCAACCCTCGGGTGGCCGCCACGACGTCGGCGACGGAGCGATTGTCCGGGGCGCAGGACAAGGTGCCGGAAGAGATCACACATCCCCCTGGCGTGGCGCCGGCCGGAAAGAGATGTGCCGCCGCACGGAGGAGGCGTTTGACCACGTCTCGCACCGTCTTCTCTTCCACCAGTGCTCGTTCGAGCGGGAGCCCATAGTCCCGCACATACAGGTCGAGAGCCTCACGGAAGAGTTCCTCCTTTGATCCGAACGCGGCATAAAGGCTCGGTGGGTTGATGCCTAGCGTGTCAGTGAGATCTGCGATCGAGGTTCCTTCGAATCCTCGAGTCCAGAACTGACGCAGGGCGGAATCAAGGGCTGCCTCCCGGTCAAAGGCTCGCGGCCGTCCTCGGGAGCGGGCGGGTGCACTGATAGGGCGTTTCACCTTGTCTCCCTGTTGCATTGGAAGCCTCGTTTATGTAGTATACGCTACAGAATTCGGGAAGCCACACAGGAGGTCACATGCCGACCAACAACACAAGGGTTCAGGAGCAAGGGAGCACGAACGTCAAGGATCAAAGCTTCACCACCACCTTTTCGGTAGACAAGACTCCGAAACAGGTTTTCGACGCTATCAATAATGTCCGCGGATGGTGGGGAGGCCAATTCGAAGGGAGCGCTCACAAACTCGGTGACGAGTTCACGTACCGCTACGGGGACCTCCATTACAGCAAGCAAAGGATCACAGAACTAATTCCGGGCAAGAGAGTCGTTTGGCTCGTGACGGAAGCCAATCTCGACTTTGTTGAAGACAAGAGCGAGTGGAAGGGAACGAAGATCACTTTTGATATCGCTGACAAGGGCGACAAGACCGAGGTCCGGTTCACCCACGTGGGC
This sequence comes from Chloroflexota bacterium, assembly GCA_005889135.1. Taxonomy (GTDB): domain Bacteria; phylum Chloroflexota; class Dormibacteria; order Dormibacterales; family Dormibacteraceae; genus 40CM-4-65-16. Next base: position 9,850 of record VBEK01000011.1, read on the forward strand.
CTGGTTCCTGACTATGAGTGCTACGGGGCTTGCTCGAGCGCATGGGGCTCTTACGTGAAAACTAGCTTGCGCAGCTTGATCACGACCGGGAAAGGACAGCCAGACATCAACGACTAGAGGCTGGATCCAGACGATCGATGGACTTCGTCGGCAGGGGGCGCCGCTCGTAAGGGCGGCGCCCGGTTGCCCCGATGCCGAATTAAGGCTCGGATCTATTACCTGCAGGCGCTACTCTGACGCAGTCTTGCGCTGGATCAGTGCCTTCACTTACGCTTCGGCCGTAGCGTTGCTTGCGGCCGTGGTGAGCGAGGTCCTGACGTGGACGACAGCCCGCTCGGCGTTTCTCCTTATCTGGGCGATTCTTCTTCTGTTCGTCGTCATCGGGCTGTTCATCCACCCCATGCGCTGGCCCGCCTGGGGACTATTCGTCGGCTTCTGGGGCGCCGTCGGAGCAGTCTGGCTGCTGTTGCTCCAGTTTCTCGCCATGGCTGACGTGCTTCGCCAGCCGGCATATGGAGATTGGGCAGCGTGGCCACTGGCACTTCTCGGGATCTGGAGCCTCGTCGCTTCGGGCCTCGGCTTCGGCAACCAGACATTCCCAAGGCTGGTTGACGGCTTGGGCATCTTGACCGGGATCGGCTTGCTGGCGCTCAGTGTCACCGTCTGGATCGGTCTCGACGACGGAACCAGGCCTGTAGCCGCGGCGGCCGCTATCGCCTACGTCCTGTATGCGGTCGGCCTCGGCATGGTGTTCTGGACCTCAGCATCGAAGGGGGCCGAGGCGGGTCGAGCCCATTCCTTCTAATAGTGTGGGCGCGCGTCTCCAGCCGCCCAGACTTTGGCGAGATTACGCGCGCGCGACCTTATCCAGGTGGCCGGGCGGTGTTCAAATCGGGGGCTTCCGCTCGCCGCTGAGCGATTCGACCGTTGTTTGTGGCGCTCACAGGCACTACCCCGGAAACGCGGGTTCCATGGCCGGGCTCGGACTGTAGCCGAAGGGTCCCGCCGACGGCGCCCAGGCGATCACGCATGTTGGTCAGGCCGGCCCCTTCATCGCGGCGGCCGACTTCGAAGCCGACGCCATCATCGCTAACTTCGAACAGCAGGCCACCGGCGTCCTCCCAGATCCGCACGCGGGCAGAGGCCTGCTCGCCAGCGTATTTACCTGCATTTTGCAGCGCTTCCAGGCAGCAGAAATACACCGCCGCCTCGACTTCGGGCGCATACCTGCCGACACCGTCAGCATCGGCGCTCGCGGAAAGTGCAGCCCGACGGCATGCGGCCCTCAGAGCCACTCCGAGCCCGGCGCTCGAGAGCAGTGGCGGATAGATGCCGTGCGCCAGCGACCGCAGCTCCTCGATGGCCGACCTGACGTCATCCTGCAGCTGATTCGCCAGCGACCTGGCGCGTTCAGGGTCGCGCTCAGCGAACTGCTCGAGCAACCGCACCTTGACCGCAAGCGCGACGAGGTGCTGCTGCGCCCCGTCGTGCAGATTGCGTTCGATGCGTCTTCGCTCGGCGTCGGCGGCCGCGACCAGCCGCCCACGCGACGCTTGGAGCTCGGTCGCCTGCCGGCGCAGCTGCTCGAGAGAGTCCTTTAGCGACGAGTCCAGATGCGCTTTCTTCACCGCCACCCCCAATTCGCGCGCGACCTCTTCCAACGTGACGTCGATGTGGGCAGCGAGGTCCTTGCTCCTGGGCGCCCGTTCGGCCACGACCAGGCCGAAGAGTTGACCGCTGTTGCTGATGGGCGCCACTCGCAACGTCGCCTGCTCCCGTCCGTCAAGCAATGCTGGCAGCCAGACCCTGGCCCAGCTTGCGCTCGAGACGTGGGCGTTGGCGGCGATGGCCTCTTCGGCTGGCGTGATCGAGATGGGCTTTCTGTCCGCCCGCGGATCTGCCGCCGCAAGTCGGAGGCTTCCCCCCTCGCTGAGCCAGAGCTCAGCTGCGTCCAGTTTGAAGCCGTCCCGCAGCGCCTCCACCATCTGGAGCAGGAGCTCGTCCATGGGAACGCCGCGGGCGAGCTGGCTCGCAAAGGAACTGCGCACGAAGTCAATGGCCGACAGGCTCGCCGTCTCCCGGCGCTGCCGCGATTGGGCCGAGGCAGCAGACGCGATCAGGGTGACCGCAAGGATCGCGGCCACTAGCCCCGCCAGCATGAGGACCGGGCGGTCGAATTGGCTCAGTTCAGGCACGTCAGGCTAGGCTGCTGTTCAGTCCTCCACGCGCAGGGCCTCGACCGCGGGCAAGCGGGCGGCGCGCAATGCCGGCGGGATCGTGACCACCAGCACTGACAGGTAGATGAGGCCGACGGTGAGCGCGAGCGAAGAGATGTCAATCGCGAGGCGCGCTCCAGGCCGGAACACGTTCATGACTGTTGCAGCCATAAGCACACCGACCCCAATCCCGACCAGAGCACCGCACGTGGCCGTGAGCATCCCCTCCGAGACGATCCCGGCCAGCACCTGACCCGGCATGTAGCCGAGAGCCCGCAGCATGCCGATCGAGCGACGCCGTTCGATGACCGCCCTCAACGCGAGGATGCCCAGGCTGAGGACCCCGACCAGGAGTCCGATCCCCATCACGAGCCGCATGAAGTCGATGAATGCCTGCGTGCCGGCGGCCGCGGAATCGTAGATCTCGCTGACGGTTGTCGTGTCGGCCCCCTGGTTGAAGACTTCCCGCTCGATCTGGCGAGCGACTGACTTGGCGTCAGCGCCCTGCACTGTCTTGGCCAGGATGGTGGTGCCGACCGGCAGCGTAGCGAAGGGCGCCATCGCGGCCTCGGAGCCTACCAGGCCCCAGAAACCCAGGTTGCTCGTGATGCCAACCACGCGAAAGTGCACCGGCCCGTCCGGCCCCAGCAGCGTCACGACCATGCCGAGAACCTGAAAGGTGGGTGTGACGACGAGGTGAGGGTCTTGTGCCAGGGCTTCCCAAACCTCCGCGTCACTCTTGAAGCGAGCCTCCCGACTCGTGAGCTCAAAGGGTCCGGTGGCCAGCTGGGCGCGGCTGAGCGCGTACAGCGGCAGGTATGAGTCTTGTTGCGTAGCGCCGGTGCTCAAGCTCACATCACCGCGGTAGGGTCGGGTCGGCATCGCGATCTGGCGCACGATCTGCGAACGCACTGATTCGGGAAGGGACAGCCCTTGCGTCGTAGGTGCGCTGACGCGGATGTCGTATTCATCCTAGCCCAGGGCGACCGCGCCCACGAATGACGGGATGAGCACAGCGGTGATGGTCATCAGGGCGAGAATGAGCCCGAACGCGCCGGTGCCCAGGCCCGCCCTGACTGGTCGGCGCGTGAGATAGGCGAGGGATGGCCTCACCGTCGCCCTGATCCCGCCCCGAAGCCAGCCCGCAGGGATCTCCAGCACGCGGAGGTTGGAAGCTACGATCAAGCTGAGCCCGAATACCGCAACAAGGGCGCCGAGGCCTAGCACCTGGAACTCTTTGGCCCCGAAAGTCGTGATGCTGGCTGCCACGGCCGCCGCCCACGCCGCCAGGGCAACTCCCGTGATGGTCGCCCGCAGCCGATCTGAGATCCGGCCGCCGACCAGCGCCGCCGCCACTAGCACCAGGCCGACTCCGCCGGCCAGCCGGACAGGCAGGTTGCCCGCGTTCAGAGCGGCGAGTGAGACCAAGCCGAGGCCGGCCAGGAGCGCGCTCCTCCACAGCGACCGCTTCCCGCGAGCGGCCGGCTCGGGCAGATTCTTGATCGCCAAGGAGATCTGCATCCGGGAGCTCCTCACAGACGTCGCGAAGAGGGTGGCGAGCACTATCAGGGCACCGATCGCGATGGAAAGCGCGACTGCACTGGGCGTGATCGGGGACAAAGTCGGCCCAGAGCGCCCCTCCACCGCATAGGAGTAGAGAACGCTGCCGCCCCGCAGCCGCTGTGCGAGGCCGAGGCCGATAACGGCACCGGGCACTAGCGCCGCCGCCGCGGCAGCCAGGCTGTAAAGCCCACCCTCCAGGACCGACAGCGTGATCGTGCCGGCCCGACTTAGTCCCAGGGCTCGCAGTACGGCGTGTCGCGGGCGCCTCTCGTCGGACAGCGCGAACCCCAGGTTCACCACGAGGGCCGAGCCGGCCAAGGCGACGAACAGGCTTAGGCCGGTGAAGATGCTGCCATCCTGTTGGGCCCGTTTGACCAGGGCGTCGACGTCTTCGCGCTTCGCCTCCCGCACTTTCAGGCTCGGTCCGCCGGGCAGGGCCTGAAGCGCAGCCTGGACTCGTGGGGCGAGATCCTGCGCTCGGTCCAGTTCCACCCGGCCTTCGCCGGGAACCGCCACCCGGATGACGTTGACGCCTCGGTCTGCAGTCAGTGGCCGTAGGTTGGCCAGTGGAGAGAAAAGTGCCGGCCGGAGAGTGTAGGCGCCTGGTCCCTGCGCCTCGGCGATTCCGGCCACGCGAAACTCCACCGCCTGCAGGGGACCGACGGAGACACGGAGCCGGTCGCCAATCCGCGCGTCGAGCGCGGCGGCCAGCGAGGCCGAGATCAGGACGTGGTCCGGCGCCAGGTCCTGGCCGAGGGTGGTCTTGCCGTCCACAAGCCGGTAGGCGCCGAACGGGCCTTGAGTGGCCGGGTCGAAACCGACCAGCATGACGAGGCCCTTGGCATTGGCGCGATCGAGGTCGACCACCGAGCTGGGCAGCTCGACACCCGCCTGGACTCCGTGCAACGAAGATCGCAGGCCAGGATCGGCGGCCAGCCCCGAGGCCAGCGCGGGGTCGAAGAAACGGCCGCCATCAGCGGCGAGCAGGTCGACGTTGCCCCAGGCCAGGTACGCGCTCCGCGTCGACGATTCCAGGAACGAATCGCTCAGCACTTGAGTCGCGAAGATGGCTGTGGTTCCGATCATCAGGCCAAACACCACCACGGCGGACTGCCCAGGCCGCCGCACCGCCTCTCGCAGAGCGAGTCGGGCCAAGAGGGGCCTGCGCAAGGCGAGAACGAGCAACGCGATGTAGATCAGCAGGAACAGGCCGATCACGACCCACGACAGGTTCATCGAACTGCTTCCACACGTTGGTCGTTGCTCGATTCGATGCGACCGTCGCGCATGTGAAATGTGCGCCGCGTGCGCTCTGCAACCTGCGGGTTGTGCGTGACCAGGACGACGGTCTGGCCATCCCTGTTCATGCGCACGAGCAGCTCGACGATGACCTGCGTGACCTCCGTGTCGAGGTGGCGCGGTGAGCCAATCCCAATGTCTCGAGCATCTCCAGCGCGCGTCGGCGCGAGTCGCGCGAGTTGACGTTCTGCAGCAGGAGCGGAATCTCCACGTTCTCGACCGCCGAGAGCACGGGCAGCAAGTTGAAGGCCTGGAAGACAAAGCCCATGTGGTCGCGGCGGTAGGCGGTACGTGTGCGATCGGACATCGTGGAGAGGTCCTTGCCGTCGACCACGACCTGTCCGCCGTCGAACGCGTCCAGGCCGGAAAGGCAGTTGAGGAGGGTCGTCTTGCCCGAGCCGGAGGGACCGACGATGGCGACCATCTCGCCGCGCTCGACCTCGAGGTCGATGCCGCGCAGGGCCTCGACCTCGTTGGCGCCCCGATAGACCTTGCGCAGGCGCCTGGCCTGAACGATCGAGCCGTGTGCCGGTTGCTGCATCAACGGATTTCCTCCCGCCGGTGGCCGGCGGCTATCTCGACGAGTTCCTTCTCGTCCGCGTAGCGTCGCGGAACTGAGGCCACCCGGCAAGGGGTGAGCGCCCTCAGTGTGGCGGTTCGCGTTCCGCTTTCGAGGGTGGCGCGCTCGCCAACGATTGCGCCAGGGCCGACTTCAGCCACCTGCATGCCGTCGACCTCGACCGCAAAAGTGCCGTCGAGCACCAGGAACATCTCGTCGCCGGCTTCGCCCTGCTCGATGAGCGTCTTGCCCTTCGCCAGACTGCGGCCCTTCGATTTACCGCTCTTGATCACCATTTGGCCCAGCTCGCGCTCGAGCTCGCTCTCGACCTGCTTCACCAGTGCCGGCGAGTCATACGCACCCCATGGGGTTCGCTCGCCGAAGGCGTCGTTGATCCAGGTGGCGAAGTCGGTCAGGCCCGTTTCCTTGACCAGGTTGCCGCTGTGGTCATAGATCCAGTGCCGCGGAAACGCACTGGCGCCGGCCAATCCGTACTCTGTGCGGCCGTCGCTGTGGATGGTGAGGAAGAGCGTGGTCCACGCGACGGCTGAATCGATCTGGAGGAAGGGTTTGCGCGAAACGGGTCGGGGAGCCGGGACTCCGGTGCGACCACCACAAGTCTGCATGAACCGGACGTATGTCTCTGTGACCTCAGGCTGCGGACGGATGTCGGGCATCGCCTTCGCCTTCACGGTGACCGTCTTGGGCCCGAGCCTCAATCGGGTGGCACCGATCCGGCCCTTGCCGTGCTGGCCGTAGCCAGTGATCCTTCCATCCTCCACTTCGATCCAGCCGCGCAGCTCATTGGCCTCGCGGAAGAGGTCCTGACGATGCCAGGCGTCGATGTCGTCGAGCACGGACGGGAGCGGCTCGTCGTAGTGGGCCAGACCCATGTCGAAGGGCACGGCCAGGAATCCATTGACCGCCTCGTAGGGAATCCAGGAAATCGCGGTGACAGAGCTCTCGTATTTCATTCATCAACCTCCGCCCTGCAACTTAGGGCCAGGGCAGGCCGTGGTCGATGGTGAGGGCTGGCGTCTTTGAGTAGGGTCAGCCGCACGGCGGCGGTGACGCTGGCTCCCTTGTTCGAACTCGAGTCAGCGCGTCCACTTACGGTGTTGGCAAAGATCACCGTGCTAGTCGCCGACGACAGCGTGATCGTGCGCGAGGGATTGCGCGCGCTGCTGGAGACGACCGAGGATGTGGTCGTCGTCGGGTTGGCGTGCGACTACGACGAGGTGATCGCGCGCGCGGAGGCGCTCGAGCCGCAGGTGATCGTCACCGACATCCGCATGCCACCGACTTTCCAACGCGAGGGGATTGACGCCGCTCGGCTCGTGCGCAAGAGGCATCCCGGGACCGGGATCGTGATCCTGTCTCAATTCGACGACCCCGAGTACGCGGTCGCGCTGCTCAGCGAAGGCGCCTCGGGCTGCGCCTACCTGCTCAAGGATGGCTTGGCGGCCGGAGATCAGCTGGCGAGGGCGGTGCGCATCGTGACCACCGGCGGCTCCTTGCTCGATCCCAAAATTGTCGAGGCGCTGGTCCTACCGCTCGACGAGACGGACCTGACGCCCGTGGAAGAGGAACTGCTCGCGTGGGTGGCAGAGGGTAGGTCCATCAAAGCGATCGCGCTCAAGCGCTTGACCACGGGCGCTGAAGTGGCCGCGTCAGTCGCGCAGCTCTTCCTCAAGCTTGCAAAACAGGCGTCAGGCGGCGGAGAAGCGGGTCTTCGCAATCTGCGCCGGCTGCACCAGGCCATTGTCGATCGCGAGGAGCAGGGTGAGATGCTCAGCCGCCTGCTCCCAGGCGGCATCGCAAATCGACTGCGTCAGCGTGGTCATGGTCTCGGTGACGTCCAGCAGCTCGTGGTTACCGTCCTGATCTCAGATGTGCGCGGCTACTCGGCGATCGCCGAAGTCACCGACCCGTCGCGGCTGGCGATGCAGCTAAAGGAACATCGCATAGCGGCCAGCGAAGCCATCCTGGCCCAGCGCGGGACAGTCATGCAGTTCGTCGGCGATTCAGTGATGGCGGTGTTCGGCGCCCTCGAGCCACTCGCCGATCATGCCGATCGCGCGCTCATGGCAGCCGAGTCGATGCACAGAGCCCAGTTCGCGGTCAACCGGCGATGGAAGGGGGAGGGACTCCCCATTTTTGAGCTCGGAATCGGCCTGACGACAGGGGTAGTGGCCGCCGCGCTGATCGGGAGCGATGAGCGTGCCGAGTACTCGCTTGTGGGTGATGCCGTGAACCTCGCGCAACGCCTGCAGCAGCTGGCGTCGGGCGGTGAGACTGTGGTCAGCGATGCGACCTATGGGGCTTTGACCATCCCTCCCCGCGCTGAAAGGCTGGGTCCGACCTCGGTCAAAGGCCGCCACGAGCCGGTTACCGCCTTTCGGGTTCACGCGCCGCAGCCAGATAGATCAGCGTCGCCTTGACACGGCGGTGGACCTCAGGTTCCTCGCTCAGTCCAAGCTTCGAAAAGATCGAACTGATGTGTTTTTCGACTGCCCCCTCCGTCAGGTGGAACGCCTTAGCAATGGCGGCGTTGTTCTTGCCTTCCGCCACGGCACTGAGGATTTCTTCCTCGCGCGGAGTCAGGTCGACAAGTGCTGAGCGTTTGTTTCGAGAGCGGGCGGCGATGAGATTCTCGATCACCCTGGCGTCGATCACCGAACCACCACGCGCGACCTCGCGTATGGCGTTGACGAGCTGACCCAGGTCGGACACCCGCTCCTTCAGCAGGTAAGCGCGGCCAGAGGCGCCGTGGTCTAGGAGTGCAAGGGCGTACTCGGCGTCGGCGAACTGGCTGAGCACCACAACTCCGATCGGAGGCGTGCGCCCCCTCAACTCCTCTGCCACCCGGATGCCTTCATCGGTGTTGGTGGGCGGCATTCTGATGTCGGTGAGCACCACGTCGGGCCGTTCCCTGTCGACGGCCGCCCGCAGGGAATCCAGATCACTACACGTCGCGACGAGCTCGAGCTCATCCACCGATTGAAGAAGCTCTTTCATACCTTCGCGAATCAGGAAGCTGTCGTCCGCAAGCACAAGTCTTATCGGCATCGCGCAAAGGATAGGGCTGGCCCCACTGTCTTCATGGTGCAGGCTCCCTTGGCCGTACCCGGTTGCGCAATTAAGCTGCGGACGCAAGATGCCTGTGGAAGTCTTGATCTGCGACGACCAGGAGGCGTTTCGCAGCGCCGCGCGGGAAGTCGTGGCCGCCGTGAAAGGATTCGAGGTCGTCGGCCTGGTCGAAACCGGTGAGGAGTCGGTCGTGGCCGCCGGCCGACTACGCCCAGACCTGGTCTTGATGGATGTCAACCTGCCTGACATCGACGGACTGGAGGCGAGCCGGCGCATCACAGGCGCCGACCCCAAGGTAGTGGTTCTGCTCCTGTCGACCTACGACCTCGAGGAATTTTCGAGCCGGATCGCGGGGTCGGGAGCGATCGGATTCATCTCCAAAGCCACTTTTGGCCCCGAAGTCCTCTGCGAAGTCTGGGCCCGCGCCGCAGCGACCGATTGATCCCGGCATCCACATGAAGGCCCTGATCGCAGGCGCGGGCATAGGCGGTCTTGCGACTGCGATCGCCTTACGGCAGGCAGGCCTGGTCGTCGAAGTTCTCGAGCGCTCGCAAGAGCTGCGAGAGTCGGGTGCTGGTTTGATGATCTGGCCTAACGGCACCCGCGCGCTGCAAGCCCTGGGCGTCGCAGTCAGACGATTGGTTGTGGAGCGCATCTCATTCCGAAGCTGGCGCGGCCATGAGCTCATGGAGATCCCGATGGACATCATCTCGGAGCGGTACGGCTCCGACGTTGCTTTTGTCTCGCGTGCCGACCTACAAGCAGCCCTCACGTCGACGCTCGGCGAAGATGCGCTGAGTCTTGGCGCCGACGTTCAGAGCTTCGAGGAGACCGAAGACCACGTTGAGGTCAGACTTCGGCACGATTCGGTGGCTGGCGACCTCCTCGTCGGTGCAGACGGCATTCGCTCGGTGGTGCGCCGCGAGCTGCTTCGCGATGGCGATCCGTTCTATCTGGGATCGACCATCTGGCGCGGAGTGGTGCACAGCCCAGGTATCCCGATCGATCGTGGGCAAGGCATCAACTGGGTCGGTCCTGGCTCCGAATTCCTCGCGTTCCATCTCCCCGATGATCGGATCTATTGGGCAGCTGTGACCAAAGAACCTCGCGGTGAGATGTCAGGGCCGGGAGGTCATAAGCAAGATCTGCTGGATAGATTTGGCCGTTGGCAGGATCCGGTCTCGGCTTTGATCGCCGCCAATGACCATGCAGCGATCCTTCGCAACGACATGTATGACCGGCCGCCCGTCAATCATTGGAGCCGCGGGCGAGTCACGCTGGTCGGAGATGCCGCGCATCCGATGACCCCAAATCAGGGCCAGGGCGCCTGCCAGGCATTGGAAGATGCAGTCGCCCTGGGGAGGGGCTTCGCACATGCAGCTAACGTCGCCGACGCCTTCAAGTTCTATGAGCGCCAGCGTCTGGGTCGCGCCAATCGAGTCGTCAAAGCATCGCGCCAAGCCACGCGCGGGGTTCAGATCGACGCCCCAATCCTGTGCGCGATTCGTGATACCGCCGCACGCATTCTGCCCCGAACTTTGATGCTGAGAATGCTGGACAAGACATTGTCCGCGGTGCCGGCGGGCGACTTGGACTGACCTCCCGTTGTGCTATTAAGGACCGCGGTGAGTGGATCCAAACCGCCGATGGGTCCGCAAGGGCCATCAATCGACTGGTCTGAGCTGCGCCCGAGGCGCCCCGAGGACTTCGGTGCTCTTTATGCAGCACCTCCGCCCTGGGACATAGGTCGACCCCAACGTGCATTTGTCGAGCTGGCGAGGGCTGGGGAAGTAAAGGGACGCGTGCTGGACGTAGGTTGCGGCACAGGTGAACACGCCCTCATGGCCGCCGGACTCGGACTGGAAGCGGTCGGCATCGACGTGGTCCCCGCAGCGATCGCGATCGCCCAGCGCAAAGCGGCTGACCGTGGTCTATCGGCGCGCTTCTTAGTGGCGAACGCGCTTGAGCTGACGTCGCTGAACGAACGGTTCGACACGGTGCTTGACTGCGGGTTGTTTCATATCTTCAAAGACGACGACCGCCTGCGCTTTGTTGACAGCCTGAGAGCGGTCGTGCCAGCCGGTGGCCGCTACTACATGCTGTGCTTCAGCGACCTGCAACCAGGCGACTCGGGGCCGCGCCGGATCGCGAAAAGCGAGATCATCGCCAGCTTTGATAACGCCTGGCATATTGACGCCATCGACCCAGCCAAGATCGACATAACCACCAGCGCAGATGGTGTCCTCGCCTGGCGAGCGTCGATCACCCGAACCTGAGGCGTCTCGGGCTACCCGCAGCGTCCAGTCACGACTCTGGGCGTGACGTCGAGCGACGCGCTGCGGCCGCACCTAGACTCAAATGACCAGGAGGTTTGAAGATGGCTGTCGCTCTCAATTACCTGCTCGTCGATGACGCCGCTCCGGCCGCGGTGATCACCCTCAACCGCCCCGACCAGCTGAACGCCCTTTCGACTGGCCTCATGAGGGAGCTCACCGCCGAGCTCGAGCGTCAGGCTGCGCGGCCCGAAGTGCGGGCGATCGTGCTCAAGGGCGCCGGCCGTGGCTTCTCGGCGGGTCATGACCTCAAGGAGATGCAGGCCCGCTCGCTCGATGAAGAGCGCGAGATCTTCGCCGTCTGCAACCGCCTCATGGCGACCGTTCAGTCGGTGCCGGTACCGGTGATCGCGGCCCCGCACGGCGTGGCGACCGCAGCGGGTTGCCAGCTGGTCGCGACGTGCGACCTCGCAATCGCGAGCGACGATTGCCGTTTCGCCACGTCCGGGATCAAGTACGGGCTCTTCTGCTCCACACCCGGTGTCGCCGTCGCCCGCAACGTGAGCCGAAAGCACGCGCTGGAGATGCTGCTCACCGGGCGCTTCATCGACGCGGCGACCGCAGAGCGGTGGGGCCTGATCAACCGCGCGGTCCCTCGCGAGCGGCTGGACGAAGAGGTCATCGCGCTCGTACACGAGCTGGCGCAACTGAGCCGATACGCGCTCGAGCTCGGCAAGATTGGCTTCTACAGCCAGGTCGAGGCCCGGCAGGCCGAGGCGTACGACATGATGGCCGAGGCGATCTCGTGCAACGCGGTCGCACCCGACGGCCAGGAGGGAATCGCAGCCTTCGTCGAGAAGCGTAAGCCGGTCTGGAGCTGAGTGTGGCTCAGCGCGCGCTCGTGTAGGTTTCGCAAATCACGTCGTGCTCGGCTCTGGCGACGTCCGAAGGGGTCCGCAATGCCTACGTAGGCGTCCTTCGCGCGTCCCTATATATATGTGAGTGGTGGCGAAGCCCGCCGCTAACGGCTCAATTCTGAAGCTGCACAGATAAGCTGCAGCCGTGACCGTCGGGTCCTCCTGGTCAGCCGCACTTTCGAAGCGGCGCTTCCGCACCGTCCTCCTGATCTGGATCGGACTCCCGATCGTCTCCGTCTACCTCTGGGGCGCCGTGGTCCAGCCTGTCCTCTTTTCCGCCTACCAGGGTGACTTCCAAGAGAGCTACATGCGGGCCGCGAGCCGAATCGCCGCCGGCCAAGACCCCTACGACCTCTGCCGCACCTATGGCTGCTTTGAACCCACCGGGCCGCAGTACGTAATGCCCCCGCTCCTCGCATGGCTGCTCCAGCCGGCCATCCACGTTGACCAAAACATCGTCGCTGTCGGCGTGGTCGTCGCGCTCAATGTGGCCTTCGCCGTCTTTCTCGCAACCACGCTCCGCGCGCTGCGCGTCGCCGACTGGCAGCTCGCCGCCCTCCTGGTCCTGGTCGCCATGACCTTCGGCATGACCGGCAACATCGACGAGGGCCAGGTCAACCCGATCCTCCTCGGTCTCTCGGGCGTCTGGCTGCTCGCCTGGGTCGACGGACGCTGGTGGGGTGGGGTGGCGCTGGGAGCCGCGGTGGCGATCAAGGTCATCCAGGCCCCGACCGCCCTACTGGTCCTGATCGCCCGGCGCTGGTCGATGTTCATAACGGCGACCGCCACAGGTCTGGTCCTGTGGCTCGTCGCCACGCCGCAGTACCTTTTCGAATACCTCTTTCAGGTCGCGCCTCAGGTCAGCGGGGGTACCGGCCTGTACGAAAATCAGTCTCCGGGCGGCACCATCACCCGCTTGATCGAGCCGGCCACCTTTCTTGGCGCCGTCTACGGAAGCCCTCCGGTCGCGCGCGTCCTGACCCTGGTCGTCTCGATCGCAGTGCTGGCGTCGACGCTGTGGCTCCTACGTCGCGCGGCGCGCGACGCCACCGGCAGGGTGCTCGAAGGCGCGGCCATCGTCGCGGCCGGCCCGTTGATCGTGACCTACTCCTGGAGCACGCACCTCGTGCTGCTGCTGCTCCCCATCCTCGTTCTGCTCGCGTGGTCCATCCGGCGCCAGGACTGGAAGGTGCTGGGCCTGCTGGCGACCGGATACCTGCTGATCAACCCGGGACATCACTGGTTCCAGGCCCTACTGGTGTCGGGCTACCGCGACCTCGTCGTCTTGCGGCTGATGGCGGAGTTGGGTGTTATCGGTGTGTTCTTGATCTGGATCGCGGCCTTGATGGCGGTCAGGCGCGAGCGGTCAATGAGCCTCGGCCGCGCGGCGGAAAGGCGCCGCGAATTGAAAATTGCGCAGCAGCCATGGTTCGGCGCCGAGCAGCAAGATCCAGCCGGCCTCCCAAACTAGCATCGGCCTGAAGATCGCGATCGCGATCAGCTGTGCCGCCAGGACACCGAGCAGAAGCCACAGCCCCTGCGGCAGGCTCAACCGAGCTCGAAGAAGGATCCAGGCCGGGAGCACGAAGACCGCGGGGTCGTACTCGTGAAGGTATGACGCCGACGCCGTGCTGCCCACGATCCCGAGCGCAAACACGATGTCCATGCGGTCGCGCCGGAACCAGGCCAACGCTAACGCAACGGCGCCAAGCGTCAGCTCGATGGTCGTCGCCACCGATCCGCGGCCAAACCACGCGTACGTCATGACGGAGTGAATCAGATTGGTGCTCGTGTAGGCCACGCTGCTCTGGTAGGACGCAATTCCATGTGCGCCCATCAGGGCCAGTGATGCGCCGCCCAACACCGCACTCGAGACCGCGAACGCAACTACCGGACGCCAGCGTCCGCTGACGAGCAGCGCGATCGGCAGCAGGAGAACCAGTTGCGGCTTTAAGAACACGGCGACAGACAGCGCCACTCCAGCGAGCGACCAGTGCTCCCGCTCGAGCAGCCACCACGTTAGCGCCAGTAGCGCGATGCTCAGAGCCGCTGTCTGGCCGAGCCAGAACGTGTAGTGCATCGGCCAGATCGCAAGCGCGATCAACAACAAAGTGATGCGAGCCAGGCCCTTGCCGGGGCAGACCAGGAGCCAGGCCCCGATGAGGAGCAAGAGGCTCAGGACGGTCCAGAGGAGGAACCCGACCGGCACTGACAGCGGCGTAAACGGAACCAGAAGCCAGGCCATCGGCTCAGGCGTGACGTAGTTGTGCATTGAATCGATGACATTTCCCGGCGCTGGAAATACAGATGAAAGGCGGCGTTCGAGGTCGAGGTCGTAGATGTGCGACCAGCCGTAGTTCAACCCGATCTTGGCCGCGACATAGTAGAGGCGGAAGTCTTCCTCATACGGGTCCGTGGCGAAGTGGTTGATCCATCGCGCCACGCCGAATGCGGCCGTTATGCCGGCCGTAAGGGCCGACACCGAAAGCCACAGCGGCGGCAGTTTCCGCCCCACGGCGGGCTACTCGCGCGCCGGCTTCACAGCCAGCGCCAGAATCGAGACACCGAAAGGCAATTCGACCCTGTTCAGGAGGAAGCGCTCCGCGCCGAACACAGCGGCCAAAGCGCTGTTTACCGGCTTGGGAGCCGCTGGCCGCAGCTCCGTTCGGCCGGACATAAGCCAGTCAGTATATGGGCGAACCACACGGTCGGCCCACGGTTAACTAGTCAAGGCTGGGAGAGGACGGGCAGCGTCAGCTGCGCCCTCGGCAAGTAGAGTCTGGTTCCTTAGGCCCGAGCTCCTGAGGATCGACCACCCTGCATCAACAGGGCGGGCCTCGGGCGCAGGAAGCATCCGTTGGGCGCGGCAGCCGTCAAGATGTCGGCTTTAGTGCGGCCGATGAAATCCGACAGTTCCGCTCGCCTGCCTCCGCTGTGGACGGCCGCTGCCGCAGTCGCAAGCGGGTGGGGTGCTGTGTTCTCGCTCAAGCGATGGGTCGAGCACTTCCTCACGGACACCGCCGCGGACGACTTCCGCGTCTACTACTACGTCGCGAGACTGGGCCTTCAGCAGGGTTGGAGTCACATCTATGACCAGGCGATCCTCAAGGCGGTCATGGCCGCGCACTTCACGGGCTCTCTGGCGGCCGTCGACGGTGGCCACACCTACCCCAACCTGCCGACCCTGGCGTGGATCATCGCGCCGCTTACTGTCTTGCCGTTCGGCGATGCCTACGCGGCATGGGCACTGCTCGGGCTTATCTGCGTGCTGATCGCCTGGTGGATTGTGAGTCCGTTTGAAGGCATTCGACGGGTCACCTTGCTGTTACTGGCGCTCGCGCTTTGGCCTGTCCACTACTCGCTGATCTTCGGTCAGTCGACCCCGGAGATCATCGCCCTCGTCGCGGCAGCATGGTGGTGTATCCGTCGGGACAGGGCGCTAGCGGCTGGATTGGCGCTTGCCCTTGCGGCGAGCCTCAAGCCGCAGGATGTCGTTCTGGTACCCGTCTGCTTGCTCATTGCGGGTCACGTCCGCGTATTCGCATGGTTCGCGGCCGCGTGTCTTGCCCTCGCGGCGATTTTTTATCTGTTCCTGGGTCCGCAAGGCATTGCGGACCTCTGGCAGACGAACCTGGAGGTTGATGCATACGCCGGACACAAGATCTTGACCATGGCCTCGCTCACCGGGCCTGGCCTGCCCGCGGCTTTCCTGGAGGCCGGGGCGGCTGGTGTGGCGATCTTCGGGGCATGGCGGCGCCGCGCCAGTCTTGAACTGGTGATCGCAATCGGCCTGGCGGGCACAGTCGTGTCGACCCTGCATGCGCACGAGTCAGACTTCACGATGCTCGTCCTCGCGGCCTGGCTTGTGATGCGTTCGCCAATCGGCGCCCTATCGCGATGGTGGTTACTGCCTGGCATTTTGGCGGTGCAAGCGATGGCTATCGGTCTGGCCCCACCTGTCCTGATATGGGAGCTGGTTTGGCTCGGTCTTCTGGTCGTCGACAGAACCGTTTCGCAGGTGCCGGCGCGCGATCAGAGGGTGGCCGCGCCGGCTGTTTAAGGCGTTCACGCGGGCGTGCCGCCACCCTCGGCGTCGCGGCGCGCTTGTTACATTCATCGCGCTTTCGGCGAGGGCTCGATGCCTCTGGACTTCGACGGGCTCCGACGCGCGATGTAGCATCGCTTCGCGACGTCGAGTTAGCGCCCATTCGGTGGGCCCACCCATTCCGTCCTCGGGCCTTCCGCACAGCACCAGAGGGAGGTAGCGCGATGGCCACAACGATCACCCCGATGCGACGGGCGAATCTGGTCGGACGAACCCGGACTGCCGTCACATGTTGCGACGTCGAGCTGACATATGCGCAGACCTGGGATCGGTGCCGTCGCCTGATCGGTGCACTTCGCGACTTAGGACTTGCGCCCGGAGACAGAGTGGCAGTGATCGCCGGAAACTGCCATCGCTATCTCGAGCTCTATCAAGCAGTGCCTGGCGCTGGCTTCAGCCTTGTTCCGCTCAACCCGCGTCACGCGATCGCCGAGCTGAGGTACGCGCTCGAGGACTCGGGCGCAAGGGTCCTGTTCACCGGGATCGGGGACCAGGGCCTGGGCGACATGGTCGAGCACATATTTGATATGGGCGACGGCTATGAGACGCTGCTCGGTGGGCCGGGCGTGGACTTTCCGGAGGACATTCCCGAGGACACGATCGCCGGGCTTTTTTACACCGGCGGCACCACGGGAGCGGCCAAAGGCGTGATGCTCACACACCGAAATCTCATAGCCAACGCCCAGCACTTCGGCATGTGTTGGCAATTCACCCCGGAAACACGCTGGCTGGTGATCGCCCCGCTCTTCCATGCGGCTGGATCCATTGCGGTGCTGTCGACGGTCTGGAACGCGGGCCAGCATGTGATCCTGCCTGCCTTCGACGCCGGACGTGCGCTCGACTTGATCGAGCGACACAGGATCACCTCCACCCTGGTCGTGCCGACAATGCTGGCCGCGATGAGTGAGGAGCAGCTTGCGCGGCCGCGCGACGTAACCTCGCTGCGATACCTGAGCCACGGAGGCGCCCCGGTCGCCACAGAGACGCTCCGCCGAGCCCACGCCGCCTTTCCGGCGGCCGAGTTGCTCCACATCTATGGCGCCACCGAGACGGCGCCGATCGCCACGCTGCTTCCACACGAGGAACGGATGCTCGACATGGCTCAGAGCCGATCCTGCGGGCGACCGGCGGTTGGAGTGGAAGTCGCCATCCGCGGCCTCGACGGAGCCTGGCAGCAACCGCAATCGATCGGGGAAGTGGTCGTCCGTGGCCCCAATGTCATGGCCGGCTACTGGAACAAGCCGGTCGAGACCGCGGCGGCACTTGCCGACGGGTGGTACCACACCGGGGACCTCGGCTATCAGGATGATGATGGGTTCGTTTATCTCGTCGACCGAGCCAAGGACATGATCGTGACCGGTGGGGAGAACGTGTACAGCACGGAGGTCGAAGAGGCCCTTTATCGCCATCCGGCTGTCCGCGAGGCGGCGGTCTTCGGTATCCCCGATGCCCGTTGGGGCGAGGCGGTTTACGCAGTCGTCGTGCCGCGATCGGCGGTCGATCCCGAGGAGCTGGTAGCACACTGCCGCTCTCTGATCGCGGGCTACAAGATTCCGAAGACGATCGAGCTGCGTGATGAGCCGCTGCCAAAATCGGGAGCCGGCAAGATCCTCAAGCGCGAGCTGCGGGAGCCGCACTGGCGAGGAGTCGAGGCAAGGGTGGCGGGCGCCTAGGAGTACCTGGTGGATCCACTCGCGGTCTTCGACGAGATCACAGATGGCGGTCGGCGCGAGCTGCGCTGCGCTGAGCTTGTCTACGAGGCGGCGGAGAGGTTTCCCGGCCTGGTGCCCAGCCGGCTCGAGATCGAAGAAGAGCGAACCCACCCGCAGAAGGAGAAGCGGGGCCTGGAGATCGCGCAGGGCGAGTTCTTTACGCAGGTTCTCGCCGATCCGGGACGTGGATTCCGGTTGATCCACGCGATGGGCCGTCCGCGCCGTGAGGCCGTGGCCCGTCTCGAGGAACTAAGAACGACGGGGCGAGTCGACCTCGGTACGGCAGCGCTCGAGCGGCGCGGGAACGTCGGCTGGATCACTCTCAAGAACTTCGAGTCGCTCAACGCGGAGGACGACGCATCAACAGTTGCACTGGAGACTGCGGTGGATCTGGTGCTGATCGACCCGAGTATCGAGGTCGGAGTGCTCCGGTCGGCTCCCATGACCCATCCAAAGCACGCCGGCCGGCGCATCTTCGGCTCCGGTATCAACCTGACGCATCTTTACCAGGGAAAGATTTCGCTGGTCGAGTTCATGCTCGAGCGTGAGCTTGGATGTGTGGGCAAGATGTTTCGCGGCCTGTCACCGGCGAGGCCGCGAGATGACGGGCTCGAGGAGGGCCGCATCGAGAAGCCTTTTCTCGCGGCCGTCGATGCCTGGGCCATCGGCGGCGCATGCCAGTGGCTCCTCGTCATGGACGGGGTCGTGGCCGAACGTGGTGCTTACTTCAGCCTGCCCGCGCGGAAGGAAGGCATCATCCCCGGTTGTGCCAACCTGCGTCTGCCCCGATTTGTTGGTGAGCGCCTCGCCCACCAGGCAATCTTCATGAACCTGGAGTTCCAGGCCGATTCGGCTTCGGGAAGGCTGCTGGCCGATCGCGTCGTGGAATCCGACCAGGTCGAGGCTGAGGTGTCCGATCTGGCGCGCGAGCTGACGGCCGCGGGCGCAACCAGCTTGGTGGCCAATCGGCGTGCGCTGCGCGCCGCACACGAGCCGCTTGACCTTTTTCGCCGCTATCTCGCCACGTACTCGATCGAGCAGGCCCGCTGCCTCTACAGTCCAGCATTGATCGACAACCTCGAGAGGAACTGGGCCTCGAGACAGCAAAGTCTGGCCTGAGCCCCGGGTCGCTAAATGCACGACTCCTGCACGAGGCGTATCAGCAGTCGAACACCGACCAGCAGATGTCGTTTCGCAACCGCTGATCATCCAGGACCAGTTCGCGGATCGCGTCCGGGAGCTGTTCACGCTGCCATCGGCACTCGAGCCGCCCGGAGTTCTCACCCTCGCCGTCAGGAGCGGCCGCACGCGCCGCCTTGATCGCGTAAGCCGCCGCTCCGAGCTCGTGCGCAGCGACATGCGCCACCGCCGCGGCCTGGGCGGCCGCATAGGCGGCATGGCGGGCGGCGCCGCTTAACTCTCGAGCAGCCCCGTTCGCATGGCCTGCGGCCTCGCGCGCTTGCGACATGGTGATCTCACCACGCACCCAAGCCCGAGCCTGCGCGATCGCCTGGCGAGGCCGCAGGTCTGAAGGTCGTGCCGATTCGAAGAGGTGCAGGACGTGCTCCGCGCACGTTGCGGCCCACAGTGCGAGCAGCTGATGGTCGGAGTCTGTGAGCGTCCCTCCGCGGCGGATGGTGATGAAGCGAGGGTCGCGGACTTTCGGGAGGATCATGGCGGCAGCGCGGCCTAGAGGTGGTCCTGTGGCCTCTTCCAGCCCGAAGTGTCGATCTTCGCCGCGCTCGCCGCTTCCAGGACGCGCGGGGTTTCTTGCGCGAACCTCGGCAGCGCCTCGGCGGCCGCCCACTCCAGCATGTCGATCTGGTCGTCCCGCGGCTGGTCGAGTATGAACTGGTTCATCCCCGCCTCGACGTAGGGCTGGAGGACGCTGTAGAACGCGTCTTTGGACGCCCATGGATCGTCGTCCGCTTTAGGCACCCAGTAATACAGCGACCGATCGAGTGTCTCCGGGTCGCGGCCGATCTGCCGGCAGTAGTCGTCGAGCATCTGATTGCGCTCCGCCATCTCGGCCGGCGTCCCAAATGCGTTCCAGGTGTCGGCGAACTTGGCGACGATCTTCAGCATGCGTGGTCCGAAGGCACCCAGGACCAGCGGCGGTCTCGGCTTCTGCACGCTACCCGGTCGCGACCGCGCCTCCTTCAGGCGGTAGTAAGAACCATGGAACGAGCTGGTGTCTTCACGAGTCAGCAGATCGACGACCTGGACCGCCTCGTGGAAACGGCCGACGAGCTCTTTAGTCTCGGGAAAGTCGATCCCGAACATCGTGTGCTCGGGTTCATACCATCCAGCGCCCAACCCGATCTCGAGCCTTCCGTTTGAGATGTGGTCGACCGTGACCGCCATTTTGGCGAGCACCTGGGGATACCGGAACGTGTTGGAAGTGACGAGAACGCCGATGCGGATCCTGCTCGTAACTGCCGCCAGTCCTCCGAGCAAGGTCCAGGCCTCCATGTACGGTCCGTGCGGCCGGCTCGGCTGCACGAGGTGGTCGCACAACCAGGCGCTTTCGTAACCGAGACGTTCGAAGAGCTGCCATCGCTCAGCAGTCTTCTCCCAGGTCATGTTCTGATCAGTGCAGATCCCGAAGCGGAACCTCCGCATCGCTCGACCCTCCTGGCCACGTTGTCGAAAGCCTCGGAAGCGTAACCGCCTTTGAGGACTCTCAAAGCATCGTCGACCCGATGCGTGGGCTCAGCGGCGAATGGATGAGAGAGGAATTGATAGTCGCGACTAACCGCGGTTCCGGCGTGGGAGATGTCGTGATAGTCGCGACTAACCGCGGTTCCGGCCTGGGAGACGTCGTGATAGTCGCGACTATCAGGGCGGCAGCCACGAGGCTGCCGCCCTTTCGGTTACTGGGTGACTGTGAACTGGTAGCAGGCACTCTCCAGTGCCACAGCCGTGGTAGCCGCGTCGACGATGCGGAAGTGGATATCGAACTGCGTCCCAAGCGGGATGGCCGCCAGGTTGCGGAACAAGCTCGCACGGCCGGTTCCCGTTTCGTCTGTCGTGATCGCCTGGACAACCGACCCCTGGCCGAGCGTGAGCCAGTTCGTTCCGGTGCAGGCGTCGTTCACGGCCAAATCCGTCGCTCGCTGAAGGTAGTAGCTGTGGTTCGGGGCCAGGTCCCGCACCCACACATCCAGATAGACGATCTTGTCGGCGTCCTTTGGCTGACGAAACTTCACCAATCCGAAGCCACCGTCGGGTGTGCCTGCAACTGGTCGCAGGATGACTTCAAGGTTGGCGCCCGAGTCGGCCCGAGCGGCGACCGGAGCCGCGATGGCCACACTTGTCACCGCCGCCAGCACAGCGCAGACCTTGAGCAGACGCATGGTTCCGATCCTCATCGCGTGTAGACCTCCTGATCATCCGAGGCTGAAATTGGCGCCTCGCCGTTCGAGACTGCCGGCAGCGTCCGTCGTTCAGGCGGTCCCGCCTGTGATATCCGTCACAAACAGGCGGTGATATCTAGCACAGCGATCGCAACCGGGCCTCATCGAGGATCGTGATGTGACCTTGCTGGATCGACACCGCGCCCAGGGTGATCAGCCGGCTGAGGGCGCGGTTGACGTTCTCCCGGCTGGCGCCGACCATCGATGCCAGCTCGCCCTGGGGGACCCTGATACCGATCCGCCGGCCGTCGGCGACCGCGGTGCCGTGCCGGTCGGCGAGTTCCAGCAGCTTGCGGGCGGTCCGGCCCGGCACGTCAAGAAAGGCGACGTCGGCCAGCTCCTCGTCCTTCCGTCGCACGTACCCGACCACGGTGGCGAGCAGACGCAGGCCAAGCTCAGGGTTCGCTCGCAGGGCGGCCTGGAGGTCGTCCTTGCTCAGAACGACGCAGCTCGTGGATTCGACGGCGACGGCGTCCGCGGTGCGGACCCCAGCGGCGTCGAACACGCCAAGCTCGCCGAGGGTGTCTCCGGCTGATAGGAGCCGAAGCACAAGCTCCCGGCCGTGACGCGACGTGCGCGTAACACGGACAAGACCACGCTCGATGACCAGAAGGAAGTTCGCCGGTTCGCCCTCCCTGACCAGGTGGGCGCCGGCCGCGAACACTCGGCGGTGAACCCGGCGTCGCAGGGTGCCCGCCAGCTTGGGCGAGATCCCGGCGAACAGAGGCGTGCGAATGAGCACATCGATCGGTTCGACGCCACTGGAGACTGGGGTCTCCAGCTGGAGGCGATAGGTGTCTACCGGGGAGCTTGCACCCTTGAACGAGACGGTCTCGCCGATGTCGAAGGGAAACTCCGCGGCCCCGGCCCGGGTCGCAGCATCGACGAGCGCCTCCCCGGCAGCAGCGCGAGCGGTCAAGCCGGCAGCGCTGTTGGTCACGTCGCCGACCGCCGTGAAATCTTTGAATCCACCGCCTCCGACGTTTCCGCAGTACTCGACGCCGGAGGAGATGCCGATTCCAATCTCGATCCAGGGTCCGTCCGGCGTCCGATATCCCACGGCGTCGAGAAGGCCGGCGGCGGCGGCGACCGCTTTGCTCTGGTAGTCGCGGCCGCTGAGGCCGGGCACGAATAAGCCCATCACCTGGTCGCCTGCGATCTGACCCAGGACCCCTTCCTGCTTGAGGAGCACCCGCGACGCCACGTCGTAGAAGCGATTGAGAAGAGCGGGCACCTCATGTGGAGAAAGCAACCGTGTCAGGGTCGTGTAGTTCCGAACGTCAGCAAAGAGGACGCTGATCGGCACTATCGCGCCACCTTCTGGCGCCCACTCGAGGCACCGGGCGCAGACGTGAGGAGTCCTTTTGGAGGGGCGGTAACCCAGGGCACGGAATGGCCATGTGACCGGACCGCCATAGGGCGCATTACAAACCTTGCAGCGCGGCCGGCCAGGAAAGAGTGCAAATGCCCGGCGCCCCAGGCGTGGCCCGAGTGCGGCGAACCGGTCGCCGCGCAGGATGGCCGACCAGTGCTCATCCATTGGGACGTGGCTGCCATTCGGCTTTGACGCCGCCATCTGGGGCGCCTATCGTATCGCTGGCGATGCGGCGGGTCCTCGTGGGAGCGGCGGCAGTCGTCACATCGCTCGGGTGGCTCCAGCTGGCGGCGGCCTTTGGCTTTCCGGTGACCGCGCCGGCGGCGATGCTCGACCGAATGCTCGGAGCCCAGCGTGAGGCCGGACCGGCAGGATGGGTCTTGCTGCTGCTCGGCGAGGCAGCGCTGGCAGCCGCATATTTCCTCGTCGTCGAGCCCAGGACTCGCGGAGTGGTCGCCCCTATCGCCTACGGACTGGGCGCCTGGCTGCTTTCGGGCGCTGTCCTCATGCCGATCGTTGGCTTGATTCAAGGCGCCCCGCCCGCCGGCGACGCTCCCAACGATCCCATGCGTGCGACCTTCTTCATGCTCAACCTGGGCCCTGGTGCCGCGGTCGAGTCTTTGGTGGCGTGGCTGCTGTTCGGCGCCGTGCTGGCCGCGGGGAGAACCCTCGACGTGCGGCCTCGCGTCTTCTATATGTCCGGCGGCGCCGTGGTACTGGCCGCCGCCGTGGCGTTCGCGATCCCGATCATCGGGACGCGGTCTGACGTGGACCGGGTCGTCGAAGGCAATCTGGCGGCCCTGCCGACCGGGCCTGTTTTCATCAGCGTGCTCGAGCTCCCTCAGCCCGCCGGGGCGGTGCTCGGTCCGCACACGCATATCGCGGGCTTTGTCCTGGACGTTTCCGGCACCGCCACGATGGCAATCGCGGGCAAGGGGACAGTCGACGTGGGCCCAGGCGATGCAGTCTTCACGGCGAACCTCCAGCGCCACGATCACGAGAACAGAGCGGCGGTGCCTGCTGCGATCGTCCTCGCCGGTCTGCTCATCATCCTGACGGTCGCTTTGGTGGCCGGAGCCTGGCGTCGTCGCGCCGCGGTAGTACTGGCTCCGCTGCTTGTCCTGGGAGTCATCGCGACGATCGATCCCTTGATGAATCACTGGTATTTCGTCGGGGTTCGCCCAGCCACTGCGCACGGAGCTGTGATGCCTGTACCCGCCGGTCACCGGACATACGAGTCCGACAACCTCACCGCTGTCGCGGCCGGACCCTATACCGAGCGTCTTACTTACCGCCGGCTTGCCTCGGGTGAATCGCTTCGCCTGAGCGGCCCAGCTGCAATCGTCGTGCTCGACGGCCAGGTTTCGGTCACCACGGGAGCAACGACGACAGGCTTACACGCTGAGTCGGGTGCAACCATCGCCGGTGGCGCAGAAGCCACCGTCCGGGCCGTTTCGGGAAGCGCACGGATCGTGGTCGTTCAACTGTTACCCCAGGTTTGAGGCTCTTCTCCCTCTCCCCCTGGGGGGAGAGGGTCGGGGTGA
>VBEK01000012.1 GCA_005889135.1 Chloroflexota bacterium
GCGACCAGGATCGGCGAGCCGCTGGGCAGCGGGCCTACCTCGGGCGCTTGAGCGCCCGTGCCGACGTCAAGGTACTGACCTCGGAGGAGATGTGGCGGTAAGGGGTTGGGTGCTTGACAAAAGCGCGGCCGGCAGGGCCGGCAGCCCAAATGTCCGGAGGCAGCTCGACGAGCTGCTCGGCTCATTGTTCATCTGTCCGGTCGGGGAGTTGGAGCAGCTGTACTCGGCTCGCTCCAGCAAGGATTACGACGAGCTAAAGACAGACTTGCACGCGAGCTTCGACTCGGTCGATGCTGCACCCGACCTTCTGGCGCGGGCTCTCGAGCTACAGCGAGACCTCGCTCACCACCATGGAATGTGGCATCGAACTCCGATACCGGACCTGCTCATTGCCGAGACAGCTTTGCATCACGGTCTCGGAGTGGTTCACGTGGACGGTGAATTTGACCGCATCGCCGAAGTACGGCCGCTTACCGTCCGCCGCCTGAAGGAGTAACGAACGCGGTTGGCCGGCGCGGAAAGAGACGGGAGGCGTCAATTCTTCAACCGAGTCGATCACTGAATTTCACCGGCTGATTGGTACTCGCGGCTTGATTCCTCGTCTCCCGCTCCATTCTGTCCAGATGAATCTGCTCGGCGCCTGACTATAGTTCCGTCGGCGATGTCAGGCCGCAACCTTCGCAGACGGTTCCGCGACGACTCCCCGGTCGCGACTCTGATGGAGATCCCGACTCGGGCGTTTGTCGGATTAGTGGCCGGCTGGGCGGTGCTCGCATTCGTTATTGCGGTCGTCCTCGACGTCGTCACCGGCCATCCCGACCTATTCGTGACTGCGCTGATTCCGATTCTGCTCGTGGTGATGTTNTGGCGGCTGAGCTGTTTCGCCTCAAGGGGTACGTGGTCACCGAAAACAAACGACCCGACCTCTCAGATGGTGGGGTCGACTTCGAGCTCACCAAAGACGGAGAAACACGGTTGGTGCAGGTCAAGCACTGGCGCCACGAGGTCACCGTCAAGGAAGCGCGCGAGCTCTGGGGTGTGGTTGCAAGCGAACGCGCCGCGGGCGCAATCCTGATCGGCACGTCGGGGTTCACGGTCGTGGCTCGCGAGTTCGCGGCACAGAAGGACTTCACGCTGATCGACGGGCCGGAGTTCATGCGCTTACGTTCAGAGGTCGTGCCCGGTCAGGGCGGTGCCGACGGGTCAGACCCAATGGTCGCCGAGGGATTCGCCAAGCACCTGGCTGGCATCCATCGTCCGGCATGCCCCAAGTGCAGCACTCCGATGGTGCTGGTGACGCGGATCGAGGACACGACGATCGTTCGCCAGTTCTGGGGATGCAAGCGCTACCCGGAGTGCGACGGCACCCGACGCTTAGCCTTTCCCTATCAGAGCGCGTCCAGGGAGACGCGCGCGCTGGTTCCCTGACCTGACGTGCTCACGATCTCGAGCCGGCCCCCATGGGCCCGGACGATGTCGTGGGCGATCGCCAGGCCCAGGCCGCTGCCGGGGGAGTTCGCTCCCTTCGCGAATCGGTCGAACACGTGGGGTAGCAGCTCGGGCGGGATTCCTTCGCCAGTGTCTGTGACCGTGACGGTTGCGGGCGCCGTCACCGCGACCGTCACCGAGCCGCCAGACGGCGTGTGCCGGATCGCGTTCGACAGCAGATTGACGATCACCTGCCGGATCCGCGCCGGATCGACCTCCACGGCCGGCAGACCTTCCGTCACCTCGGCGGTCAGGGCTAGACCCTTCGTGTCCGCCTGAGGCCGGAACGATTCGACCGTGTCGCGCACGAGCGCACCGAGGTCGGTCGGCTCCTTGTGCAGGACCAGGTTGCCCGCGTCGGTCAGGACCAGCGTGCGCAGATCCTCGACGAGCCGGTCCAGCGTCGCCGTCGCGTCCAGGATGGGCGCCAGGTGCGCCGCATCGGGCGGGTACACGCCGTCGTTGATCGCCTCCGCCTGGCCGCGGATCACCGACAGCGGAGTCCGCAGCTCGTGGGTCACGTCGGCCATGAACGATCGGCGCTGCTCATCGATCGTCTTCAGGCGCCCGGCCATGGAGTTGAACGCGCGCGCCACCGACCGCACGTCGGGCGAGCCCCACTCCGGCACTTGCGCCGAGTAGTCGCCCGCTTCGATCCGGCGCGCGGCCTCGATCAGGTTGTTCATCGGCTGTGACAGCCGGCGCATGCCCCCGAACGCCGCGGCCGCGACCAGCAGGATGAGCAAGGCCAGCGGGAACGCGAAGAACGGGTGAAATCCCCCCGAACCAAGTCGCCCGAACAGCGCACCGGCCAGGCCGCCGGTCAGAAACGCGACGCCTAGCACGAGCACGATGAAGCAGCCGATCCACCTCACAAACGTGGGCGGGCCATACCGGTAGCGGCGGTACGGAAAGGGTTCGCCCTCCGGCCACCACGACGGCCGGCGGTTCGCCGGCCACGCACCTGAGTCCCAGCCGCGCCAGCGGCCCGGGCCGCCGCCCGCCCTCACGGCTCCGCGAACCGATAGCCCACGCCGAAGACCGTCTCGATGTGCCGGGCGCCGATCTTGCGGCGGATGTTCTTGATGTGCGCATCGATCGCACGCTCGTACGACTCGAACGCCACTCCGCGCACGGCGTCCAGCAGCTGCGATCGGGTGAACACGCGCCCCGGCTGGCGTGCCATCGCGGAGACCAGCTGGAACTCAGTCTTGGTGAGGTCCACGCGCCGGCCGCCGAACCGAGCCTCCATCCGCGGCACGTCCAGCTCGACGTCGGAGCCGACGCGGATCAGGTCGGAGGGAGCCGAAGCGCCCTCTGCCCGGCGCAGCACCGCGCGCACGCGCGCGACCAGCTCTTTGGGCGAGAACGGCTTGGTCATGTAGTCGTCCGCGCCCAGCTCCAGGCCGACGAGCTTGTCCGACTCCTCCGTCCGGGCGGTCAGCATGATGATCGGCACCTCGCCCTCGCGCCGCAGCGAGCGGGCCACGTCGAGTCCATCCAGACCCGGCATGGACAGATCGAGAACCACGAGGTCAGGCCGGCCCGTGCGGGCCGTGCGCAGCGCCGCCTGCCCGTCAGACGCCGTGAGCACGGTGAACCCACCGTGCTCGAGATAGTCGCGGACGAGCTGCACGATCCGCGGCTCGTCGTCCACCACCAGGATGGTCGCCACGGCGACCATCCTAGGTTCAGACATCGCCCTTAGACGGAGCGCGTGTCCGGTGGAGGGGGTGGGGGTGTCGAGCCTGCCGAACCTCCTGGCGAAGGCGGCTGCTCGCCGTGCTGCCGGCGGTGCCACTCCTGCGCCCGATCCTCGAACGAGTGTGGGCCGTAGCCCCAGCCCCGCCCGTAGCCCCAGCCGCCGCCCATCATCTTGCGGGCGCCGAAGCCCCAGAACGCGAGCCGGAACAGCCAGAAGATGCCGAACAGGATCAGCAGGAACCACAGGATTCCGAAACCGGCGAAGAACGGGTGGAAGCCGCCGTAGTAGTAGCCGGGTGCGACGTTGCCCTGCGCGGCCGCCGGCAGGTGCGTGTTCACCCCGTCCGACCAGCCCACGTTGTAGGCGATCGCCCCCACGATCACGAGCAGGATCACCGTCGCCAGCAACCCAATCAGACCAAAACCGCGTCGCATCGAACCTTCACTCCTTTGTGTGAACGAGATTTGCCTGGCTCTCATCCTTCCCGGGAGTTGTGAGGGAGTCGTGAACGTCCTACGAACGCCGGACGGAGATCAGAACCCGCCTTCGAGCTCGACCAGCTCCGCGCTCTGCGCCCATAGCGCGGCCTGCTGCGCAGTGTCCAGCGTCGACTTCGGCGGATCGATGCGGCGTGTGCCCCTGAAAAACCAGCCTGTCGTGCCCGCGAACGCCGACGACAGCGCGAGCTCGGCCAGGTCCTGGCCCGCGCGCTCCGGGTCGCGCGCCAGGAATCGGCTCAGCAGGCGCAGCGCCCCCGGCGCCTCGCGCATGCCCTTCGAGCGCACGATCCCGGGGTGGAACGCGTTCGCGCGCACGTCCCAGCGCTTGGCCCGGCGCGCGAGCTCGAACGTGAACATCAGGTTCGCGGCCTTGGTGGCCCCGAAGGTGTGAAAGGCGTTGAACCGGTGCCGGTCGAGCAGACGGTCGACGTCTACGCGCGTCCCCGACGGCGCGGTCACAGTGATCACGCGGCCGCCAGGACTCAAACGGTCGCGCAGCAGGTTTGTGAGCAGGAACGGCCCGAGGTGATTCACCGACAGCATCAGCTCGAGGCCGTCGGCGGATTTCTGAAACCGCGCCACGTAGACCGCGGCGATGTTCAGCAGCGCGTCGATGTGGCCGGTGCTGCGGTTCAGCTCCCTCGCCGCCGCGCGCACCGAGGCGAATGAGGACAGGTCGAACGACGGCCGCGAGAGCGCGATCACCTGCGCGCGCTGCTTCGTCAGCGCGGCCACCGCCGCCGACCCGATCGCGCCCGTCGCTCCCGTGACGACGACCGTTGCCATGATCTAGCCCGTGATCGTATCCGCGCACGACGGCTACCCTCGCTGGCTTCACAGCGGCGCCGATTTCCTGGAGATGGACATCCGCCGCTCGCGGGGGGGCGCCGTGGTCCTTGCGCACGACCGGCTGCGGTGGTGGAGGAGGTACGTCGGGTTCGACGATGTCCTGGCGGCGGTTCCGCCGACCATCGGGCTCCACCTGGACCTGAAGGAAGCCGGCTACGAGCTGGAGCTGGTCGGCAGGGTGCTCGAGAGATGGACCGCGGACAGGGTCGTGGTCACGCCGGACTTCGAATCCTCCGTGAAGGCGGTCAAGGCTGCCTTCCCCGAGGTACGCGTCAGCCCGGTCGATTTCATCACCCTCGACCAGCGGTACGCGACGGATGGGGCGCTGGCCGCGGCCAGGAAACCGGTCTGGGTCTGGACGGTCGACGACCGGCGAGAGATCGAGCGGTTCATTGCCGACAGCCGGATCGAAGGCATCATCACCAACCGGCCCGACCTGGCGCTGGAGCTCAGGTCGGCCAGATCGTGATGTCCTTCTCGCAGCAGAACGCTCCTTCGTCCGGGGTCCAGTGGAGGATGAAGGGCGGGTTGGCGTTCGACACGCGGAAGCAGATGTCGACCGGCCCGAATGTCTGCCCTCCGCTGAAGTCGTAGCGCGTGAACGACTTGCATCCGGCCGCGTCGGTGATCGGGATCGAGGAGCGCCGGCCGGCGTCGATGAGCTGCAAGTCGTCGGGCGCCACGTGCGTGGAGTCGGACGAGTTCTGGAACTTCACCGTCATGCGCACGACGTCGTTCGTCACGCGCACGTTCGAGATCCAGATCGTGTAGCCCTTGACGTTCGCGCACGGGCCGGGCGAGCAGTTATCGGGCTGAAGGTCGCTGTTCGGCTTGGTGGTCAGAGGCGACTTCAGCGCCATGTAGGCGCCGCCCGCGACCAGGGCGGCCACGATCAGGCCCGTCAGGGCGGCAAGGAAGGTCAGCAGGCGGCGGGCCATGGCTAGCTAAACGGTGATTATGCAGACGCGTAACGCCCCTCCGGCCGTATTTGCCGGCCACCTCCCACGAATGGGGAGGGTGCTTAGACGGGGACGGCCTCGGCGACCCTCTCGTCGGACAGCACCCGCCCGTCCTTGAGCCGGATGTGCCGCGACGCCTGGGAGGCGATGTCCAGGTCATGGGTCACCAGCACGATCGTGACCTGGTCCTCGCGGTTCAGCCGCTTCAGGAGGTCGACCAGCTGCTGCGCCGTCTCGGTGTCGACGGCGCCGGTCGGCTCGTCGAGCAGGATCAGCGAGGGCTTGTTGACCATCGACCGCGCGATCGCGACGCGTTGCATCTGGCCGCCGGACAGCTCCGACGGCTTGTGCTTGATGCGGTCCGAGAGCCCGACGCGGTCGATCAGCTCGAGGGCGCGCTGCTTGCCCTCGGCCCCGTCTTTCACGTAACGCTGCGGCAGCATGACGTTCTCGTAGACGTTCAGCCCCGACAAGAGGTTGTACTCCTGGAACACGAAGCCGACCTTGCGTCCCCGCATGTGCGCGCGCTCGCGGTCGCTCAGCGTCGTGGTCTCGACGTCGTCGATGACCAGGTTGCCCGCCGTCGGCTTGAGCAGAAGGCCTAGCAGGTCGAGCATGGTCGTCTTGCCGCTGCCGGAGCGACCGATCACGGCGACGAACTCGCCCCGGTCGATGTCCAGCGTCACGCCGTCGAGGGCCTTGATGACCTCCGAGCCCCGCTTGTAGTGCTTGGTGAGGTTGAGCAGCCGGACGCCCGCCATCAGTCGTTCCTCAGCGCGATCACAGGGTCGAGCCTGGCCGCCCGCAGCGCGGGAAAAACTCCGGCCAGCGCACCGAGCACGGCGGCGAAGCCGATCGCGATGCCGGTGAGCATGGGCGTGATCAGGAACAGCGAAGAGCCGTCGGCCGCGGGGAAGAACACATTTCGCACCACCACGAGCAGCACGCCGAGCCCGTACCCGATGAGGCCGCCGAGCAAGCCCATGAAGGTGGCCTCGACCAGGAACTCGCGCAGGATGTTCGTCGTCGTCGCCCCGACCGCCTTCTTGAGGCCGATCTCGCGCACGCGGTCCGAGACCGCCATGAACATGGTGTTGATGATCGAGAGGCCGCCGACGACGAGCGCGAGGAGTGCCGCCGCGACGGCCGCGCCGGTGAAGATCTGGCCGCCCGCCCTGAAGGCGTTGACCAGGTCGCTCGGCCTGAGCGCCTTGACCCCCGGGACCTCGGAGTTGATCCGGTCCGCGATCTTGTCGAGCTCGGACAGCGACGTCCCGTGCTTGCCATACACGGAGATGCCCTCGGTGATCTGCGTCACATCGATGGAATCGCGGAGCTGCGCGGGCAGGCTGTCGCGCAGGAGCATCTGCCCATCCGCGAGGTTGATGTAGGCGAATGAGTCGGGGGCCGTCTTGGTCTCGCTGATGAGACCGACGACGTTGAAGGTGTGGTTGATGAAGTCGGGCTTGGCGTCGGCCGGCCGGACCGGCAGGTCGATCGTGTCGCCGACCTTCTTCTTGAACTCCTTCGCGATCGTGTAGCCGAGCGCGACATCACCACGCGATGTGGTGCTCACTGCACGTCCTGACGCATACGTCAGCTTGAGCGCGCTGTAGGCGTCCTCGCCGGGGTCGGCGGCCACGATCGTGTCCGGGACTCCGAAGCTGACCACGAACGCACCGCCAGGCTTGGCCTGGAACTGGTAGCCGGCAAACGCGGCCTCCACGCCTTCGACGCTTTTGATCTCGTCGATCTTGCTCATGGGCAGCAAGTTCGCCGCCTGGCCGTCGGGCGGGCCTACCTGCACGCTGCCGCCGAAGTACTGCACGCCTCCGTCGATCAGCGCGTTGAAGTTCTCGGCAAACGCCCCGAACGTCGTCAAGGCGAAGACGCCGATGACGATGCCCGAGATCGTGAGCGTGCTGCGCAGCTTGCGGCGCCAGATGTTGCGGAAGATCTCCACGGGGTGTTGAGAATACGGAAGGCTTGCTTAAAGGCGGGTAAAGGACCGGCCGCTAGCCGACGACAGCGGCAAGCCTTCCCGCGGGCCAGGCGCGTTCCGGCCCGCAACCGGGTGTTTATACAATTGCGCCGCCATGAGGGGATGCGGTGTTCAGCCTTTTGCTCAAAGGCTTCGCCCTGGGCTTCGCCATCGCCGCGTCGCCCGGGCCGATCTTCTTTCTCTGCCTTAGGCGGACCCTGACCCAGGGCCGGCTGACCGGCCTCCTCTCCGGCTTCGGAGTCGCCACCGCGGATGGCTTCTATGCCGCGATCGCCACGTTTGGAGTTGCCGCGCTGACTACCGCCTTCGTCGCCGGGCGCCGGCCGCTGGCCGTGGGCGGCGGGGCGGTCCTCGTGCTCCTCGGAGCGCGCATCCTGATGGAGCGGGCGCAGCCCGCTCGTGAGGCGAGCGCGCCCACCGGCCGCGGCCTGGCGTGGGCCTACGTCTCGACCCTTGGCCTGACCATCACGAACCCGGCGACCATCGTGTCGTTCGCGGCGCTGGCGGCGACGCTCGGGCTCGGCACGGGCGGATCGTTCCTGCGTCCGGCGGTGGTCGTCCTCGGCGTGCTGCTCGGCTCGGCAGCGTGGTGGTGCGTGCTCGTGGTCGCCACTTCGGTGCTGCGCGCCCGGTTGACTCCGGTTGTGATTCGATGGATCAGCACGGTCAGCGGTCTCGCCATCGCGGTGCTCGGAATTTTGGCCGTGCTTTCGGCCTTCTCAGGTTAGGAGTGGAGACGAGCAGCAAGCGCACGCGCACCGTCAGCTGGGAGGACCCGTTCGAGGTTCCCAGGGCGGCCGCCGGCCGCAGTGGTCTCGAGCTTCTGAGGGACGTCTTCTCCGGCAAGCTTCCGCCGCCGCCGATCACCGCCACCATGGGTTTCCGCGGCGTCGAGGTGGAGGATGGCCTCGCGGTGTTCGAGGGCGAGCCGGGCGAGCACCTGTACAACCCCATCGGCTCTGTCCACGGCGGGTTTGCGATGGCGCTGCTGGACTCGGCCATGGGCTGCGCCATCCACACCACGCTCCAGGCGGGCGAGCGTTACACCACCCTCGAGGTGAAGACCAACTTCGTGCGCCCGATCACGGTCGACACGGGCACCGTTCGCTGCGAGGGCGTCGTCGTCCATCGGGGCGGCACGGTCGCGACCGCCGAGGGAAAGCTGTTCGCGGTCGCCAGCGGCAAGCTGCTGGCGCATGGGAGCACGACGTGCCTGATCGCCAGATCCGCGTAGTCGACGTTTTCACCGAGAAGGCGCTCACCGGAAACCAGCTCGCCGTCGTTCTCGACGGCACCGACCTCTCCTCGAAGCTGATGCAGCGCATCGCGCGGGAGATGAACTTCCCCGAGACGACGTTCGTGCTGCCGCCGGACAACCCCGCGCACGCGGCGAAGGTGCGCATCTTCACACCCGCGATGGAGCTGCCGTTCGCCGGCCATCCGACCATCGGCACCGCGTGGGTGCTCGCGGACGAGGGCATCGCCCGAGGGCTCGAGTTCACGCTCGAGGAGACGGTCGGGCCGGTGCGGGTGCGTGGCGTCACGGAGAACGGCCGCGTCGTCTTCTGGATGACGCATCCGAAGATGAGCTTCGGTGAGGTGCTTCCGCACAAGCAGGTCGCGGCCGCCATCGGGGTGGACGAGGACGCGATCGTCCATGACGTGCCGGCGCAGTTCGCGAGCACCGGCAACCCGCATCTGTACGTCGCGCTTCGCGATCCCGGCGCGGTCGACGCCGGAGTCCCGGACCCGGCTCGCGTGCGCAAGCTCGTCGGCGACCACGCCCACGGCATCTACCTCGTCGCCGCGAACGGTCCTGGCCATCTCTACGGGCGGATGTTCGCGGAAGACGTGTCCGAAGACCCGGCCACCGGATCGGCCGCCGGGCCGCTCGGGGCGTTCGCGGTCAAATACGGGCTCGCCGAGCGGGCGGCCAAGGTCGCGATCGTCACCGAGCAGGGGACGAAGATGGGCCGCCAGGGTTTCATCCACATCCAGCTCGAGTACGGCGAGTCGAAGGACGTTCCCGAGCGCATCGAGGTCGGCGGTGGCGTCATGCCGGTGCTCAGGGGCACGCTGGCAGACTTCGAGTAGTGCAGGTCGACAGCTACCGCTTCCTGCCGCGCAGCTTCCGTCCTTTATATGAGGGTCGTGGCGCGTTCCCCGGCGAATCAGAGCCCGTGTGGACCCCGTTCGCCAAACGCCTCGCCGATTCGCGCATCGCCCTGCTGACGTCGGCGGGGATCCACCTGAAGGCCGGCCAGCCGGCGTTCGACCTCGACGGCGAGCGCGCCCGGCCCGAGTGGGGCGATCCGACCTGGCGCATCATCGCCGCTTCGACCGAGCCCGACGCGATCGGCGTCGCCCACCTGCACATCAACGAGGACGACCTGCTGGCCGACCCGGAGATCGCGCTGCCGATGCGCGGCCTGGACCAGCTCGTGGCCGATGCCGTGGTCGGCTCCGCGGTGGGCGAGCACCTCGCGGTGATGGGCTACCAGGACCGTGGGCTCGACGACTGGCGCCGGACCACGGCGCCTGCGATCCTCGAGCACCTGCGGGCGCAGGAGGCGGATGGCCTGGTTCTCGCCCCCGCTTGACCCGACTGCTGCAGCAACGTGCCCGTGCTGGCACGGTGGATCGAGGCGGCGGGGATGCCGACCGTGGTCGTGACCATGATGCCCTCCGTGGCCGAGGAGAGGCGGGCGCCGCGCATCGTCGGCGTGGAGTTTCCATTCGGCCACGCGTTCGGCATGCCGCACGACCGGACGATGCAGCGAGGGGTGCTCGAGCTGGCCCTGCGCGTGCTGGCCGGCGCTAACGCGTTCGGGACGCGCGTCGACTTCGACCTGGAGTGGCCGGTGCCCCTCCGCGAGGCGTATCGCGCCTGGCAGCCGAAAGAGCCGAGCCCGATCGTCAAGAAGCTGTTGGCGGCCCGTGAGCGATAGCTGCTTTCGCCCGAGATGGCGAAAAAGTACGGCTTGAGGCGCTTCTGACCGCCCGAGATGGCGGAAAAGTGCCGCCGCAGCTAACTACTTGGGGTCGAGCTTGATCGACGCCGAGTTGATGCAGTAGCGCAGCCCGGTCGGCTCCGGCCCGTCGTCGAACACGTGCCCCAGGTGGCCGCCGCAGCTTGCGCAGTTGACCTCGGTCCGGACCATGAAGTGCGACGTGTCCACCAATTCCTCGACCGGCGCCCCTTCGGCCGGCGCGTAGAAGCTCGGCCAGCCGCAGTGGGCGTCGAACTTGGTCTCCGACTCGAACAGCTTGGCCCCGCAGCCGGCGCACAGGTAGACGCCAGGCGTCTTGGTGTCCCAGTACTCGCCCGTGAAAGGCCGCTCCGTGCCCTTCTCGCGCAGGATGTGGAACTGCATCGGGGTCAGGTCTCGTCTCCACTCGGCTTCGCTCTTCTGGACGCTCGCTTCGCTCTTCTCTTTCACCTTGCTACTTTGCCCTCAACTCTTAACCACCAAACGCCTCAACGGGCGGTACCCTCGGAAGGTACCTGAGGCATTCATCTTGGGGGGTGTCGAGATGTCGCCGATCGATCGCCGAACGTTCCTGAAAGCCGCCGGCGCCCTGGGTCTGGCGGGCCTCGCGGCGCCCGTGATGCCCGGCCTCGCGGCGACGTTCGTAAAGCGCCGCAACCCGATCCAGCACATCATCATCGACCTCCAGGAGAACCGCTCCTTCGACCACTACTACGGATTCGCGCCCTTCGCCGGCGCATTTGGGGTCCCGGCCGGCTATACGCAGCCGGACGGCAGCGGCGGCAGCGTCGCGCCGTATCACTTCACCAGCCTCTCCACGCCGGACATCGGTCACAGCTGGACCGCGACGCACCGCGAGTGGAACGGCGGTGCGATGGACGGCTTCTTCACCACCGACGGCATCAACGCCATGGGCTTCTACACAGCGCAAGACCTGCCGTTCTACTACAGCCTCCACGACACGTCCACGCTGTGCGTCAACTACTTCTGCTCCCTGCTCGGGCCGACGTGGCCGAACCGCTTTTACACCGCCGCGGGCACATCAGGCGGCATCACCACCAACGGCATCTGGGGCTACGGTGTCTTCGACTACCCGATCATCCTCGACCTGCTCGACGCCGCGAATGT
Organism: Chloroflexota bacterium; assembly: GCA_005889135.1. Taxonomy (GTDB): domain Bacteria; phylum Chloroflexota; class Dormibacteria; order Dormibacterales; family Dormibacteraceae; genus 40CM-4-65-16. The sequence goes on from VBEK01000012.1 coordinate 11,622, forward strand.
GTCGTGGAAGGTCTACAACGTCGGCATGGACAGCGTCCCCTTTGGCAACACCGACAACGTCTTCGTCTTCTGGAAGAGGTTTGCGAACGACCAGCGCGCACACCGTCCCAAGCAGGAGTTCTTCCAGGACCTGAAGCAGGACACGCTGCCCAACGTCTCGTGGATCATCCCCAGCTTCGCGCGCGGATGGGACGAGCACCCGCCCGCCGACGTCTCAGTCGGCATGGGCATCGTCCAGGAGCTGGTCGACGGGCTGCGCAACTCGTCGTCTTTCGCGAGCTCCGCGTACATCCACACCTACGACGAGGCCGGCGGCTACTTCGACCACGTCGCGCCGCCGCAGGTCGACGCCTACGGTCTTGGCATCCGCGTCCCGACCTGGATCATCTCGCCGTTCGCCAAGCCGGGCCACCTCGAGCCGACCGTGTACGAGCACACGTCGACCCTGAAGTTCATCGAGGCTGTGTTCAACCTGCCGACGCTCGCGTCCGCGAACCACATGTTCGACGCGGGCACGCCGACCGGCGGGAACTACCAGGCCGGCGGGGCGCCGGCGCCGCCGCGGGACAACCTGGCGAGCATCGGCAGCCTGATGGAGTGCTTCGCCTTCTAACTAACCTAGGAGTCGTGGCAAGCCGGGAACTCCAGTCGCGGCTCAAGAAGGAGCTCGTGATCTGGTTGGTGACCGCGAGCAAGAGCGGGCACCCGCAAGCGGTGCCCGTCTGGTTCCTATTTCACGGCGACTCGTTCCTCATCTACTCCGCACCTGGGGTCAAAGAGCGCCACGTGCGCGAGAACCCAAACGTCGAGCTCCACCTCAACACCGACGAGGTGGGCGACGTCGTGGTTCGGATCTCGGGCAAGGCGAGGATCACAAAGTCCGAGCCGCCACCCCACAAGGTCCCGGCCTACATCCGCAAGTACGGCGATCAGATCGAGGGATTCGGCTGGACACCCGAGGAGTATTCGCGCCGCTATCCGCACCCCATCCGCGTGCGGCAGCTCCGTTTTCACTGAAAGGGAGGCGTAAATTGCCGCATCCGCTTCGCTTCGGCCTCAAGGCGTCTGGCCAGTGGATCAGCATCGAGCAGCTGCGGACGGTCTGGAAGATCGCCGATGAGTCCGGCTTCGACCACCTGTGGGACTTCGACCACCTCGCCACCATCGGCGCCAACGGCCCGGACGGCCCGGTCTACGAAGGCTGGGCCCTGCAGGCGGCGATGGCCGAGGCGACCAGTCGGGTGCGCATCGGCTGCATGGTCACCGGGAACACCTATCGCCACCCGATCGTCCTCGCCAAGCTGGCGGTGACGGTCGATCACCTGTCGGGTGGGCGGCTGGAGTTCGGCATCGGCGCCGCGTGGGCTGAGATCGAGCACCAGATGTACGGCATCGAGGGTCTCGACCACCGCGTCGGCAGGTTGAGCGAGTCGCTCCAGATCATCAAATCGCTGTTCACCGAGGAGCGCACTACCTTCGAAGGCCGCTACTACAGGTTCAAGGATGCGATCGCCAACCCCAAGCCGGTCCAGAAGCCCCACCCGCCGATCTGGATCGGCGCATCGGGCGCGACGACCCTGCGCCTGACGGCGCGCCACGCCGATGTCTGGAACATCTCGGGCGGCGACGCCGCCGCGGTGAAAGATGTGATCGGCAGGTTCGAGGAGGCGTGTGGACAGGTCGGCCGTGACCCCTCCGAGGTCAGGCGCTCGATCCAGTTCTTCTGGGACGGCCAGGACAGGAACGAGGTGCTCGAGCAGTCGGCGCAGTTCTATGAGCTGGGCGTCACCGAGCAGATCATCTACATGCGCGGCGACCACCCCGACCGCACTGCGGGGAAGGTCGCGGAGATGCTTCCCGAGCTGCGTCGCCTGGAGAGGGTCCCCTCCTAGGCAAATATCGTTGACACGACATATATCGTTGTAGTAATATGTCGGCGTGGCCGACGTTTTTCAGATCCTTGCCGACCCGACCCGGCGTCGTATCGTGGAGGCGCTGAGGCGCGGGGAGCGCTCGGTGGGGGAGCTGGTCGCGGTCGTCGACATCGGACAGCCCGGTGTTTCGAGGCAGCTGGCCATCCTGGAAGACGCGGACTTCGTCGTCGTGCGGCCGGAGGGTCGGCGCCGGCTCTACTCGCTGCGGCCGCAGCCGTTTCGGGAGCTCTCGGAGTTCGTGACCGCGTACCGCGCGATCTGGGAACCGAGGCTGGACCGGTTTAGCGCCGAGCTGGAACGCCGGCGCAGAAACAAGCATTCGAAAAGGAGAAACTCAGATGGCTGAAACACTTCGACCCTGTCTGACGTTCAAGGACCGCGCCGAGGAGGCGGTCAAGTTCTACGTCTCGATCTTCCCGAACTCGAAGATCACCGACATCTCGCGCGTCGAGACGGATGGCGGGCCGATCCCCAAGGGCAAGCTCCTCAGCGCCATCTTCGAGCTGGACGGCCGCGAGTTCCGCGCGTTCGACGGCGGCGAGAGCTTCACCTTCAGCGAGGGCATCTCGCTCGACGTCACCTGCAAGAACCAGGAGGAGGTCGACCGCTACTGGTCGAAGCTCACCTCGGGTGGCGGCGAGGAGGGACCGTGCGGCTGGCTGAAGGACCGCTTCGGGGTCTCGTGGCAGGTCGTGCCCGAGCAGCTCGGCCAGATGCTGAGCGACCCGAAGGGCGGCAACTCCGAGGCCGCGATGAACGCGATGCTGAAGATGAAGAAGATCGACATCGCGACCCTCGAGAAGGCCTACAAGGGATCGCCGGTAGCGTGACCGAACGTCCAAAGCTCACCCTCGAGCGCACTTTCGAGGCCACGGCGGAGGAGGTGTGGGAGCTCTGGACGACGAAAGAGGGAATCGAGTCGTGGTGGGGCCCGGAGGGTTTCAGCGTCGCCGTGAGCGAGCTGGACCTCCGGCCCGGCGGGGAGCTGCGCTACGCGATGAGCGCGGTCGCTCCAGAGATGGTCGAATACGTCCGGCAAGCCGGCATGCCGGTCACGAACCACCATCGGATCAGGTACACGGAGGTCGAACGGCCGCACCGGCTCGCATACATGGAGCTGGCCGACTTCATCCCCGGCGTCGAGGCCTACGAGGTGGAGACCATCGTCGAGCTGCGTTCTGTCGGCGACGCGGTGCACATGGTGCTCACCTTCGAGGCGATGCATGACGCACGATGGACCGAGCTCGCCAGGCTCGGCCGGGAGGGAGAGCTGGAACGCCTCGCCAAGGTCCTGGCTGCGCGAGAATGACTCATCCCCAAGCCAACAGGAGGTAGGTCATGGCCGACAGTGTTTATCGGGTCACTGAGCTAATCGGGACCAGCAGCCAGTCCTGGGAGGCGGCCGCCCGCGGCGCCGTCGAGACCGCGGCCAAGAGCCTGCGCGACCTCCGCGTCGCCGAGGTGGTGGAGCAGGACATGACGATCGAGAACGGGAAGGTGACGAGCTACCGCGTCAAGCTCAACGTCTCGTTCAAGTACCTGCCCGAGGCGGGCCCGAGGGCCGGCAGCCGCAAGCGCTAGGGGGCGGTCGCTGCCTGGAGCTGGCAGCCGGCGGCCTTCATCTCCTCGAGGGCCTGCTGGCCGGTGGCTTCGTTGACCGCCGCGCAGAGGTTGACCAGGACGCGCACCTGGTACTGGTTCTTGCGCGCGTCGAGGGCGCTCGCGCGGACGCAGTAGTCGGTGGCGATGCCGCAGACGTCGATGTGGTCGACCCGCTGCTCCTTCAACAATTCGAGCAGCGGATGGCCGCGCTTGTCCAGGCCGTCGAACGCCGAGTAGGCGGCGGCGTTGCGACCCTTGGTGACCACCTCGTGGATGTACTTCTCGCGGACCAGGTTCTGGATCGTCGGCACGAACGCGGCGCCCGGTGTGCCCACCATGCAGTGTGGCGGCCAGGTGTTGATGAAGTCCGGCGTGTCCGAGATGTGGTCTGGCGCGCTCTCGTGGTAGTCGCGTGACGCAACCACGAAGTCGTACTCGGACCTGAAGTGGCGCACGTGCCGCGCGATCATCGCCGCCACCTGCAGTCCCCCAGGCACGCCGAGGCTGCCGCCCTCGACGAAGTCCACCTGGACGTCGACCACGAGCAACGCATTTCTCATTCCCGCGACCTTACTTAACGCTGACTAGACTGACCCTATGGCCTCCGTGATAGTAGCGGGCGCGCGCACCCCGTTTGGCAAGTTCGGAGGCGGCTTCAAAGACGTCCCGGCCACGACCCTCGGCGCCCACGCCATCCGCGCCGCCCTGGCCCGCGCGGGCGTCGAGGGAAAGGACGTGGATTACGTGATCATGGGTCAGGTCCTGCAGGCGGGGGCGGGTCAGATCACAGCCCGTCAGGCGGCGATCGGGGCGGGCATCCCCCAGGAAGTGCCCGCGATCACGATCAACAAGGTCTGCCTCTCCGGCATCAACGCCATCGCGCTCGCGGACCAGCTGATCCGCGCGGGCGAGGTGGAGGTGGTGGTCGCCGGCGGCATGGAGTCGATGTCAGAAGCCCCGTACGTATTTCCCCGGGCGCGCTTCGGCGCCCGCATGGGCAACGCCGAGATGGTCGACTCGATGATCCACGACGGCCTGTGGTCGACCTTCACCGGGCAGCACATGGGCGAGAGCTCGGACGAGGTCAACAAGGAGCTCGAGATCAGCCGCGAGGAGCAGGACGCGTGGGCCGCGCGCTCGCACCAGCGGGCCGCCAGGGCCTGGTCGAATGGCGGCGTGCTCAAGGACGAAGTGGTGCCGTTCGGAAAGCTCGAGCGCGACGAGGGCGTCAGGCCCGAGACCACGGTGGAGACGCTCAGCAAGCTGACGCCCGCGTTCCACAAGGACGGCACCATCACCGCCGGCAACGCGTCTCAGGTCTCGGACGGCGCCGCCGCCGTGGTCGTGATGTCGAAGGAGCGCGCCGCCAAGCTCGGCGCGGAACCCCTGGCCGAGATCGTCGCGCACGGCATGAGCGCCGAGCGCTACGCGTGGCTGCACACCGTGCCCGCGCTTGCTTTGAGCAATGCGCTGAAGAAGGGCGGGCTCGGCGTCGACGACCTCGATCTCGTCGAGATCAACGAAGCATTTGCCGCGGTGGCGCTGAACGCGACGCGGATGCTCGGGCTCGACGAGGAAAAGGTGAACGTCAACGGCGGGGCGGTGGCGCTCGGCCATCCGATCGGAGCAAGCGGCGCCCGACTCGTGCTGACCGTGGCGGGCGAGCTGAAGCGGCGCGGCCTTCGCACTGGCGCCGCGGCGCTGTGCGGCGGCGGCGGCCAGGGCGACGCGCTGGTCGTGCGCCGGCCTTCGTGACGCAGCGCACGACCTCGCCCTACGGCTCCTGGGCCTCGCCCATCACCCCCGGTGTCCTCCTCCAGGGCACCGTGCACATGCGCAACCAGATGACTCGCTGGGACGGCGCCGACCTCTACTGGTCCGAGCTGCGGCCGTATGAGGGCGGCCGGATCGTGGTGTGCAAACGCGCCGCCGGCGGGGCCATCTCGGACGTCACGCCCAGCGGTTTCAACGCTCGCAGCCGCGTGCACGAGTACGGCGGCGGGCACTACGCGGTGGCGGGCGGGACGGTTTTCTTCACCAACTTCCAGGATCAGCGCCTTTACCGCCACGACTCAGGCCGCGAACCCCGACCGATCACGCCCGACGCGGACGTGCGTCACGCCGACATGCTCGTCGACTCGCGGCGCGGCCGCGTCGTCGCCGTGCGCGAGGACCACAGCACCGGCGCGCGTGAGGCCGTCAACACGATCGTCTCCGTGGACGCCAAGGGCCGCGGCGACGCCGTCACGCTCGCGTCGGGCAACGACTTCTACGCCTCGCCCAGGCTGAGCCCAGACGGCGACCGCATCGCGTGGCACACGTGGAACCACCCGCACATGCCGTGGGACGCGAGCGAGATCTGGGTGGGGGAGCTGGACCGCGAGGGCCGGGTGACGTCCAGGCGCAAGGTGGCGGGGGGCGCCAACGAGTCCGTGCTGCAGCCCGAGTGGTCCCCCACCGGCGAGCTCTATTTCGTGTCCGACCGCAACGACTGGTGGAACCTCTACCGCGCACGGGGCGAAGGCGACGAGCCGGTGTGCCGGCGCGCGGCGGAGTTCGGCGCGCCGCAGTGGGTGTTCGGCCAGCGCTTCTACGCCTTCAACGGCCCCGACGAGATCGTGTGCGTCTTCAACGAGAGCGGCGGCGCCAAGCTCGGACGCATCGACCTCAACACCGGCCGGCTGCAGCAGATCGAGCTGCTGTACACCACGCTGCACAACGTGCAGGTCGCGGACGGTAAGGCCGTGATGTACGCCAGCTCCGCGACGCTCGCCGAGCGCGTCCTGGTCGTCGACCTGGAGACGCTGGCGCAGGAGGTCGTCAAGGTCGCCAACCCGACGCACATCGAGCCCGGCTACTTCAGCGTGCCCAGGCCGATCGAGTTTCCGACCGAAGGCGGCAAGACGGCGCACGCCCTCTACTACCCGCCGCGCAACCAGGATTTCGAGGCGCCGGCCGGCGAGAAGCCGCCGCTCGTCGTCCACTGCCACGGCGGCCCGACGGGGAACGCGGGGCCGACGTATCCGTTCGAGTACCAGTACTGGACGAGCCGGGGATTCGCGCTCGTCGACGTCAACTACGGCGGTTCGGCAGGATACGGGCGCGCGTACCGCCAGCGGCTCAAGGGGATGTGGGGCGTGGTCGATGTCGACGACTGCATCAATGCAGCACGCCACCTCGTCGCGGAGGGCCAGGTGGACCCCGACCGCATCTCCATCACGGGCGGCTCGGCCGGCGGCTTCACCGTCCTGCTCTCGTTGACGAAGCGCGACTTCTACGACGCCGGCGCGAGCCACTACGGCATCGGCAACCTCGAGCTCTTCGACAGCACCACTCACAAGTTCGAGTCGCGTTACGACGAATGGCTGATCGGGCCTTACCCCGAGCGTCGCGACGTCTACCGCGACCGCTCGGCGATCAACTTCGCCGACCGGCTCAGCTGCCCGGTCGTGTTGTTCCAGGGGCTCGAGGACAGGATCGTCCCGCCGAGCCAGGCCGAGACCTTCGTCGCGGTGTGCAAGGAGATGAAGCTGCCGTATGCGTACGTGGCGTTCGAGGGCGAGCAGCATGGCTGGCGCAAGGACTCGACCATCAAGCGCGCCATCGAGGGTGAGCTCTATTTCCTGTCCCAGGTCTTCGGCTTCGAGGCGGCCGGCGACATCGAGCCGCTGGAGATAGAGAACTTCACGCCTCAGACTCGGCCTGGTGTCGGCGAGAGGATTTGAACCTCCACGCCCTTTCGGGCACCAGCTCCTAAGGCTGGCGCGTCTGCCATTCCGCCACGCCGACGCCCTCCAACGATAGGCCCAATCTTCGATTCGCAGGCGAATCTACGTTCGGCGGTTGCGCCCGAACCCGCCCGGTGGCCTAAAGTTCAAGTTTCGTGGGACAAGAGGCCCCGCACTCGAACGGCTCGCGGCCCAAGACTGAAAACGGCAACGGCCATCGCAAGGTAGGCGGCTACCGCCTGCTCCGCGAGATCGACACCGACAGCCTGGGCTCGGTCTATGAGGCCGAGCATCCTCGGCTGCACCGGCGCGTGGCCCTGCGCACCATCGGCACTGGCGTCGCGCGCGAGGTGAGCTTCTCGCGGCGCTTCCTCCTTGAGCTTCGCTCGTACACGGCCCTCGAACACCAGGCGATCCCCAAGCTGTACGAGCTCGCGTACGAGGGCGAGTCGCCCTATCTCGTGACGGAGCTCGTGCCTGGGACCACCTTCGACAGCATGCTGGGCGACGGCCAGCGCTACGAGCCGCTCGGCATCATCGACCTGCTGCGCCCGATCGCGAGCGCGCTCGACTACGCGCACTCGCGCGCCACCGTGCACCGCGACGTCAAGCCGGCGAACATCCTCCTCGCCGAAGATGGCCGGACCCTTTTGACTGGGTTCGGGCTCGGCACGGTGGCTTCGTTCAACACGGGTCCCGGCGCGAGCGGTGCGGTCGCGCCCGACTACGTGGCGCCGGAGCGGCTGGTCGGCAACGAGGTCGACGGTCGCGCCGACGTCTACTCGCTCGCGGCTGTCATCTTCGAAGCCACCAGCGGACGGCGGCCGTTCTTCTCGAAGAGCTGGATCGAGACCCTGAGTCGCCGCCTCTACGAGCCGCCGCC
>VBEK01000122.1 GCA_005889135.1 Chloroflexota bacterium
CGCCGAGCGCGAGTCCGCGCGCAAGGCCCGCGACTTCGCGCGCGCGGACCGCATCCGCGAAGACCTGAAGGCGAGGGGGATCGCGCTGGAAGACTCCAAGGACGGCGTCCGGTGGCGGCGGATCAGCGCTTGATTGGCTGTCCGGTCGTCGCGTCGTAGTAGTTGCGCCTGGTCGTGGTCACGTTCGTGCCGAAGAGCACGAGCTCCATCGCGTCACCGTCGATCCCCTGCTGGCTGTGGATGTCATGCGGCGGCCCGAGCCAGGTGACGAAAGAGCCGGGTCCGAGCTCCTTCTCGTAGAGGACGCGCACGCCTCCTTCGCCCGTGAGCTCCCAGTGCATGTAGCGGTCGCGGCCCCGTACGACGCACGCCACGCCCCAGGACTTGTGGTCGTGGACCGGCGTCGCGGCGTCCGGCGAGAAGCGCGACAGCATCAAGGTCATCCCGTCGGGGTCGCTCTGGAGGATGGTAAAGGACGACTCGCTGCCGTGAAGGCTCTGCATCTCGCCTTCGGTCACGAATCCCGGCTCAAGCGATGACTCGGCCAGCAGGCGCTCGACCGCCTTCAGCCTCTTCTCATCGACGCCGCCTGCCAGCAGCTCGCGTGCCCGGGCCATGAAGTCTGCAACCATCCTTCCAGTTTGATCATCCACGGGCGGAACGCGGTGCTGGAGGCGGCAAGGGCGGGTCGTGTGGCCAAGGTCTACCAGGCGTCCGGCCTCGGCCACGACCCCCGCCTCGATGAGCTCGCCCGGCTGGCGACGGTCGAGGTCGTGCCTCCCGGCCGGCTCGACGCCATGGCGCCTGGCGTCAACCAAGGGGTGGCCGCCGAGCTCAAGCCTCGACGCGAGTGGACCCTCAAGCAGCTCCTCGACACCCAGCCCTCGCTGCTGGTGGGGCTGGATTCGATCATGGACCCCCAGAACCTCGGCGCCATCCTGCGTACGGCCGAGGTGGCGGGCGCGGACGGAGCGATCGTGCCCGAGCATCGCAGCGCCCCGCTCTCGGCGGCGGCGGTGAAGGCGAGCTCGGGCGCGTCAGAGCTGCTGGCCATCGCCATGGTCTCCGGCCTTCCCTCCGCGATCACCGAGGTCAAGCGGGCCGGAGTGTGGTGCGTCGCCCTGGACCCGCGCGGCGAGATGCGGCCATGGGACTTCGACTTCACCCAGCGCGTATGCGTGGTGGTGGGGAGCGAGGGCTCGGGGGTGCAGCGGCTGGTCAAGGAGCGATGCGACGCGCGGGTCAGGCTGCCCATGGCGGGAAAGGTGGCAAGCCTCAACGCCTCCGCCGCCGCGGCCGCGCTGCTCTACGAGGTCATGCGCCAGAGGGCCGCTTCATAAACTGGTCGCCGTGCCCGAGCTGATCGTCGACGGCTACAACGTCGTCCACGCCTGGACGTCCTTGAAGCGCCTGCTCAGCACGGCGTCGCTGGAGGCCGCGCGCGAGAAGCTGATCGAGCGCCTGTCGGTCTACGGCATGGTGTCCGGCGAGGAGGTGACGGTCGTGTTCGACGCCCACCACTCCAGGGCGATGTCGAACTCGGAGGAGAGGGTCGACGGCGTGCGCGTCGTGTTCACGCGCAAGGGCCACTCCGCCGACCACTCGATCGAGCGCCTGGCCTACAAGGCGAGCGAGCGCGGGGACGTCATCACGGTGGCCACTTCCGACCGCTTCCAGCGCGACCTCGTGCGCGGCATGGGCGGCGCGGTCATCAGCGCGCTCGAGCTGGAGCGGCGCGTGCTCGACGCCGAGGCAGAGATGGGCCGGCGGGTGAAGCGCTACCAGTGACGCAGGTCCGCAGGACTCGGATCGTCTGCACCATCGGGCCCTCGAGCTCTTCGCCGCAAGTGTTGCGAGCGATGGTCCAGGCGGGCATGGACGTCGCACGACTGAACTTCTCGCACGGCGACGCGGAGGCCCACCGCGAGGCAGCGGCCAACGTGCGCGAGGCCGCGGCGGCGGCCGGGCGGCCGGTGGCGCTGCTGGGCGACCTGCAGGGGCCCAAGATCCGCACCGGGCCGCTCGAAGGCACGTTCCGGCGCCTGGTCAGGGGCCGGACGGTCGCGCTGGTGGGCGGTGGCGCCCACGGTCCGGATCAGATCGAGGTCAGCCACGTCGAGCTCGTGGAGGCGCTGCGCGTCGGCGACCGCGTCCTCCTGGACGACGGTCGGATCGAGCTCGCGGTGCGGGCCGTGAGCGACGGCCGCGCCGAGGCTTCGGTGGTGAGGGGCGGCCTGCTGGGCGAGCGCAAGGGCATCAGCGTCCCGGGCCGCCCGCTGCCGTTGCCCGCGCTGACGGAGAAGGACGTCGCGGACTTGAGGCTCGGGGTCGAGCTCGAGGTCGACTACGTCGCGCTGTCCTTCGTGCGCCGGCCGGAGGACGTCCTCATGTGCCAGCAGCACATCACCGGGCACAACCGCAGCATCCCCGTGATCGCCAAGCTCGAGAAGCTCGAGGCCATTCGCAACCTGAGCAAGATCCTCGAGGTCGCCGACGCGGTGATGGTGGCGCGCGGGGACCTCGGCGTCGAGATGAAGCTCGGCGAGCTGCCGGCGGTGCAGAAGGACGTCATCGACCGCGCCAACCGGGCAGGCGTGCCGGTCATCACCGCCACCGAGATGCTCGAGTCGATGGTCACCTCCAACCGCCCCACGCGCGCCGAGGCGTCGGACGTGGCCAACGCCATCTGGGACGGCACCGACGCGGTGATGCTCTCCCAGGAGACCTCGATCGGCGCCCACCCCATCGAGGCGGTGCGGGCGATGGCCCGCATCTGCCTGGCGGCGGAGAAGCACGCCGCCTACGCCCGGGCCCGGCAGGTGTGGCGGGAGCCGGGGCAGGTGGGAAGCGCGATCGCCCACGCCGCCGCCTCGACGGCGACCGAGCTGCAGGCCAAGGTGATCATCGCCTTCACCGAGTCGGGGACGACCGCCCTCCGCTGCAGCAAGGCGCGGCCGCCGATGCCGGTCGTGGCGGCCAGCCCGCATGAGGAGGTGCTCCGCCGCACCGCCCTCTACTCCGGCGTGGTCCCGCTGCTCGTCCAGCCCGGGGCGGACACCGACCAGATGATCTCGAACGCCACGGCCGCCGCCCTCGAGAGCGGCATGGTCCGGGAGGGCGACAGGGTGGTGGTCGTGGCCGGGGTGCCGGTGGGCCGGCCGGGGCAGACGAACCTGCTCAAGGTCGAGACGGTGTAGGCCGCCAGGCCCGAATCGCGTGCTTAAGGCGGCTTAAGGCTGCCTTCGTTGCGCGGAAAATAGGCCCGTGGCGCCCGCCAGCCAGGGTCTGCTCGGCCGCATCCAGAGGGCCAACGACGTCGCCTCGCAACGCTTCGGGCCGCACACGGCCGAGGTCGAGGCGTTCATCGTCGCGGTCGGACAGCTGACGCCGTGGCAGTGGCGCCAGGTCCAGACCACGCGCCGACTCGTCGGCTCGGTGACCAAGGACGCCGCGGCGGTGAGCGACTCGGCGCGTTCGATCCAGGCCGCGATTCGGACCAGCGACGGCCGCATCTCCGAGCCGATGGCCCGCGCCGGCGAGGTGCTGTTCGACACGCTGGCGAAGAAGAGCGAGGAAAAGCAGGTTGCCGCGTGGCACGCGATGACCGCGGTGATCATGCGCTCGCACCTCCCGGCGCTGAAGTTCGCCGTCCACTACGCCCCGTTTGCCACGCTGATCCCGCTGTCGGGGTCAGACGTCCTCGACCCGCGGACGCGGCGGTTCATCTCCCTGCTCGAGGGGTTGAGCAAGGAGCAGCTGTCCGTGCTTGCCAGGCGGTGGCACCTCGAAGCCGGCACGTCGCGCACGCTGCTGCAGGCGGTGGCGAAGCACCGCCACGCCGAACGCGAGGAGGCGGTCGCGGTCGCGGCGCTGTCGTTCATCCCTCATCACCTGGTCGGAGATGAGGGTTGGGCGGCCGTCCGCACCGCGGTGCACGGCGGCCGCGTGCTCGGCGCTCTGGACGATCTGAGCCCGCGGGAGACCAACCAGCTCTGGTCGCCGCTCGAGGCCACGATCCCGCTTTTCTCTCTGGACGTCGACGAGAGCGCGACACCCGCTGCGGAGACCAGGCCGGCGACGCGGGTCTCGGCGCCGAAGGCGCCGGCCGCCTATGGGTCCAACCACGCCGAGGTGGCGGCGTTCATCCGGGGCGTCGCCGACCTTTCGCCGATCCAGTGGCTGCGTGTCCTCGACAGGCGCAAGCTCGTCGCCAGCGTCACTCGCGAGCATGCGGTGGAGCCGACGGGCGTAGTGCGCTCGATCCTGATCGCGCTCGACGCGACCCGCGACCTGGACACCTACGCACGCTGCCGCATCTTCGCGGCGGTCCATCACAACGGCCTCGCCGGCGCGAGCGGCGGCGAGGAGCAGGATCTGGCCCAGGCGCAGAGGGTCGCGGTCCTGGACCGGCCCTACTGGCTGCGCCTCGCCGAGTCGGCCCCCGAGACGAACGTCGAGGCCGTGGCTCCCATGGTCAACGCGGGCACCGCGCTGGTCGACTTCTTCGGCGGCCGCTCCGACGATGAGGCCGTGGCGACGTGGCACGCGGTCTCTGCGCTCGTGCACCGGCACCAGCTCACGCCGATCAAGTTCGCGGCGGCGTACGCCCCATTCGCCTCGGCGATCCCGGTCACCAACCCGCGCGCGCTGGGGGCGATGGTTTCGCGCTACGTCACCGCCGTCGGCCGGTTGGGGGCGTCGCAGTGCGCGGCGCTGGCGAAGCCCTGGCAGATCAGCGACGAGCTGTCGAACGCGCTGTCGAAGGCTGTCGCCGACGGTGGCGCGCGGGCGGGAGAGGAGGCCGCGGCGCTGGCGGCGGTGGTCACGGTGCCCATGCGCCTGGCGACCGGGGGAGGGTGGGCGGCGGTGAAGACTGCGGCCTTCGGTGGCCGCGTGATCGCGGTCCGCACGCGCCTGAGCGTGGCGCAGCTCGAAGGTCTGTGGGAGCCGATCCAGGCAGCCATCCCGCTGTCGTCACTGGCTCCGCCTGCACGCTCGCGCCGCTAACCTTTTGCCCATGGCGAACGCGCGCGCCAACGGCCGCATTCCCAAGTTTCAGCGGGTCATGGTCGTGTCCGCGCACCCCGACGACCCCGACTTCGGCGCCGGCGGCGCGATCGCCCGCCTGGCGGACGGCGGCGCGGAGGTGACGTACGTGATCGTCACCGACGGGCGGCAGGGTGGGGAGGACCCCAGGCAGAAGGACGCCGAGCTGATCGCCGTGCGGAAGAAGGAGCAGCGGGCGGCGGCGAAGGTGCTTGGAGTCAAGAACATAGAGTTCCTGGGCTACAAGGACGGGCACCTGGCGCCGGACCTGAAGCTGCGGCGGGACATCGTCCGCGAGATCCGCAAGTACAAGCCAGAGCTCGTGATCACACACATCCCCGGCCGGGTGCTCGACGCGCCGATGGGCGGGTCGCACCCGGACCACCTCGCGGTGGGCGAGGCGACGATGGCCGCGGTCTATCCCGACTCGCGCAACCCTCGCGCGTTTCGCTCGCTGCTCCGCCAGGGCTACGAGCCGCACGAGGTCAAAGAGGTCTGGATCCCGTTCTGGACGATGGGCGACTACCTCGTCGACATCACGCCGACGCTGGACCGCAAGATCGCGGCGCTCCGTAAGCACAAGAGCCAGGTGGCGAAGCCGGGGCGAGAGTGGGACTTCGAGAAGTTCATGCGCAAGCGGCACCGGGACGTCGGGAAGAAGGCGGGATATCAGTACGCCGAGTCGTTCAAGAGGATCACCGTCTAGCCGCGACCCGTTCGACGACCGGCCAGATGACCTCCGCCCACGCCGCGTACTGGGTGTCGCCCGGGTGGAGCTGGTCGGAGGCGATCCAGCCCCGGCTCCCGATGCGCGAGGTGCTGGCGGGGCCGATGTCGACCCAGGCAACCCCCCGCGTTTCCGCTTCTTCGCGGGCGACGGCGTTGAAGATCCCTGTCAGCCCATCTACGTGCCTCGCGCCGCCGAAGTCCGCAGCCGCTGGGACGTACGACCAGGTCGGGATGGAAACAGCCACGACGCGGGCGTCCTTCAGCTCGTCGTAGATCGTCCGCAGCGACGTACGGTAGGCGTCGGGCGTGCGGCCCTGGACGAGGTCGTTGACCCCGATCAGCACGGTGACCAGGTCGGGTTGCAGCGTACGAAACAGCGGAAGCTCGTCGCGGATCAGGTCCTCGGTCGTGTAGCCGTTGACCGCCGGGTTCGTCAGCTCAGCGCCCAGGCGTCCGGCGATGATCGACGGCCAGGCGTGGGTGTCGTCCGACGCGCCTGTGCCGATGGTGTAGGAATCGCCGAGGGCCAGGTACCTCACCGCTAGCGCTCGATGTCGGCCAGCGCGCTCCAGACGTCGACCTTGGTCTTCACCCGGCGCACGACCTCGGCCGTGAACTCGGTCGTCGAGGCGTGCCCGCCCAGGTCGGCGGTGCGCACACCATCGGACACCGCCTCGAGCGCCGCCTCGTAGACCGCGCGCGACGCGCGCCGCGCGGCGTCACTCTTGATGTAGCCCAGGAGCGAGGCGACGGCCATGATCATCGCCATCGGGTTGGCGACGTTCTTGCCCTCCAGCGCGGGCGCGGTGCCGTGCGGCGCCTCGGTCATGGCCACGCTGACGGCCCCGGCCTCGTCGAACGCAAGCAGCGTCGACTCGGCGCCGGCGATCGTGCCGAACATCTGCATGACGAGGTCGGACAGGGTGTCGCCGTCCCGGTTGAGCGCGGGAATCACCAGCGCCTCCCCGCTGGTCGCGAGCAGCAGGGCGTAGGTCGCGTCGATCAGCTGCGGCTCGTAGTCGACGTCCGCGTGCCTCTTCGCGGCCGCGTCGAGCTCCTCTTTGAACATGCCCTCGTAGACGGGGCTCACCGTGTACTTGGGTCCGCCGAAGACCTTGGCCTCGATCCGCTGGGCGTGATGGAAGGCAAAGTCAGCGACGATCCGGCAGGTGCGGCGGCTGATCTTCTCCGTCCGGAACGCCCATTCGTCCAGGTCGTGGCCTTCGCGCCACTCCCGCGCACCGTAGGCGTCGTCGACGGCCATGCGGATGACGGAGATGGGGGAGTGGACGCCGGCGAGGGGCCGGACGCCGGGGATGCGGCGGCCCGTCCGGACGATGACCCGGCCGTCGATCTGCTTGCGCAGGATGGCGTTCGGGCTGCCGACGTCGCCCGCGCCCTCAGGGGTGATGGTCGCGGCCTTGATCCCGTAGCCGAGCTCTTTGAGGGCCGCTGCCGCGTCGAGGACGCTCTGGTTGCGGGTGCGGCGTCGCTCCTCCAGGGAGAGGTCGAAGTCCCGGGTCTTCACCTCCACGCCCAGCACGCCCGGCTCGAGGAGGCGGAGGGCTTCCTTCAGCAGCTCCTCACCGGTCTGGTCGCCGTGGAGCACGGCGATCGTGGTGGCGGCCATCGAGTCGAATCATATGGCCCGTCGGCGACAGGACCAGGGGACGGGATCAGGCGCACGACTTGATCAAATCGCGTGCATCACCGGCCCAAAATCGGCACGATTTGATCCAAACGCGCAATCGGGTGGCGTTTGGCCAAGCAGGGGCCCGGGAATCGTCTGCTACTATTGACAAGGCCTAGGAAACCTAGGCTTTTTTCTTTCCCCCAACCGAAGAGCGAAGCATGGAAGAAGTCATCACCCTGGCCTGCGGCGTCTGCAAGAGGCGCAACTACACCACCTTGAAGAACAAGAAGAACGATCCCGACCGGATCGAGCTGAGCAAGTACTGCAAGTGGTGCCACAAGCACACCCCTCACAAGGAGACGAAGTAAGCCGGCCATGGCTGTAACCACACGCCAGCGCGAAGAGCCAAGGGCCCAGGGCGGAATCGGCCAGTTCCTCCGCGAGGTCTACGACGAGCTGCGCAAGGTCGTCTGGCCGACGTGGGGCGAGCTGTACCGCTACACGCTCGTGGTGATCTTCACCGTGGTCGTGCTGGGCATCTTCATCGGCGGGGTCGACTACCTGCTCGGCGAGGCCGCGCGGCGGGCCATCTACAACAACGGAGTGACGCCGTAATGGCCGTCGAGCGCACGCCCCAACCCGGCCTGGACGAGGAGGCCCAGTGGTACGTCGTCCACGCCTACTCGGGGCACGAGGAGAAGGTCAAGAAGAACCTCGAGAAGAGGATCGAGTCCATGGACATGCAGGACAAGATCCTCCAGGTCCTCGTCCCGATGGAGGATGAGATCGAGATCAAGGACGGCAAGCGCCGCCACGTCCAGAAGCGCATCTTCCCGGGCTACATCCTGGTGAAGATGAAGATGTCGAACGAGTCCTGGTTCGTCGTCCGGAACACACCCGGTGTGACCAGCTTCGTCGGCTCGGCGAACAGCCCCGTGCCCCTCCAGGAGAAAGAGGTGCGGGCGATCCAGAAGCAGATGAAGCAGGAGGCGCCGAAGATCCGCGTGGAGTTCCAGGTCGGCGAGTCCGTGCGCGTCGTCGACGGGCCGTTCACCGACTTCCACGGCAAGGTCGACGAGATCAACCCCGAGAAGGGCAAGCTGAAGGTGCTCGTCAACATGTTCGGCCGCGAGACGCCCGTCGAACTGGACCTGCTGCAGGTCGAGAAGGTTCACTAAGCCGATGGGCAAGAAGAAGGTCCGCGCCGTGCTGAAGCTGGAGCTCCAGGCCGGCAAGGCCACGCCCGCGCCGCCCGTCGGCACGGCGCTCGGCCCGCACGGCATCAACATCATGGAGTTCACCAAGGCCTACAACGAGCGCACCCAGCAGCAGGCCGGCGACGTGGTGCCGGCGCTGATCACCATCTACGAGGACCGCTCGTTCTCGTTCGTCCTCAAGAC
This sequence comes from Chloroflexota bacterium, assembly GCA_005889135.1. Taxonomy (GTDB): domain Bacteria; phylum Chloroflexota; class Dormibacteria; order Dormibacterales; family Dormibacteraceae; genus 40CM-4-65-16. The sequence goes on from VBEK01000122.1 coordinate 8,809, forward strand.
CCCGCCCGCCGTGCAGCTACTCAAGCGCGCCGCGGGCGTGGACAAGGGCTCGGCCAAGCCGAACCGGGAGAAGGTCGGGCGCGTGACGCTGGCGCAGATCCGCCAGATCGTGGACGCCAAGGGCAAGGACCTCAACGCATACGAGCCCGAGCGGGCGATGAAGATGATCGAGGGCACGGCGCGTTCGATGGGCCTCGAGGTGGTGGAGTAGCGGCCAATGCCGAAGAAGAGGGGCAAGAAGTACATCGAGGCGGCCAAGAAGGTCGAGGCGGCCGTGAGCCAGAACGGCGACGGCGGGCTCGAGCCTGAGGTCGCATGTCAGATCGTCCGCGACACGTCGATCTCCAAGTTCGACGCCACCGTCGAGGCGCACATCCGGCTGGGCGTCGACCCGCGCCACGCCGAGCAGATGGTCCGCGGGTCGGTCGTGCTGCCCAACGGCACGGGCAAGAAGGTGCGGGTGGCGGTGTTCGCCGCCGGCGACCGGGCGCGCGAAGCGCAGGAGGCCGGGGCGGACGTGGTCGGTGGCGACGATCTGGTCAAGCGCGTCCAGGACGGCTGGACCGAGTTCGACGCCGCGATCGCGACGCCGGACTTGATGGCCAAGGTCGGACCGCTCGGAAAGATCCTCGGCCCGCGGGGCCTCATGCCCAACCCCAAGTCCGGGACCGTGACCAACGACGTCGCCCGGGCTGTGCGCGAGGCGAAGGGCGGCAAGGTTGAGTTCCGGACGGACAAGTTCGGGATCGTCCACGTGCCGATCGGCAAGGTCTCGTTCGACTCCAGCCAGCTGCACCAGAACCTGACGACGCTCGTCGACGCGCTGCTCAGGAACAAGCCGTCGGCCTCGAAGGGACAGTACCTGCGGACGTTCTACCTGACGTCGACGCAGGGGCCCTCGGTGCCTGTCGACGTCCGCGAAGCGGCGAAGCTGCACGTAGCGGGCTAGGGCCTCCGCCCGCATCTGCATGTACGGGCCGGTGATCGAGGGCAAGCGGCTGCGGCTGCGTCCGCCGAAGGCTGAAGACGCGCCGGTGATGATCACCTGGTTCGAGGACATGGAGGTCACGCAGTACCTCTTCGTGCGCACCCCTCCGTCGCTGGAGCAGGAGAAGGAGTGGCTCGACGCCAGGGCCAAGGACCCGGACTCGATCTTCTGGGTGGTCGAGGTGGACGGCAAGGCGGTCGGATCGACTGGCATCCAGATGATCGACTGGAAGAACGGCTTCGGCCTGACGGGCACGGTCATCGGTGACAAGAAGGTGTGGGGCAAGGGGGTCGGCGGCGAGCTCATGAAGCTGCGTGCTGACTTCGTGTTCCGGCAGACGCCGCTGCGGAAGCTCAAGTCGGGCTACATCGAGGGCAACGAGGCGAGCGCGCGTGCGCAGGCGGCGTGTGGGTACGTGGAGGCCGGCCGCTGGCGCAAGGACCGGTTCGTGGACGGCGAGTGGCGGGACCTCATCCTCACCGAGCTGCTGCGCGAGGCGTGGGAGGCGAAGCACCCCGGGTCCTCCGTATAATCCACGGCCTGCCCTAGACCGTAGGTGGCCGAGCGAGCGGCCTTAATCTCCTACCGAGGCATCCGTAAGTGAAGGACGCGACGATCCTTCCTGCCTTGTGAGCGGTCTGGGCGGGGAGGATTTTTCATTGCCCAAGGCACGCAAGGAACAGAAGGCGGAGCAGGTCGACCTGCTGACGGAGAAGCTGAAGAAGGCGAAGGTCGCGCTCCTGACCGACTATCGGGGCCTGACCGTCGTCCAGATCCAGGACCTTCGCAGCAAGCTGCGGACCGGCGACGTGGAGTACCGCGTCATCAAGAACACCCTGGCCCGGCGCGCCGCCGACGCCGCGGGGGTGCCAGCTCTGCAGGCGGAGCTGGAGGGACCGGTCGCGATCGCGTTCGGGTACGACGACCTGAGCGCGCCGTCGAAGCTGATCAACGAGTGGCTGCGCGCGACGCGGCTCAAGCTCGACGTCAAAGGCGGCCTCGTCGAGGGCCGCGTCTTCACGCCCGACCAGGTCAAGCAGCTGGCCGACCTGCCGTCGCGTGAATCCCTCATCGCCCAGCTGATGGGCACTCTTCAGTCCCCGGTGGGCCAGCTCGTCGGAATCATGCAAACCCCGCTTCAGCAGCTCGTCGGAGCGCTCGAGGCGTACAAGACAAAACTGGAGGCAGCGTAGGAATGGCGGCGACGAAGATCACCCCGAAGGATTTCGTGGAGGCTCTCAAGGGCTGGAGCATCCTGGACGTGGTCGAGGCCGTGAAGGCCATCGAGGACGAGTTCGGCATCAAGGCGGCCGCGCCCGTGGCGGTGGCGGCGGCGGCGGGCCCCGCGGCCGGTGGCGGCGAGGCCGCGGCGCCGGAAGAGGAGCAGACGGAGTTCACGGTCACCCTGACCGCGGTCGGCGACAGCAAGATCAACGTGATCAAGGCCGTCCGCGAGCTCACGCAGCTCGGTCTGAAGGAGGCGAAGGACCTCGTCGACGCCGCGCCGAAGCCGGTCCTGGAGAACGTCTCGAAGGCCGACGCCGAGAAGGCGGTCGCGAGGCTGAAGGAAGCCGGAGCGACCGCGGAGCTGAAGTAGCCGGCCTCAGTTTTCGCGGCTGAGAGCGACCGCGTCGGGCCGGTTCCCGGCCCGGTGGTTGCTTCGGCGCCGGCCCCGCTCTCAGAGCAGGGATCGGCCGGATCACCGGGGCGCGTGTCGTGAGGCGCACCGGCTTGCCGAAGTGGTCGAACGTGAGCGCACGGCCGGACATCATGGTGTATGTCACCCGCTCGTGGTTGAGGCTGACCTTGATCAGGCGCCCGAGGAAGCCGACGCGGAACGTGAGCCGGCGTATCCGCGGCGGCAGTCTCGGACTGAAGCCCAGCGAGTCGCCGTGGTGGCGCATGCCCCCGAGGCCGTGCACGGCCGCGAGCCAGGCGCCCGCGAGCGAGCCCATGTGCACCCCGTCGCGGACGTTGTGCTCGAGGTCGTCGATGTCCATCAGCGCCGCCTCACCGAGGTAGTCGTGAGCCAGCTGGAGGTGGCCGACCTCAGCGGCGATGATTGCCTGCGTGCACGACGACAGCGATGAGTCGCGCACCGTGATCGCCTCGTAGTAGGCGAAGTTGCGCGCCTTCTCCTCGGCGTTGAACGCGTCGCCGCGGAGGTGCATCGCGAGCACCAGGTCGGCCTGCTTCACCACCTGTTTGCGGTAGAGGTCGAAGTAGGGGAAGTGGATGAACAGGGGGTACTGGTCGGGGCGCGTCTTTGCGAACTCCCAGGCCTCGTGGTCGGTGAACTGGCTTGCCTGTTTGTGGATCTTCAGGTCGGGGTCGTGGGGGATGTAGACGTTCTCCGCGGCGCTCCGCCACCGCTCGGTCTCGGCGACCGTCACCTTCAGGCGCTTCGCCACCACCCGGTTGGAACGCGCTGCCGCCGCGGCGGCGACGAGGTTCCGCTGCGCCATGAGGTTCGTGTACAGGTTGTTGTCCGCGAGCGCGCTGTACTCGTCGGGGCCGGTGACGCCGTCGATGCGGAACTTGCCATCGCGGTCGAAGTGCCCCAACGAGGCCCACAGCCTCGCGGTCTCGATCAGCAGCTCGGCGCCGTACTCGCGCTCGAAGCGCCCGTCGCGTGTCGCCGTGACATAGCGCAGGACGGCGTCCGCGACGTCGGCGTTGACGTGGAAGGCGGCCGTCGACGCGGGCCAGTAGCCGGAGCACTCCTCCCCGTGGATCGTCCGCCAGGGAAACGCGGCGCCCTCGAGCCCGAGCTCGCGGGCACGGCGGCGGGCGCGGTCGAGGATCGAGTGCCGCCAGCGCAGAGCGTCGGCGACCGCCTTGGGCGCCGTGTAGGTCAGCATCGGCAGGACAAACGTCTCGGTGTCCCAGAAGGTGTGGCCGTCGTAGCCCGGCCCGGTCAGTCCCTTGGCGGGGATGGCGCGCTGCTCGGCGCGGGCGGCGGCCTGGAGGACGTGGAACATGCCGAAGCGGATGCCCTGCTGCACCTCGTCGTCGCCCTCAAGCTCGACGTCGGCGCGAGCCCAGAAATCCGCTAGGTATCCGCGCTGGGCGTCCGCCAGGCCCCTCCAGCCGTGGTGCCTGGCGGTGGCGAGCGCGCCTTCGACCTGCGCGCGGAGGGCGGCGATCGAGCGCAGGCTCGACCAGCCGTAAGCGACGAACTTGACGAGGGTGACGCGCTGGCCGGGCTTCACCTTCGCCATGACAGTGAACCGAGCGTGGTCCGGGTGCGATTCGGACCTGATGGCGACCCCGCGGGGCGCGCGCACGAGATGGTCCATGGAGGCGGCGAGGCGGAGCTTGCTGCGTTTGGTCGAGTGGACGAGGACCGCGCCTTTGTCGGTCACGGCGTCGAGCTCGGCCGCGAGCGCGTCTTCGACGATCTCCCCCGCGCGGGGATCACTCGCCCCCTTGCCCACGACGGGCTCGTTGGCGATCAGCTCGGATTGGAGGACTAGGTCGGCCTCGTCGTCGAGGGGCTCGACCTCGAAGAGAACCGCGGCAAGCGCGCGGTGCACCAGCGAGACCATTCGGGTCGAGCGCACCCGCACCCGGCTGTGGGTGGGCGATTCCCACTCCGCGGTGCGGGTCAGCACCCCGGTCCGGAAGTCGAGGGTACGCTCGTGCGCGTGGAGGGTGCCGTAGCGGACGTCGAACGGCTCGTCGTCGACAAGAAGGCGGATCACCTTGCCATCGGTCACGTTGACGATCGTCTGGCCGGCCTCGGGGTAGCCGTACGCCGTCTCCGCGTAAGGGAGCGGGACCTCTTCGTAGACGCCGTTGAGATAGCAGCCTGCGATGGAGTGGGGCTCGCCCTCGTCGAGGTTGGCGCGCCAGCCGATGTGGCCGTTGGAGAGGGCGAAGAGGGACTCGGTCTGCCCGAGCAGGTCGAGGTCGAGCGCTGTCTCGCAGACCGCCCAGGGCCGGCACTCAAAGCGGCCGCTCTTGATCACGCCGCCTGGTCACTCAGCAGGTCGCCGAGATCGCGGACGACGATGTCGGCACCGTGTTTCATGAGCGCGTCCGCATGGTGGGCGCGATCGACGCCGACGACCAGGCCGAATTGACCGGCCCTGCCCGCCTCGACTCCGGCGAGGGCATCCTCGTAGACGGCGGCGTTGTTGGGCAGCGCGTTCAGCAGCCGCGCTGCACGTAGGTAGGTGTCGGGGGCGGGCTTGCCGCGGAGATGCTCGCGCTCGGCGATGTTGCCGTCGACCTGGGCGTCGAAGAGGTGGGTCAGGTGCGCGGCCTCGAGGACATCGGTCGTGTGCTTGCTCGAGGAGACGACCGCGCTGCGCATGCCGGCCGCACGCACGGCTTCGACGTAGCGCACGGAGTTCGGATAGGTCTCGACTCCGTGTCGCTGGATGAGCTGGACGAAGAGATGGTCCTTGCTGGTGGCGATCTGGTCGACGAGGTCTTTGGTCGCGGGGACGTGACGGGCGGCGAGGACGGCGCGGACGCCGTCGGTTCTTGGTTTCCCGTCGACGTACGCGTCGTAGTCGTCGGGCAGCTGGAAGGGGATGTGGAAGGCGTCGAAGACTTGCTTCCAGGCGCGAGCGTGGACGGTGGCGGTCTGGGTGATGACGCCGTCGAGGTCGAAGAGGCAGGCGGTGATGTGGGGTGGGAGGCCCAGGGGAGAGGTTTGGTGGCCTTGGCGAGACGTCACGCAGATAGAACGTTTGGCGGATTAGACTGTGAAGGGGGAGGCGGAGTCGGGCTTGGGTTACAGAAATCAATGTCAATTCACAGAGTATATATGGATTTTCGAACCGAAATTCGTATGATCTGTACATGCGCAACCTGCGCGCCGCGATCGAGGAGCTGGAGGCCGAGGACGACGACTTCGTCGATCCTTCGGAGCTCTCCAGGCTGGGTGACAGGCTGCAGGCCAAGCTCTGCCGGGTGGTCGTCGCTTCCAAACGGCGCGGTGAGCACCTCTTGACGGGCCACAGCCCAGTGGGCTGGGTGGCCAGCCGGTGCCAGATGTCGAAGAACGCCGCCGCCGACAGGATCTGTATCGGCGAGCAGCTGCCCAAGATGTCTCGTCTTGCCGGCGCCCTGGAAGCAGGAGAGATCGGCTTCCAGGCGGCGTCGGTGGTCTGCCACCTCAACGAACGCGTCGCCGAGGCCGGATGTGAACTCGACGAGGAGGAGTGGGTCGAGAACGCGCGCCGGCTGTCGCTCAAGAACCTGGCTCGTGAGGCCGCGTTCACCTGGCACGGGGTCGACCCGGCGGGCTTCAACGCGAAGGTAGAGGATGCTCACGCTCGCCGCCAGATCTTCATCAGCGAGTGCGGCGACATGTTCCGGATCGACGGGTGGCTGGAGCCGAGCGCGGGGATCCTGGTCAAGACCGCGATCGAGGCGCTTGCTCGCCCATTGGGCGCGAACGACGACCGCTTGCCGAAGCAGCGACGGGCGGACGCACTCGTCGAGCTGGCGCAGCACACGCTCGACGAAGGCATCGCGCCGAAGCGCAATGGTGCGCGCCCGCACGTTGCAGTCCACACCACGATCGAAGGCTTGAAGGGCGAGCTTGGGGCCGCGGCATCGGAGCTGGGCGAGGGGACGCCGATCTCGAGCAAGACCGTGCAGCGCCTTGCCTGCGACAGCATCATGCACCGGGTGCTGAAGGCTGACGCGATGGTGGTCGACGTCGGCCGCGCCAGGCGCACCGCGCAGCCGGCGCAGTGGCGCGGGTTGAGGGCGCGATACAAGACCTGCGCGTGGCCTGGGTGCGACCGCCCCATCGGCTGGACGCACGCCCACCACCTGGACTTCTGGGCGGAAGGCGGCAAGACCGACCTGCCGAGGTTGATTCCCCTGTGCTTCTACCACCACCGGCTGGTGCACGAAGGCGGATGGCAGATCGTCTTGTCAGGTGGCCGGCTGAAGCTCATCCCGCCGGACCGGTCGGTCATGGTCAAACGCCGATGGGGAGAGCGACGCTGGGCTGCTTGAGCGTTACCGGTATATAGCCAAGAACACCGCCACCAGCTGTTACATCGCAGCCTGGTTCGTCTGGGTGATCGGCCTGATGGCCTTCGTTGTCGCGCGCCGCTACGCCGGCGCCGATCCTTTGTCGCTCACAGACCCCAACCTCACCGGGCTGATCGTGATCATCGAGGTGCTGGCGGCGGCGATGGTCGTGTGCTGGATCGCGGCCCTGGTCCGCCTGTGGAGGCAGCGCGCCGTGGGTTGGTTTGCGGCCGTCCTCATCCTGCACGTCGTCGGTCTGGGAATCGTCGGCATGGTTGCCTACGCGGGCGCGGGCCCCCTCGACATCGACGTCTCGAAGCCCGGGGTCAGCTCCTAGTCCGAGCGGCCGCCTGAACCTGGTCCAGCACCAGGTCCATGCCGCGCTCCAGCTCGTCTTCGGTGACGCACCAGTGAGGTGACAGGCGCACGCGGCCGGGGCGCGAGTCGACGATGACGCCCGCGGCGAGGAGGCGTGATTCAACCTCCTCGGGCCGGTCGCACTCGAGAGTCACGATGCCGCAGCGCTTCGAACGCTCTCGCGGCGTGAAGGTCTTGACGCCCGCCTCGTCGCAGCGCTCCAGGATCCGGTCGGTCAGGTCGCGGAGCCTCTCTTGGATGTTGGCGACGCCCACGTCGAGCACCATCTCCAGGCCGGCCAGCCCCGCGTAGTGACAGCCCACCGCCCAGGTCCCGGTCTCCAGGCGGCGGGCGTCGTCGGCCCATACCAGCTCTTGAAGGGTGAACGAGAACGGATCGCGGGTGGCGAACCAGCCGGTGCCCTGGGGGCGGACGCGGGGGATCAGCTCCGGGCGGACGTAGAGAAAGGCGTTGCCCGGCCCGCCGCTGACCCACTTCAGGCAGCCGCCGACGAAGGCGTCGCAGTCCATCTCCGCCACGTCCAGTGGCACGCAGCCGCAGGTCTGGTAGCCGTCGATCAGGCAAAGCGCGCCGGAGGCGTGGGCGGCGGCGGCGATGGCGCGGACGTCCTGCAGGTAGCCAGTCGTGTAGAAGAGGTGGGTCGTCGCCACCAGCGCGGTCCGGGAGTCGATGCGCTCGGCGAAAGCCTCAGGTGGGATGGTCATGCCGTCCTCCGAGGGCACGAACTCGACCTGGAAACCCGGCCTGGAGAGCCACTGGTGGCCGATGGTCGGGAAGTCGAGCTCGCCGATCAGGACCTTGTCCCGCCCGGGCGGCAGGGGAAGGCCGGTGGCAAGCGTGGTCAGCGCGACCGACACCGACGGGGCGATCGCGGTCGATCCGGACGGGGCGTTCAGCAGGTCGCCAACCCGGGCCCGGAACCGTTCCAGGAGGGGCAGCCAGGTGGTGAACCAGACCGGGGTGCCTTGGGCGTCCCAGTCGGCGGCGTAGCTCTGGAGGGCGGCCATACCTCGCCGCGGAAGAGGCCCGAGAGAGCAAGCATTGAAGTAGACGCATCGGTCCAAAAGGGGGAACTCGGCCCGCAGCGCAGTCCAGTCAGGCATCGTCAAAGAAGGCTAACTCGGGGCATCTCCGAAGGGCATGTTCGAAGGTTTGACAGTGCCGCCGATCGAGCCTACGCTTCTCCGGATCGTCGGGTGCGTCGCGCGTCGGAGGGGTGGAGTCTGGCGCGACGAAAGGGAAGGCGCCCGCCAGAGGGAGCAAGGGAGATGAATGGCTTTCGCCGCTTGATCGTGTTCGCGAGCGCGCTGGCATTGGTGCTATCGGGGCTGCTCTCGACCAGCGCCGCGCTTGCGAGTGGGTGGACTATCAGCACCGTCGTTAGCGGCCTCAAGCTGCCGCGTGGCATTGCTTTCGACGGCCGCGGCGGCATGTATGTCGCGGAGTCCGGATTGGCGGGGTCGGGACCGTTCGGCATGACGCAGGGTGCGGTCGACAAGTACAGCCTTGGCACGTCGGCGCAGCGCGTGTGGTCCACGCCCTTCGCCGCTGTGTGGGCCCAGGAGGGTCCAGGCGTGGACGTGCTGGGACCGGCAGGCCTCAGCGCGGTCGGCACCGGCTGCACACAAGCCAGCGCTGGCGCGAGGAATGGCTGCCAGATCTTGATGATCGAGACGCTCAACTCGCATGAGGTCGACAACGGCGTGTCGGGCCACCTGTTCAGGATGGACGCTCTTACGGGCGCCGCCACGGACCGCGCCGACGTCGGCGATCAGGAGTACGACTGGACCGCCGCTCACAGTGACCTTTTCCCCTCTGACTTCCCCGACTCCAACCCGTACGGCGTTCTTGTCACGCACGGCGGCTCAGCGGCGTCGGGCAACACATATGTGATCGACGCCGGCGCCAACACCGTGAGCGTCGTCAACGCGGACGGCAGCGTGAGGGTGATCGCATACATCCCGAACGAGACACCTTCCGGCGACCTGCCCGTTCGGGACTCGACTCCCACCTGCGCTGCGGAAGGACCTGATGGCGCGCTGTACATCGGCACTCTGGACCTGCTGCGCAACTTCGTCCAGCAGGGCTCTTCGCACGTCTACCGCGTCGACCCCAGGTCTGGGGAGAGCTACCTCACTGCCGCCCACCTGTGGGCGAGCGGCCTGACGACGGTCACGGCTTGCGCTTTCGACTCGGCCGGCAACTTCTGGGCCACGGAGATGTTCCGGTTCAACCAGGCTGGGCCTCCAGGTGACATCGTCCGGATACCGTTCTCGAACCCGGGCGAGATCGAGCACATCGGGGGCGGCCAGCTCCCGTTCCCGGGCGGCATCGCCCAGGGCGGTGACGGGGCGATCTATGTGACTGTGTTCTCGGCCGGGACGAACGATCCCATCGGCGCCGTCAGGCGGGTGGGGAGCAGCAGCTAGTTCGAGAATCCAAGGGGGCCGCGGCACCACCGCGGCCCTCTCCTTTCTGGGCGGCGGGTAGGTCCATGTGGTGGTATAGTGCCCGGAAACCAAGGCCGGGCGCCTTCCAGCCCGGTCTGTTTAAGCGCCCCTAAAGAGGGGTAACTTGTCGTATACTCGCCGTTTGTGCACGTCCCGGCCGCTCACGAAGCCCCTTAGCTGAGCGCGCCCTTTTTCCTGGAAGGAGAACCGAATTGATCTCAGAGATGAGAGCCCCCGCGCGCCTCAGCTATGGCCGCATCCCCAACCTGGTCGAGCTCAAAGACCTGATCGCCACCCAGCTCGAGTCGTTCACCTGGTTCAAGAACGAAGGCCTGCGTGAGCTCTTCGACGAAATCAACCCCATCACCGACTACACCGGCAAGAACTTCGAGCTGAAGTTCCTCGACTACGAGTTCGGGCAGCCGAAGTTCTCGGTCGAGGAGTGCCGCAACCGCGACATGACCTACGCGGCGCCGCTCCGCATCCGCACCCGGCTGACCATCAAGGAGACGGGGGAGATCAAGGAAAGCGAGGTCTACATGGGCGACTTCGCGATGATGACCGAGGAGGGGACGTTCATCGTCAACGGCACCGAGCGGGTCGTCGTCTCCCAGCTCGTGCGCTCCCCGGGCGTGTACTTCACCGCCGCCGAGGACCCGAACACGGGCCGCAAGCTCTTCGGCGCCAAGCTCATCCCCAACCGCGGCGCGTGGCTCGAGATCGAGACCTCGGCCAAGGACCTGCTGACGGTCAAGATCGACCGCAAGCGCAAGGTGCCGGTCACCGTCCTGCTCAAGGCGCTCGAGCTGCCCCAGATGAAGGGCACCGAGAGCGACCGCGAGGCGCAGAAGCGCGCGCTCGCGGAGCTCTTCGGCGATGTCGACAACAACCCCGAGCACCGCTACCTGGAGCAGACGCTCGAGAAGGACACGACCACCAAGACGGACGACGCGCTGCTCGAGCTGTACCGCCGCGTCCGGCCCGGCGACCCGCCGTCGGTCGACAACGCGCGCAACCTGCTGCAGTCCCTGTTCTTCAACCCGCGGCGCTTCGACCTCGGCCGCGTCGGCCGCTACAAGGTGGACAAGCGCCTGGGCCGCGACGAGGAGGACATCCTCGAGCGCGTGCGCATGCGCGAGCTGCGCATCCTGGAGAAGGGCGACTTCATCGCGTTCATCCGCAAGCTCATCGAGCTGAACAACGCACCGCGCGAGAAGCAGATCCCCGACGACATCGACCACCTCGGCAACCGCCGCGTCCGCGCGGTCGGCGAGCTGTTGCAGAACCAGTTCCGCATGGGCCTGATCCGCATGGAGCGGATCATCAAGGAGCGCATGACGATCAGTGACCCGCACACGGTCACGTCGGCGTCGCTCATCAACGCGCGCCCCGTCGTCGCGGCGATCAAAGAGTTCTTTGGCTCCAGCCAGCTGTCGCAGTTCATGGACCAGCACAACCCGCTGTCCGAGCTGACGAACAAGCGCCGGCTTTCAGCGCTGGGTCCCGGTGGCCTGTCGCGTGAGCGCGCGGGCTTCGACGTCCGCGATGTGCACCACAGCCACTACGGCCGCATCTGCCCGATCGAGACCCCGGAGGGCCCGAACATCGGCCTGATCGGCAACCTGGCGACCTACGCCAAGGTGAACGAGTTCGGCTTCATCGAGACACCGTTCCGCCGGGTCTACAACCGCGTCTCCATCAACCAGGCCACGGCGAGCAAGTTCGTCGGGCGCGCGCTGCGCCGCCCGGCCGTCGACGCGAAGGGGACCGAGGTTCTTGCCGCGCACGAGGTCCTCGACGACAAAGCGATCCAGAAGCTGCTGAAGGCGCGTGTGGCCTCGGTCGACATCGTGCCCTGGGTCTCTGATGAGGTCGAGTTCCTGTCCGCCGACGAGGAGGACATGTTCGGCATCGCGCAGGCCAACGCCGCCCTCACCCCGGAAGAGACATTTGTAGACGCGCGCGTGCCCGCCCGGGCTCGCGGCGACTTCAAGATCGAAGAGATTCAGAACATCCAGTACATGGACGTGTCGCCGAAGCAGATCGTCTCGGTGGCGACGGCCATGATCCCGTTCCTCGAGCACGACGACGCGGGCCGCGCCCTCATGGGCGCGAACATGCAGCGCCAGGCCGTGCCTTTGCTCGTCACCGACGCGCCGCTCGTGGGCACGGGCGTGGAGTACTACGCCGCCAAGGACTCGGGCGAGATGATCGTCGCCGACGTCGTGGGGACGGTCGTCGACGTGGCGCACCCGAAAGAGATGAAAAACGTGCACGCGACGCCGGTCTTCGAGATCGTCGTCAAGCCGGACGGCGGGGGACCCGAGAAGCACTACCCGCTGCAGAAGTTCGCGCGGTCCAACCAGGGGACATGCCTCAACAACCGCGCGGTGGTGAAGCCCGGACAGCGCGTGGAGAAGGGCGACATCCTCGCCGACGGTCCCGCGATCGACAACGGTGAGATGGCGCTCGGCCGCAACGTGCTCGTCGCCTTCATGCCGTGGGAGGGCTACAACTTCGAGGACGCGATCCTGCTTTCGGAGCGGGTCGTGAAGGAAGACATGTACACCTCGATCCACATCGAGGAGTACGAGTCGGAGGCTCGCGAGACCAAGCTCGGCCCCGAGGAGATCACTCGCGACATCCCCAACGTGGCGGACGACGCGCTGCGCAACCTCGACGAGCGCGGCATCGTCTACATCGGCGCCGAGGTCCAGCAGGGCGACATCCTGGTGGGCAAGATCACGCCCAAGGGCGAGACCGAGCTGTCGGCCGAGGAGCGGCTGCTCCGCGCGATCTTCGGTGAGAAGGCGCGCGAGGTGCGCGACTCGAGCCTGCGCGTGCCGCATGGCGAGCGCGGAATCGTCGTCGACGTCAAGGTCTTCTCCCGCGAGAACAAGGACGAGCTCGGCCCCGGCATCAACGAGATGGTCCGGGTCTACATCGCCCAGAAGCGGAAGATCTCGGCCGGCGACAAGATGGCGGGCCGCCACGGCAACAAGGGCGTCGTCGCCCGGATCATGCCGTCGGAGGACATGCCGTACCTGCCGGACGGGACCCCGGTCGACATCGTTCTCAACCCGCTCGGCGTGCCGAGCCGCATGAACCTGGGCCAGGTCCTCGAGACCCACCTGGGCTGGGTGGCGCACACGCTGGGCATCAAGGTCGCCACGCCCGTCTTCGACGGCGCGCCGATGGCGACCATCGTCAGTGAGCTGGGCAAGGCCGGCCTGCCGGTGGACGGCAAGGTCCGGCTTCGGGACGGGCGCACCGGCGAGGAGTTCGACGAGCCGGTGACCGTCGGCTACATCTACATGCTCAAGCTGGCGCACCTCGTGGAAGACAAGATCCACGCCCGCTCGACCGGTCCGTACAGCCTGGTCACCCAGCAGCCGCTGGGCGGCAAGGCGCAGTTCGGCGGCCAGCGCTTCGGCGAGATGGAGGTGTGGGCGCTCGAGGCTTACGGCGCCGCGCACGTCCTGCAGGAGATCCTGACCGTGAAGTCGGACGACATCGTCGGCCGCGTCAAGGCCTACGAGGCGATTGTCAAGGGTGACAACACGCTCGAGGCCGGCATTCCGGAGTCGTTCCGAGTCCTGGTCAAGGAGCTGGAGGGGCTCGCGCTCGGGGTCGAGATCCTGAGCGAGGACGAGCGCCAGATCGTTCTGTCGGAGGAGGACATTCCAGAGATCCCGCTGGACCTTGGAATCTCGTTGGAAAGAGAGGAACTCGGGGAGGATTCCGCGGAATAAATGTTGAAGCTAGAGAACTTTGACGCGCTGAAGCTGTCGCTGGCGTCGCCCGACACGATCATGTCGTGGTCGCACGGCGAGGTCACGAAGCCGGAGACGATCAACTACCGCACGCTCCGTCCGGAGCGCGACGGTCTGTTCTGCGAGCGCATCTTCGGTCCGACCCGGGACTGGGAGTGCCACTGCGGCAAGTACAAGCGCTACCGCTACAAGGGCATCATCTGCGACAAGTGCGGCGTCGAGGTGACGCGGTCCAAGGTGCGCCGCGAGCGCATGGGCCACATCAAGCTCGCGTCGCCGGTCAGCCACGTCTGGTACTTCAAGGGCATCCCCAGCCGCATGGGCCTGCTGCTCGACATGTCGCCGCGCAACCTGGAGAAGATCCTCTACTTCGCCAACTACATCGTCACCGACGTCCACGAGGAAGTGCGCCAGGACATGCTCGCCGTCCTCAACATGGACAAGGACGAGCGGGCCGTACGCCTGCGCGCGGACGTCGACGCCAAGGCGCGCGAGATGCGCCAGGAGCACGACGCCAAGGCCAAGAAGCTGAAGGGCGAGGTCGATGCCGAGGTCTCTCGGCTCGAGGAGGAGCTGCAGGAGGCCGTCGACGAGCTCACCACGCAGGGCAAGAAGGCGACTGAGCACATCAAGACGGGCATCGGCACCAAGTCTCGACGGCAGATGACCGTCGGGCTGGACGGCGACGAAGAGGTCGTGATCGACAAGGGCGACCTGATGTCGCGCGAGATGTCGCGCGGCGTGCTCGCCAAGGTGCAGGAGAAGATCGAGAAGCTCGAGGCCAACACCAAAGCCGCGCAGAAGCGGGCCAAGGAGCGGCTCGACGCCGACAAGAAGGCGCTCGAGTCGGAGATCGAGTCCGCCACCAAGTCCGAACGCGAGGAGATCCAGGGCCAGCTCGAGCAGCTGCAGCAGGAGATCGAGGCCACGCGTACCGACCTCGAGGCGCTGCACGCGAAGCAGATCCTGACCGACACCCAGTACCGGGACTTCCAGGAGCGCTTCGGCCGCGCCTTCCGCGCCGGCATCGGCGCCGAGGCCGTCCGCGACCTGCTCTCGCGCATTGACCTGACCGCGGAGATGTACCGCCTGCGCGAGGAATCGCGCTCCTCGTCAGGCCAGCGCAAGCAGAAGGCGATCAAGCGCCTCAAGGTCGTCGAGGACTTCCGCAAGTCGAACGCCAGCCCGACGTGGATGGTGCTCGAGGTGCTGCCGGTCATCCCGCCCGAGCTGCGGCCGATGGTCCAGCTGGATGGTGGCCGGTTCGCGACCTCCGACCTCAACGACCTGTACCGCCGCGTGATCAACCGCAACAACCGCCTGAAGCGGCTGCTCGAGCTCGGGGCGCCCGAGATCATCGTCCGCAACGAGAAGCGCATGCTCCAGGAGGCGGTCGACGCCCTGATCGACAACGGCCGCCGCGGCCGCGCCATCACCGGCACGGGCAACCG
Source organism: Chloroflexota bacterium (assembly GCA_005889135.1). Taxonomy (GTDB): domain Bacteria; phylum Chloroflexota; class Dormibacteria; order Dormibacterales; family Dormibacteraceae; genus 40CM-4-65-16. The sequence goes on from VBEK01000122.1 coordinate 23,849, forward strand.
CAAGCTGAAGTCGCTCTCCGACATGCTCAAGGGCAAGCAGGGCCGGTTCCGCCAGAACCTGCTCGGCAAGCGGGTCGACTACTCGGGCCGCTCCGTGATCGTGGTCGGCCCGGAGCTGAAGCTCCACGAGTGTGGCCTGCCCAAGAAGATGGCGCTCGAGCTCTTCAAGCCGTTCGTGATGCGCGAGCTGGTCAACAAGGGCTACACAACCAACATCAAGTCGGCCAAGCGCATGGTCGAGCGCAGCCGGACCGAGGTCTGGGACGTCCTCGACGAGGTCATCCGCGACCACCCGGTGCTGCTCAACCGCGCCCCGACCCTGCACCGCCTGGGCATCCAGGCGTTCATGCCGGTCCTGGTCGAGGGCTCGGCCATCCAGATCCACCCGCTCGTGTGCGCGGCGTTCAACGCCGACTTCGACGGCGACCAGATGGCCGTGCACGTGCCCCTGTTCAGTGGCGCGATCGCCGAGGCCAAGAACCTGATGATGTCCTCGCAGAACATCCTGTCCGCGGCGGACGGCCACCCCGTGGTGGCGCCGACTCAGGACGTGGTCCTGGGCTGTTACTGGCTGACCGCGACGCTGGGTGACCAGCCTGCGGACACCAGCAAGCTGCGCATCTTCAGCACCCAGAACGAGGTCCTCCTCGCTCTCGAGAGCAAGGTTGTAAAGCTGCAGGAGTGGGTCCGCGTCAAGGTTGGTGACCGCATGATCGTCACCACGGCCGGGCGTGTGGTCTTCAACCAGTCGTTGCCCATCGGACGCAAGCCAATGGACGAAGCGAGCATGGAGCCCCTGCCGTTCCAGAACGCGCATTTCGACCGCAAGCTCCTGCGCGTGCTGGTGGCCGAGCTGTACCGCCTGTACGGCAGCGATGTCACGGCCACGGTCGTCAACGACATCAAGCGTCTTGGCTTCCGCTACGCCACCCAGGCCGGGATCACGGTCTCCGCGATGGACATCCCGCACCCCGACTCGAAGTGGCAGATCATCCGCAGCACCGAGAAGGAAGTCGCGGACGTCGAGCGGATGTACCGCCGCGGCGTCATGACCGATGACGAGCGCTACCGCAAGGTCATCGAGCTGTGGCAGCGCGCCTACGAGGAGGTCGGCAAGGACACCGAGGAGGCGTTCAACAAGTTCAGCCCGATCTGGATGATGATGGGCTCGGGCGCCCGCGGCAACATCCAGCAGATCCGCCAGCTCGCGGGCATGCGCGGCCTGATGGCCGACCCGACGGGCCGGATCATCGACCTCCCGATCCAGGCCAACTTCACCGAGGGTCTGACGGTGCTCGAGTACTTCATCTCCACCCACGGCACGCGCAAGGGCCTTGCCGACACCGCGCTGCGGACGGCCGACTCCGGCTACCTGACGCGGCGTCTGGTCGACGTCGCCCAGGACGTGATCGTGCGCGAGGAGGACTGCGGCACCACCAACGGAATCTGGATCCGCGACGTCACCCCGGAGCGGGCGAAGAACGATCCCATCTTCGAGAAGATCGCCGGCCGCGTTGCCGCCGAGGATGTCTCGGTTGGTGGCAAGGTGCTGGTGCCCGCAGGGCAGTCGATCAGCGACGAGGCGGCGCGCGCGATCATCGCCGCGGCCACGCCCGTAAAGATGCGTTCGGTGCTGGTGTGCGAGGCCCGCGAGGGCGTCTGCCGCACCTGCTACGGTCGCAACCTGGCGACCGGCAAGCTGGTCGAGATCGGCGAGGCGGTGGGCGTCATCGCCGCGCAGTCGATCGGCGAGCCGGGCACGCAGCTGACGATGCGCACGTTTCACACCGGCGGCGTCGCCGGCGTGGACATCACCCAGGGCCTGCCCCGCGTGGAGGAGCTTTTCGAGGCTCGCATCCCCAAGGGCAAGGCCATCATCTCCGAGATCGACGGCGAGCTCGAGATCATCCGCCAGGAAGGAGCGCGCAAGGTGCGCGTGACGTCCAAGGAGGAGTTCGAGGTCTCCTACCCGGTCGAGACCAAGATGGAGGCGCTGGTGAAGACCGGCGACGACGTCATGGAGGGCCAGGAGCTGGCCCGCGACTCCAAGGGCAACGGCGTTCGCACACGGCACGCCGGCAAGATCGTGGTCGCGCCCAAGGAGATCACCGTCCGGACCATCGACGAAGAGGTGCGCGAGTACCCGATCCCGCACCAGGTTCGCATCCGGCCCGAGCTCGACCGCCGCGACGGGCACAGGGTCACGATCAAGGCCGGCCAGCAGATCACCGAAGGCTCGATCTCACCGCAAGAGCTGCTCCACATCCTCGGCAAGGAGGCGGTGCAGACGTTCCTGGTGGACGAGGTCCAGAAGGTCTACCGCTCGCAGGGCGTCGACATCAACGACAAGCACATCGAGGTCATCGTCCGGCAGATGATGCGCAAGGTCCGCATCGACTCGGCGGGCGACACCGGCCTGCTCCCTGGCGAGATCGTCTCGCAGTGGGAGTACGAGGAGGCCAACGCCCGGGCGCTGGCGGAGGGCGGTGAGCCCGCCACCGCGCAGACAGTGCTCCTGGGCCTGATCAAGGCGGCGCTGAACACCACCTCGTGGCTGTCGGCGGCGTCCTTCCAGGAGACGACCAGGGTGCTGACCGAGGCCGCGATCTCGGGCAAGGTCGACCGCCTGCGGGGCCTCAAGGAGAACGTGATCATCGGCAAGCTGATCCCGGCCGGGACGGGGCTCGACTACTACAAGAAGCAGCGCGAGCAGGCCGCCCGGATCCTGGAGGAGGAGCCGATCGACCTGGAGACGCTATCGGTCTAGTCAACCGGCCTGGGTTGGGCTAGAGTCAGCAGTACGTGCACAAGGGGGCGCCCGCCAGGGTTGCCCCTTTTGCATTTGTATGATCGTGGGGTGACCCTGAGCCGAAGGCTCGTCTGCGCCCTCGCCCTGCCGCTGATCGCCGTGACGGCGTGCGAAACGGGCGTCACCAGCGGTCCCAAGCTCGCCAAGGACCAGGTCCTGCGGGTGATGCTCGAAGACCAGCCCGCGTCGCTCGACCCCGGCCAGACTCAGTACACCTACGAGGCGGCGGTCCTGCGCGCCGTCTCCGAGCCGCTCCTCCAGCCGAAACCGGACCTGAGCGGCGTCGAGCCGGCGGCCGCGCAGAGCTACGAGGTCAACGGCGCCGGCACCGCGTACGTCTTCCACCTGCGCCCGTCCGCCAGGTACTGGGATGGCACGCCGGTGAAGGCGCAGGACTTCATCTATGCATGGCAGCGCCTGGTCGATCCGCGCCTCGCGGCGCCGGACGAGACGCTGTTCGCGAACGCGATCCTCAACGGCGAGAAGGTGTCGTTGATGGACCCACAGCGCGACAAGGCGACGATCGATTCGGCGCTCGGTACGCTCGGGTTGAAGGCGGTCGATGATCTCACCTTCCAGGTTCAGCTGCAGCAGCCATACCCGGCCTTCGTCTGGCTGGCTGCGCTTCCGGCTTCGGCTCCGATCCGGAAGGATGTGGTGAGCCAGAGCGGGGACAAATGGGCGACGGCGCCCGCCAGCTTCATCACCAACGGCCCCTTCAAGGTCACGGAGATGGTCAGGAACGACCACATCCGGGTCGAGCGCAACCCCTACTACTGGGGCCCCCGGCCGGCGCTGGCTCGAATCGACTTCACGATCGTCAACGACGGCGCCACCGCGCTGGACAGATACCGCAAAGGCGAGCTCGACGTGGCCACCGTGCAGCTCGCGCAGGCCGCCTCGGTCGCGGGCGACAAGACGTTGAGCCGGCAGCTGGTCAAGACGCCAAACCTGACCGTGTTCTGGATCGCGTTCCGCACGAACTCGCCGCCGCTCGACAACCCGCGGCTGCGGCAGGCGATCGCTCAAGCGATCGATCGCAACGCTTTCGTCAAGGAGATCCTGCAGGGCGAAGGCGAGGCGGCGACGACGCTCATCCCCAGGGGCATGCACGGCTACACGCCGAGCCTGACCACTCAGAAGTTCGACGTCGCCCAGGCGCGGGCGTCGCTCGCGGCGTCCGGGCTTTCCGGAAAGCAGGTGTCCCTGACGTACGCCTACGACCAGACCCTGGACTCGGCCAAGGCGACGGCGAAGTTCGTGCACGACCAGCTCAAGGCGAACCTTGGCATCGAGGTCGCTCTCCAGCCGCTGGACGCCAACACGCTTTCTTCGCATCTCGAGTCAGGCCAGTTCCAGATCACGGGACCGCGCGGCTGGACCGCGGACTACCCCGACCAGGCGGACTGGTACGACGTGTTCCTGACCACGTCGGACAACATCCTGTACTGGCACAACCAGCAGTTCGACAACTTCGTGAGCGTGGCGCGGACGGACGGCAACGCTGCGCGCCGCGACCAGGAGTACCTGCAGGCGCAATCGATGCTGGTGAGCGAGGCGCCGGTGGCGTTCCTCGCCCAGACCGTCAGCTGGTACCTGGTCCAGCCTTACGTGCGGGGGATGGTCACGTCGCCGCTGGACGAGTGGCCGGGGGCGCTGGACCCGGTGGCGCTGTCGATCGCGCCTCATTAGGGAATGTTAAGGGGTTGGCGAACTGTTGTTCGCGGCCAGATTCTCATCACAACTTGACACTTGTGAGTCGCCCACAACAGAATTTGAGTCGGCCGAAGAGGCTGTGAGTAAGACCTGCTGCCGGCGCACTCTCGCCCCGCGCGCCGCCGCGCTCTCGGGAAGAAGGCCGCAGGATCCATCTGAGAGGTAAGACGCGTATGCACCTTCGTTCAGGCATTCGAGCGTTCACGCTCGCGACTGCGGGTATCGTGCTCGCGACCGCCTGTGGCGGGACTAGCGGTCCGCAGAGCCAGGACCTCGCGTCACCGGACAAGCAGGTCCTCAACGTCAACGACGGCACCGAGCCGAACAGCTACGACCCGACCCAGCAGACGTACACCTACGAGGCGGGCGTCGGCCGGGAGGTGTTCGAGACCTTGCTCAAGTCGAACAAGGACGGCACCGACGTGCAGCCCGGCGCGGCCGAAAGCTACAAGGTCTCCAGCGACGGACTGACCTACACCTTCACCCTTCGCTCGAACGCGAAGTGGAGCGACGGGCAGGCCGTCAAAGCCGCGGACTTTGTGTACGGGTACAAGCACCTGCTGAACCCGGCACTGGCCGCCGGCTACGTCGACCCGTTCTTCGACTCGACGATCGCGGGCGCTGACGGCTACGGCAGCGTCGACGTCTCCAGCGCGAGCGCGATCGACACGTTCGTGTCGGGCCTCGGACTTTCCGCGCCCGACGACAAGACGTTTGTGATCAAGCTCCAGCACCCGGCGGCGTTCTTCAAGTGGGTCGTGACCCTGTGGGTCGCCTCGCCCATCCGCCAGGACGTCGTCGAGAAGGCCGCGGGCGGCTCGTTCTCGTCCAGCGACACCACCAAGCCGGAGGTCTGGGCGCAGAAGGCCGAGACGATCATCGGCAACGGTCCTTTCAAGATCTCGGAGATCGTCTCCAAGGACCACGTGACGCTCGTCCCGAACCCGAACTACTGGGGCGGCGCGCCTAAGTTCACAAAGATCACCGAGTGGTTCATCGAGGACGCCAACACCGCGTTCGCCAAGTACCAGACCGGCGACCTCGACGCCATGACCGTACCTCTCGCCAACGTGGACCTGGTCCGCAACGACCCCAAGCTCAGCAAAGAGGCGAAGGTCTACCCGAAGCTGACCACGTTCTGGATGACGTTCAACGCGAAAAGAACCCCGTTTGACAAGCCGGACGTCCGGATGGCGTTCGCCAAGTCGATCGACCGGGACAAGCTGAACAAGCAGGTCCAGCACGACATCCAGCAGTCGATCCTGTCCTTCATCCCGAAGGGCATGGCCGGCTACGACCCGTCGAACAAGGCCCAGGCCTTCGACGCGGCGGCGGCCAAGCAACTGCTGCAGAAGGCCGGCGTCTCGGCGTCGGACCTCAACAAGTTCAAGCTCTTGACCCGCAACACGACCCGCAACAAGACCCTGAACCAGTTCATCGTCGACCAGTGGAACACCAACCTCGGCCTGAACATGCAGCTCGAGGTCATCGACAGCAAGACCGTGACCAGCCGCATCCGCAAGGGCGACTTCGACATCTACGGCCCGGACGGATGGGGCGCGGACTACCCCGACCAGCAGGACTGGTTCGACATCTTCTTCAAGGCGTCGTGCCACAGCCTGAACTGGGGCTGCGTGGACCTTCCCGGCTACGACGACCTGGTCAAGCAGGCCGACACCGAGCTGGACCAGGCCAAGCGCAACGCCGACTACAAGAAGGCGCAGGACCAGCTGATCAACTCAGCGGCCGTGGCCTTCATCTTCCAGGACTACGAGTACAACCTCATCAAGGGGTACGTCGGTGGGCTTACGATCACCGCTGGTGACGACCAGTCCCTGCCGGGGAACTTCTTCTGGCACGACGCGTACATCCTCAAGCACTAACGACACGGGAGTGATTTGGCAGTAATCGCAGGGCGCCCCAAGCGGGGCGCCCTGCTCCCCAAACAGTTCGCGGCTGTGACGGACAGCCGGCTGGGGAGCCTCGGGGTCTATGTGCTCCGCCGGGTGCTCTGGATGATCCCGGTCGTCTTCTTCGTCATCGTCATCACGTTCTCCCTCATGCACCTCGCCTCGGGCAGCCCGTGGGACAAGGCCGGCGGAAGACAGCTCTCCCAGGTCGTGATCGACAACCTGAACCGGAAGTACGGGCTCAACCGGCCCATCTACGAGCAGTTCGCGCTCTACGTCTGGAACGTGCTCCACTTCGACTTCGGGCTCTCCTACCAGTACCAGGGCAAGACCGTCGTCGAGCTGATCGGAGGCGGCTGGCCGTACACCGCGACCATCGGCGTCCTCGCCTTCGCGCTGATCGTGCCGTTCGGCATCGGCCTTGGTGTGATCGCGGCCCTGCGCCAGAACAGCCGCGTCGACTACGCGACGATGGGCTTCGCCACCTTCGCCGCCTCGTTCCCGAACTTCGTGATCGGGGCGCTGATGATCGTCTTCTTCTCCGTCCTCATGTACAAGTGGACGGGAGGTGAGTTCTTCTTACCGGCCGGGGGCTGGGGGGTCGACGACCACCTGGTCATGCCGGCGGTGACCCTGGCGCTGTTACCCATCGCCTACACGGCGCGCCTGACCCGGGCGAGCACGCTCGAGGTGATCCGTCAGGACTACGTTCGGACCGCGTGGGCCAAGGGCCTTTCCGAGCGGCTGGTCGTGGTTCGCCATGTGCTGAAGAACGCGCTCATCCCGGTGGTCACCACCCTGGGCCCGACCTTCGCGTTCCTCGTCACCGGGTCCGTGATCGTCGAGCAGGTGTTCAGCATCCCGGGCATAGGCCGGGCGTTCGTGCAGGCCGTCAACTCGCGCGACTACCCGATGATCCTCGGGACGACGGTCCTGTTCTCGCTCGTGATCGCGGTCGCCAACCTGATCGTCGACATCCTTTACGTCTTCATCGACCCCAGGGTGAGGCTGACCTAGATGGCGATCCCAGTCGCAGCCATGGAGCAGGCGCCGATCGACTGGGAGGTCCCCGAAGTCCAGGTCGGCTTGTGGGCTGATGCGTGGGTCCGCTTCCGGCGCAACCGGCTGGCGGTCGTCGGACTGACGATCATCACGTTCCTGATCGTGGTCGCGCTCGTGTCGCCTCTGCTCGTCCACTTCGGCCTCCTCGCGAACCCGATCAAGCAGAACGTGGACAGCATCGAGACCGGGCCTGGGGTGAACGGCCACCTCTTCGGCACCGACATCCTGGGCCGGGACACGCTCAGCAGGCTGATGATCGGGAGCGAGGTTTCGCTGACGGTCGGCCTGCTCGTGCAGGCGATCATCTTTCCGATCGGCCTCACCATCGGCCTGACGGCGGGATACTTCGGCGGCCGGATCGACAACCTCCTCATGCGCTTCACCGACATCTGGTACGCCTTCCCTGACCTGCTCTTCGTGCTCGTGGTGGTCTCGGTGTGGCGCCTGAGCGGCTCGTGGTTCTTCCAGCTGATACCAATCTTCGGCGCCATCGCGCTGGTCAACTGGGTCGGCCTGGCGCGACTGGTGCGCGGCCAGGTGCTGTCGATCAAGGAGAAGGAGTACATCGAGGCGGCGCGATCCTCAGGCTCGCCGCCGCTCAAGCTCATCCTCAGGCACCTGCTGCCGAACTCGCTGGGGCCGATCATCGTCACCCTGACGTTCGGCATCCCGCAGGCGATCTTCCTCGAGGCGGTGCTGAGCTTTCTCGGCGTCGGCATCCAGCCGCCGCAGCCGACGTGGGGACAGATGGTCGCCGACGGCGTCGAGGCGATCTACCCGAACCCGACCGGCGTGGTCTTCCCGGCCCTGGCGATCGGGTTCACGCTGCTGGCCTTCTCCTTCATCGGCGACGGCCTGCGCGACGCCCTCGACCCACGCATGCGCCGCTAGTTGGCCCAAACCCTCCTTCAAGTCGAAGACCTGCACACCCAATTCTTCACGTCGCGCGGCGTGGTCCGTGCCGTCGACGGGGTGACCTTCCATGTCGACGCGGGCGAGACGCTCGGAGTGGTCGGCGAGTCGGGCTGCGGGAAGACGATCACCGCGCTGTCCATACTGCGCCTGGTCCCCGACCCTGGGCGGATCACGTCCGGCCGGATCCTGTTCCGCGGCAAGGACGTGACCAAGATGACGGACGAGGAGATCAGGGACTTCCGCGGCAACGACGTGGCGATGATCTTCCAGGACCCGATGACGTCGCTGAACCCGGTGACGAAGGTCGGGATGCAGATCGAAGAGGCGATGACCGCGCACGAGCGATTCACGGAGAAGGTCGCGCGGCCGCGGGTGATCGAGCTGCTCAAGAGGGTGCGTGTCCCGGCCGCCGAGTCGCGCGTCAAGGACTATCCGCACCAGTTCTCGGGCGGCATGCGGCAGCGGGCGATGATCGCCATGGGCCTGTCCAACGAGCCCGACCTGCTGATCGCGGATGAGCCGACGACGGCGCTGGACGTGACCGTGCAGGCACAGATCATCCAGCTGATGAAGCAGCTGAACCGCGAGCTGAACACCGCGATGATGCTGATCACGCACAACATGGCGCTGGTCGCGTCGCTGTGCCAGCGGATCATCGTCATGTACGCGGGCCGGATCGTCGAGGAGGGGCCGGTCGAGCAGATCTTCAGGAGCCCGCAGCATCCGTACACGTGGTCGCTGCTGCGGTCCGTGCCGCGCGTGGACGAGGCGCGAAAGGACCGGCTGGTGTCGATCAAGGGTATGCCGCCGGACCTGTCGCATCCGCCCCCGGGGTGCAAGTTCCACCCACGGTGCCCATTCGTCATCGACAAGTGCAAGGTCGACCCGGAGCCACAGCTGGAGGAAGTCGGGGTCGACCAGGTGGCGCGGTGCTGGGTGCTGATGCGCAACGTCAAGGAGGAGAGCACCGAGGTTGCTAAGCAGAGCGCGCTCTCCAAGGAGGCGGCGGAGAAGCTGAAGGCGCCGGTTGGCGAGCTCGGGGCCGGCGAGGTGGGGGCCGGCGAGGTAGGCCGCGGTGCAGGCGGCTGAGAGGGCGCCGCTAGCCGGTTCTCGCACCGACCCGGTGCTGGTCCGCGTCTCTGGCGTCTACAAGCACTTCCCGGTGGGCGGGTTTGGGGGCCTCGCGGTGCGGGCCGTGGACGGGGTGGACCTGGAGATCCGTCGCGGCGAGACGCTGGGCCTGGTCGGGGAGTCGGGATGCGGCAAGTCGACGCTGGCGCGGCTCATCACCGGCTTGCTGCCCGTCACGGCGGGGTCGATCGTGTTCGACGGCCAGGACGTCACCCGGATCCGCGGGGCGCGGCTGCGGAGGGTGCGGCGGCGGATGCAGATGATCTTCCAGGACCCGTTCGCGTCCCTCGACCCGCGGATGACGGTCGGCGACATCCTGCAGGAGCCGCTGGACAACTTCTCGATCGGGACCCTGCGCGAGCGCCGGAAGCGGGTCCAGGAGCTGCTGCGGCTGGTGGGCCTGAACCCGAACTTCACCAACCGCTACCCGCACGAGTTCTCGGGAGGGCAGCGGCAGCGCATCGGGATCGCGCGGGCCCTCTCGGTGAACCCGTCGTTCATCGTGTGCGACGAGCCGGTTTCGGCGCTGGACGTGTCGATCCAGGCGCAGATCATCAATCTGCTGCAGGACCTGCAGCGCGAGTTCCAGCTGACCTACCTGTTCATCGCCCACGACCTTGCGGTCGTGCGCCACCTGTCGGACCGGATCGCGGTCATGTACCTCGGGAAGGTGGTCGAGACCGCCGACCGGAACGACATCTACGACAAGCCGCAGCACCCGTACACGAAGGCCTTGCTGTCGTCGATCCCGGTGCCGGACCCGATGGTGGAGAAGGGGCGGGCGCCGATCACGCTGAAGGGCGAGATCCCGTCGCCGGTGAACCCGCCTTCAGGGTGCCGATTCCACCCGCGGTGTCCGATCGCGCGGGTGCCGGGGGTGTGCAGCGAGGTGGAGCCGCCGCTGGAGCCGCATGGAGCGGTGGACCAGGTGGCGGCCTGCCATTTCGCCGGGCAGTTCTGAGGGCACAGGTTCAGCGGGTAGCTGCCGGGAGCCCGCGACTGCCGGCTCTCGCGTGTTTCCGCGACCGGCGAAGCCCGCATTCGCCGGCACTCGCGGGTTTGCCCGGCGGTCGAAGCCCGCATTCGCCGGCACTCGCGTGGATTCCGCACCGCACCCTGAGATGCACCCCTGGCGGGGCCCTCCCTTCTTCTTGCCGGGCCCTCCCCCGCCGGCCGAACCTACGGCGATCTTGGCCGCGTCGCAAGGCCGTGTCTACCCAGCCTGTTAAGAAGCGGCGCGGACCTCGAGCACCCGGTAGCCCTTCTTCGACCTGAGCCGGGCGACGGAGAAGCCCTGCTCCGCCAGCCACGCGGCCAGCGAGTCGGAGCCGAGGTTGCGCTGCACGACCAGGTACGCCGCCGCCCCCGGCTTGAGCCGGGGCAGCCAGTCCATCAGCAGGCGGTGCAGCGGCGCCTTGCCGACGCGGACGGGCGGGTTGGAGTAGATGGCCTCGAAGCGGAGGCCGGCCGGCACCTGGTCAGGGGTGGCGGCGGTGACATTGGACGCCTCGGCGGCGGCGGCGTTGGCCCGCGCCAGCTCCACGGCCCGCTCGTTCACGTCGACCGCCCACACGTGCGCCCCAGGCGCCCGCCGGGCCAGGGTCACGGCGATCGGTCCGTAGCCGCAGCCCAGGTCGAGGATCTCGCCCTCGGCCGGAGGCAGGGGGGCCTCGCGGAGGAGCACCAGCGTCCCGAGGTCGACGCCTTTGGAGCCGAAAACGCCCCGGTCGGCCTGGAGCTGGAGGTCCAGGTCGGCGAGGTGGAGGCGCACCGTCCGGGGCCGGGAGCCAACCTCCGGGCGAGCTTCGAAGTACTGGGTTTTGGGTATACTCATCGCTTGTCGCCCAATCGGCTGCTGCCGCCTGGGATCCAGCCGGTCATTCGGAGAAACGTTTGCCAACCATCCAGCAGTTGGTCCGCCTTGGGCGCAAGGCGGCCCGAGCGAAGTCTAAGGCGCCCGCGCTCCGGGGCTCGCCCCAGCGGCGCGGCGTCTGCGTGCGCGTCTACACCCAGACTCCCAAGAAGCCGAACTCGGCCCTCCGCAAGGTGGCCCGCGTCCGGCTGACCACCGGCATCGAGGTCACTGCCTACATCCCCGGCATCGGCCACAACCTGCAGGAGCACTCGGTCGTGCTCATCCGCGGCGGCCGCGTGAAGGACCTGCCAGGCGTCCGCTACCACATCATCCGCGGCACCCTGGACACCGCGGGTACCAAGAACCGCAAGAAGGCTCGGTCGAAGTACGGAGCGAAGCGGGAAAAGGGCAAGGCGGCAGCCTGATGCCTCGCCGCAACCGTCCCGTCAAGCGTGTCGTCGCGCCCGACCCGGTCTACCAGTCCGAGGCGATCGCCAAGTTCGTCAACGTGGTCATGAGCCGGGGCAAGCGGTCGACGGCGGAGAAGGTCGTCTACGACGCGCTCGCGCGCGCCTCCAAGCAGGCCAAGAAGGAGCCGCTGGAGGTCTTCGACCTGGCCCTGCGCAACGCCACGCCTCTGCTCGAGGTCAAGCCCCGGCGCGTCGGCGGCGCCACCTACCAGGTGCCGGTCGAGATCCGGCCGGACCGCCGGCTGGCGCTGGCCCGGCGCTGGATCGTGCGTTTTGCGAGGCAGCGCGGCGGGAAGAGTATGTCCGAGAAGCTCGCCTTCGAGATTCTCGATGCTGCGCAGAACACCGGCGGGGCGGTGAAGCGCAAAGAGGAGACCCACCGGATGGCCGAAAGCAACAAAGCTTTCTCGCACTTCCGGTACTGACGAGAGATGAACGTGGCACTGAAGATGCAGGAGCGTCCCGTCGCCATCGACAAGGTCCGAAACATCGGGATCATGGCGCACATCGACGCCGGCAAGACGACGACGACCGAGCGGATCCTCTTCTACGCCGGGCGGATCCACAAGATGGGCGAGGTCCACGAGGGGGCCGCGACCATGGACTGGATGGTCCAGGAGAAGGAGCGCGGGATCACGATCACGTCGGCGGCGACGACCGCCAACTGGCGCGACCACGCGATCAACATCATAGACACACCCGGACACGTGGACTTCACGGTGGAGGTCGAGCGCTCGCTGCGTGTGCTCGACGGCGCCGTGGCTGTTTTCGACGCCGTCGCGGGCGTGGAGCCGCAGTCGGAGACGGTCTGGCGCCAGGCCGACCGCTACGGCGTGCCCCGGATCGCCTTCATCAACAAGATGGACCGGATCGGCGCGGACTTCTATACCTCGCTGGGCTCGATCCGCTCGCGCCTGGGCGCGCGGGCGGTGCCCATCCAGCTGCCGATCGGCTCCGAGGCCGGGTTCAAGGGCTACGTCGACCTGCTGAGCAGGGAAGCGGTGCTCTACACCGACGACCTCGGCACCAAGTCGACCGAGTCGCTCGACATCCCGGCGGACATGACCGACCTGGTCTCGAAGTATCGGCACGACCTCGTCGAGGCGGTCGCGGACTTCGACGACAACGTCATGCACAAGTACCTCGAGGAGCAGGACATCACCGAGGAGGAGATCAAGGAGGGCCTGCGCGTCGGCACCGTGAAAGGCGTGCTCGTCCCGGTGCTGTGCGGCGCCGCACTGCGCAACCGTGGCGTGCAGCCCATCCTGGACGCGGTGGTCGACTACCTGCCGTCGCCGGCTGACGTGCCGGCGGTGGAAGGCAAGCACCCGAAGACCGGGGCGCTCGAGGTGCGGGAGCACGACGACAACGAGCCCTTCGCCGCTCTGGCCTTCAAGATCCAGATGGACCCGCAGGGCGTCGGCAAGCTGACGTTCTTCCGCGTCTACTCAGGGCGCCTGAAGGCGGGATCGTCGGTGATGAACGCCTCCACGGGCCGGCGCGAGCGCATCGGCCGGATCCTGCGCATGCATGCGATCCGGCGCGAAGACGTGGACGAGATCTTCACCGGCGACATCGCCGCCGCCGTCGGCCTGAAGTCGACGACGACCGGCGACACGCTGTGCGACGAGTCGCACCCCATCCTGCTCGAGTCGATCATCTTCCCCGAGCCGGTCATCTCAGTCGCCATCGAGCCCAAGACCAAGGCCGACCAGGAGAAGCTGGGGATGGCGCTGCAGCGGCTGTCGGAGGAGGACCCGACGTTCAAGGTCCACACCGACGACGAGACGGGGCAGACCATCATCGAAGGGATGGGCGAGCTGCACCTCGAGATCATCATCGACCGCCTGCTGCGCGAGTTCCGCGTCGACGCCAACCAGGGCAAGCCGCAGGTGGCCTACAAGGAGACGGTCCGCCGGCCCGCGAAGGGCGTGGGACGGTTCGTCCGTCAGACGGGTGGCAAGGGCCAGTACGGCCACGCCGAGGTCGACGTACGGCCGGGCGAGCGCGGCTCGGGGTTCGTATTCGAGGACAAGATCACGCAGGCGCGCATCCCGCGCGAGTACATCCCCGCGATCGAGAAGGGCATCCGCGAGGCGCTGCAGAGCGGCGTCGCGGCGGGCTACCCGGTGGTCGACATCGCGGTGACGCTGGTCGACGGGTCGTACCACCCCGTGGACTCGAGCGAGATGGCGTTCCAGGTGGCCGGCTCGATGGCGGTGAAGGACGGCATGCACAAGGCGCAGCCCTACCTGCTCGAGCCGATCATGAAGGTCGACGTAGTCATGCCCGAGGAGTACCTCGGGGACGTGATGGGCGACCTCGCCTCACGGCGTGGCCACATCCTGGGCATGGAGGGCCGCGGCACGTCGCAGAACGTGCGCGCGCACGTCCCCCTGGCGGAGATGTTCGGGTACGCGACCGAGCTTCGGTCCATGACCTCGGGGCGCGCGACGTATTCGATGGAGTTCAGTCATTACGCAGAGATGCCAGGCAACCTCGCGGAGGCAGTGGGCCGGCGCACTACTGGGAGAAGTTAGGAGGAGACAGTGGCGAAGAAGAAGTTCGAGCGGACCAAGCCCCACCTCAACGTCGGGACCATAGGTCACATCGACCATGGCAAGACGACGTTGACGGCTGCCATCACGAAGGTGCTGTCAGAGAAGGGACTGGCCGAATTCACGCCGTTTGACCGCATCGACAAGGCGCCGGAAGAGAAGGCGCGCGGCATCACGATCTCGATCACCCACGTGGAGTACGAGACGGAGAAGCGCCACTACGCCCACGTGGACTGCCCCGGTCACCAGGACTACATCAAGAACATGATCACCGGCGCCGCCCAGATGGACGGCGCGATCCTGGTGGTGGCTGCGAACGACGGTGCGATGCCGCAGACCCGCGAGCACATCATCCTCGCGCGCCAGGTCAATGTGCCGTTCCTCGTCGTGGCGCTCAACAAGGTCGACATGGTCGACGACAAGGAGTTCCTCGAGCTGGTCGAGCTCGACCTCCGCGAGCTGCTCAACAAGTACGAGTACCCGGGCGACGACATCCCGATCGTCCGCCTGTCGGCGCTCAAGGCCCTCGAGGGCGACCCGGAGTGGACGCCGAAGATCCTCGAGCTGATGAACGCGGTCGACACGTACATCCCCGAGCCCGAGCGGCCGGCCGACAAGCCGTTCCTGATGCCGATCGAGGACGTGTTCACGATCGAAGGTCGCGGCACGGTGACCACGGGACGCGTCGAGCGCGGCAAGCTCAAGAAGAACGAGGAGATCGAGATCGTCGGCATCAAGCCGCAGAGCTCGAAGACGGTCGTCACCGGCATCGAGATGTTCCACAAGGACATGGACGAGTGCCAGGCCGGCGACAACGTGGGCACGCTGCTCCGCGGCGTGAAGCGCGAGGACGTCGTGCGTGGACAGGTGCTCGCGAAGCCCGGTAGCATCACGCCTCACACCCAGTTCAAGGCTCAGGTTTACGTCCTGACCAAGGAAGAGGGTGGTCGGCACACGCCGTTCCTCAGCGGCTACCGACCGCAGTTCTACATGCGGACCACCGACGTGACCGGTGAGGTGAAGCTGCCCGAGGGCGTCGAGATGACGATGCCCGGCGACAACGTGGTCATGGAGATCACGCTCGGCGAGCCGATCGCCATCGAGCAGGGGCTGAGGTTCGCGATCCGCGAAGGCGGCAAGACCGTGGGCTCCGGCGTGGCGACCGAGGTCGTCAAGTAATCGGCAGATAGATAGGTAAGGGGAAAGAGGACAGGCAGTGGCGCAGAAGATCCGGATCCGGCTCAAGGCTTACGACCATCGAGTGCTGGACCAGGCGGCGGACAAGATCGTCGACACCGCCCGCCGTACGAACGCGCGCACTGCCGGCCCGATCCCCCTACCGACCGAGATCAGCAAGCTCACCGTGATCCGTTCCCCGTTCATCGACAAGGACTCGAGGGAGCAGTTCGAGATGCGCACCCACAAGCGCATCGTCGACATCCTCGACCCCAACCCGCGCGTCGTCGACGCGCTCATGCGGCTCAGCCTGCCCGCAGGCGTGAGCATCGAGATCAAGAGCTGAGATGAAAGGCCTCCTCGCCAGAAAGCTGGGCATGACCCAGCTCTTCAACCCCGACGGCACCACGAGCGCGGTGACGGTCCTCGAGGCCGGACCCTGCAAGGTGCTCGGTCTCCGCACCACCGAGAAGGACGGCTACTCGGCCGCCCGCATCGCCTTCCTCACCGTCAAGGAAGGAAAGCTGAACAACCCCCAGCTCGGCGAGTTCAAGAAGGCCGGCCTGGATCCGCACCGCCACGTGGTCGAGATCCGCAACTACGACGGCCTCGAGCAGGGTCAGGACATCACCGCCGAGATCTTCAAGGCCGGGGAGCTCGTCGACGTGACGAGCACGAGCAAGGGCAAGGGCTTTCAGGGCCTGATCAAGCGCCACAAGTTCAGCCGCGGCCCGGAGTCGCACGGCTCCATGAACGTCCGCCAGCCCGGGGCGATCGGGGCCACGGACGCGGCCCGCGTCTTCAAGGGCGTGCGCATGTCCGGTCAGATGGGCAACGAGCGCAGCACCGCCCGCGCCTACAAGGTCGTCCGCGTGGACGCCGACCGCAACCTCCTGATGGTCAGGGGCGGCGTTCCCGGCGCGAAAGGGGCGCTCGTGCTCGTCAAGGAGTCGACCAAGAAGGTCAAGCCCAAGGGTCCGGCGGGCAAGCCGAACCCGAGGAAGGTCTAGGAAGACCATGCCCGTGCAAGCCCCGTACTTCGACGCTCTCGGCGAGCGCAACGGCGAGGTCGACCTCCCGAGCGCGATCTTCGAGGAGAAACCCAACGTACCCGTCATGCACCAGGCGTACCTGCGCCAGCTCGCCAATGGAAGACAGGGCACGGCCAGCACCAAGACCCGCGCCACCGTGCGCGGTGGAGGCGCCAAGCCGTACCGACAGAAGGGCACCGGCCGCGCGAGGCACGGCAGCACGCGCGAGCCGAGCATGAAGGGGGGCGCCAACGTGTTCGGCCCGAGGCCCCGCGATTACTCCCAAAAGATGCCGAAGCAGATGCGCCGCCTCGCCCTGCGCAGCGCCCTCAGCCAGAAGGCGATCGAGGAAAGGATCCGCGTCATCGAAACCTTCGTTTTCGACGAGCCCAAGACCAGCCAGGCACAGGAGCTCATGGACGCCATCGGCTTCGACAGCACGACCCTCGTCGTCCTGCCGGCGCCGAACTACACCGTCAGCCGCTCGTTCGAGAACCTCGGCCACGCCAAGATCGTGCTGGCCCGCAACCTGAACCTGCGCGACATCTTCTCCCACACCTACCTGCTCCTCTCCAAGGATGCGATCGAGCTGCTGGAGGAGAACTTCAGTCCGCGCGGCAAAGAGGCAGAGGAATGACCACCCGCGCCGCCAGCGAGATCGTGATCGGTCCGCTCATCACCGAGCGCACCTACCAGCTCTACACCCAGGGCCGCTACACCTTCAAGGTCGACGCGCGCGCGTCCAAGACCGAGATCAAGAAGGCGCTCGAGGAGCAGTACGAGTCGCAGAACATCGAGGTCAAAAAGATCAACACCGTGCACATGCGCGGCAAGACCCGTCGCGCCTGGCGCCGGGTCGGCGCCGGCAGCGTGGGCAAGACCGCCGACTGGAAGAAGGCGATCGTCACCCTCGGTGAGGGCCAGAGGATCGAAGGGCTGTTTGGGAGCGTCTAGGGAAGGAAATGCCAGTTAGAAAGTTCAAGCCCACCAGCCCCGGCCGGCGCTTCATGTCGATCTCCGGCTTCGAGGAGATCACGGCCAGCGAGCCGGAGAAGACGCTGGTCGAAAGCTTGCCGACCCACGCGGGGCGCAACAACCAGGGCCGCATAACCGTGCGCCACCAGGGCGGCGGCTACCGCAAGCTCTACCGCAGGATCGACTTCAAGCGCGACAAGGTCGGGGTGCCGGGCAAGGTCGCGACCATCGAGTACGACCCCAACCGCAGCGCCCGCATCGCGCTCGTCCACTACAAGGACGGCGAGAAGCGCTACATCCTCGCCCCGCTCGGCCTGAAGGTCGGAGACCCGATCGAGTCCGGCCCTGACGCCGCGGTCAGGATCGGCAACGCGATGCCGCTCGCAAGCATCCCCGTGGGCTCGACGGTGCACAACATCGAGCTCACCCTCGGCCGCGGCGGCCAGCTGGTGCGAAGCGCCGGCGGCAGCGCCCAGCTCCTCGCCAAGGAGGGCGACTACGCGGTGATCCGTATGCCGAGCGGCGAGCTGCGGCGCATCCACATCCGCTGCCAGGCCACGATCGGCCAGGTCGGTAACATCGAGCACGAGAACGAGTCCGGCGGCAAGGCCGGCCGCAGCCGCTGGCTGGGCCAGCGCCCCGAGGTGCGCGGCTCGACGATGAACCCTCGCGATCATCCGCACGGCGGTGGCGAGGGCAAGACGGGAACCGGAGGCAACCCCAAGACCCCCTGGGGCAAGCCCGCCCTCGGCTACCGCACGCGCAAGCGGAACAAGGCCTCGAGCAAGCTCATCATCCGCCGCCGCGAGAAGAAGGGAAGAAAGAAGTAAGTGTCAAGGTCAACCAAGAAGGGTCCGTTCATCAGTCAGCCGCTGCGCGACAAGATCGAGAAGATGAACCAGACGCGCGACAAGAAGGTGATCCGCACCTGGGCGCGCGCCTCGGTCATCTATCCCGACATGGTCGGGCACACGATCGCGGTCCACGACGGTCGCAAGCATGTGCCCGTGTTCATCAGCGAGAACATGGTCGGTCACCGTCTCGGCGAGTTCGCGCCGACGCGGCACTTCCGCGGCCACGGCACTCACACGGAAAAGACGACGACGGTCAAGTAGAAGAGAAGAAGTTGGCAACGATGGAAGTCTCAGCGGTCCAGAAGTTCGTTCGCAGGACGCCCCGCAAGGCGCGACTGGTCGCGGACTCGGTCAAGGGCATGAAGGTGTCCGATGCCCTCGCGTACCTGGAGTTCTCGCCGAAGCACGCCGCCAAGGACGTGGCCAAGGCGATCAAGTCGGCCGCCGCGAACGCCGAGCACAACTTCAACCTGAACCGGGACGACCTCGTGCTCAAGCAGCTGCTCATCGACGAGGGCCCGACATACCGGCGCCGCCGGCCCGTCAGCCGCAGCATGGCGCACGAGTACTTCCACCGCACCTGCCACATCACGGCGGTCGTCGAGGACCAGCCGCAAGGAGCAAAGCGCTAATTGGGTCATAAAGTCCACCCCAACGCATTTCGTCTTGGTGTCTTCCGTCCCTGGGAGGCGAACTGGTTCGCCAACCCCAAGGACTACACCAACATGCTGCACGAGGACCTCGAGATGCGCCGCATCATCCTGGCGCGCCTCCGCAACGCCGGCATCGCCAAGATCGAGACTGAGCGCAGCTCCAACGCCCAGCTCACGGTCACGATCCACACCGCCAAGCCCGGCATCGTCATCGGCAAGGGCGGCTCGAGCGTCGACCAGCTGCGCGAGGACCTCGAGAAGCGCTTCGGGAACCGGGTGCGCATCTCCATCCAGGAGATCAAGCAGCCTGAGCTCGACGCCCAGCTCGTGGCCGAGAACATCGCTTCCCAGATCGAGCGCCGCATCTCCTACAAGCGCGCGATGAAGCAGTCGATCCTTCGCACCATGCGCGCGGGCGCCAAGGGCATCCGCCTGTACGCGGGCGGGCGGTTGCGTGGGGCGGAGATGGCGCGCCGGGAGCAGGACCGCGAGGGCCGCGTCCCTCTCCACACCCTGCGCGCAGACATCGACTTCGGCCGCGCCACCGCCAAGACCACCTTCGGCGCCATCGGCGTCAAGGTCTGGGTCTACAAGGACCAGATCACGCCTGCCCAGCGCCGCCTCGCACCGGTCACGGAGGAGCAGCCGGTGCCCAACCCGCCCGAGCCGCTCACGCCCCAGGCCGAGATCATCGAGGCCCTGCCGGAGCCGACCGCGGTCGCCGTCGAGGTGCCGGCGCCCGAGGCCGTGCCCGCGGCCACGCCTCGGCGCACGCGCACCGCCACCGCCAAGGTCGAGGAGAAGAAAGCCGCGCCGGCCAAGCCGAAGGCCGCCCCCAAGCCGAGGGCCGAGGCGCGGACCGAGCTCAAGAAGACGGCCGTGCGGGCGAAGACCACGCCGTCAGAGGTCAAGAAGGCGGGCGGAGTGAAGAACACGAAGAAGGCGGATAGCTGATGCTGATCCCCAAGCGCGTCAAGTACCGCAAGATGCACCGCGGCCGCCGCCAGGGCATCGCCACGCAAGGCGCCACCGTCGCGTTCGGCGACTTCGGCCTGCAGGCGATGGAGGCCGCGTGGATGTCGAACCGGCAGATCGAGGCTGCCCGCCGCGCCATGACCCGCCACGTCAAGCGCGGCGGCCAGATCTGGATCCGCGTCTTCCCCGACAAGTCGATCACCAAGAAGCCGGCCGAGACCCGCATGGGCTCCGGCAAGGGCAACCCCGAGGGCTGGGTGGCGGTGGTCAAGCCTGGTCGCGTGCTGTTCGAGATGGGCGGTGTCACGCCGCAGGTCGCCAAGGAGGCGATGAAGCTCGCGGCGGCCAAGCTGCCGATGAAGACGCGAGTGATCAGCGCCGCCGAGGCGGGAGGCCAGAGATGAAGGTCGACGAGCTCCGGATCCTCGAGGCGGACGAGCTGGGCATGCGCCTGCGCACGGCGCGCCGGGAGCTGTACGAGCTCCGGTTCAAGCATGCGGTCGGCCAGCTGGAGAACTCGAGCCAGATCTCCAAAGTCCGGCACGACATCGCCCGCATCATGACCGTGCTGCGCGAGCGCGACTTCGGCTTCGGTCCCACGGCCGAGCCAGAGCCGCTGGGCGCCGTCGCCGTGGCGGAGCCGGAGGCGAAGGCCGAGGAAGAGCCGGCCGAAGAGCCCGCCGAGGTCGAAGACGAGCCCAAGCCCAAGCGTGGGCGCGGACGCAAGAAGGAGGCCGAGTGAGCGACACAGCCACGGCCACCCCGCAGGTCCGCGGCCGGCGCAAGGTTCGCCTCGGCACCGTCATCGCCGACAAGATGGACAAGACCGTCATCGTCCAGGTCGGGTCGTCCAAGGCCCACCGCCTGTACCGCAAGACCGTCCGCCAGCGGACGCGCTTCAAGGTCCACGACGAGAAGAACGAGTGCGGCGTGGGCGACCTCGTCCGCATCGCCGAGACGCGCCCCCTCTCCAAGGAGAAGCGCTGGCGAGTGCTCGAGATCGTGGAGAAGGCCAAGTAACCGAATGGTTCAGCAAGAGACGCGCGTCAAGGTCGCGGACAACTCAGGGGCGAAGGAGCTCCTGGTCATCCGCGTCGCCGGCGGCCACTACCGCAAATACGCCTACGTGGGCGACATCATCACCGCCACGGTCAAGTCCGCCCAGCCCGGCGGGCAGGTCAAGAAGGGCGAGGTGGTGAAGGCCGTGGTGGTTCGGGTCAACAAGGAATACAAGCGGCCGGACGGCTCGCTCATCCGCTTCGACGAGAACGCCGCCGTCCTGCTCGCGGCCGCCAACAACCCGCGCGGAACCCGCATCTTCGGGCCTGTCGCGCGCGAGCTTCGCGAGCGGAACTTCATGAAGATCATCTCGCTCGCCCCGGAGGTCCTGTAACCCAGTGCTAAAGAACAAGCAGCAAACCAAGCGCCAATGGCTCGAGCTCGCGCCTGGCGACCCCGTGATCGTCATCGCCGGCAAGGACAAGGGCAAGCAGGGCGAGATCCTGCGCACCATCCCGGAGAAGCACAAGGTCGTGGTCAAGGGCGTCAACATCCTCAAGCGCCACGAGAAGGCGGGCCAGCGGCGCCGCGGCGTCCAGGTCGCGCAGGGCGGCATCGTCGACTTCGAGGCCCCGCTCGACTACTCCAACGTCATGCTCGTGTGCCCGCACTGCGGCCGGCCGACCCGCACCAAGCACACCGTGCTCGAGTCCGGCGCTCGGGCGCTCGTCTGCCGGCACTGCGAGGAGCCCTACGAGCGCGTGCGCAAGACGGAGGCCCAGTAGAGACATGGCCAAGGCCAAGCAGCAGACAGCGAAGAAGGAACAGGCGCCCAGGGCGCCGGGCACGAAGTCGGAGCAGGCGCCCCGCATGCTCACGACGTACCGCGAGACGATCATGCCCCAGCTGACCAAGGAGTTCGACTACGCGAACGTGATGCAGGTCCCACGCGTCGAGAAGATCGTGGTCAACATCGGCATCGGCGAGGCCAAGGACAACGACAAGGCCCTGGACGCGGCCGTCGGCGACGTGACGACGATCACCGGCCAGAAACCGCAGCTGGTCAAGGCCAAGAAGTCCGTGGCTGCGTTCAAGCTGCGCGCCGGGCAGACCGTCGGCATCAAGACGACGCTGCGCGGCCGCCGCATGTGGTACTTCCTGGACAAGCTGCTGAACGTGGCACTGCCACGCATCCGCGACTTCCGCGGAGTGAGCCCCGACGGCTTCGACGGCCGCGGCAACTATTCCCTGGGCATGCGCGAGCAGGTCGTGTTCCCGGAGATCGACTACGACAAGATCGACAAGCTGCGCGGGCTCGAGGTCAGCATCGTGACGACGGCCCGCTCCGACGACGAGGCGCGCAGCCTGCTAACCCGGCTCGGTATGCCGTTCCGGAAGAGATAAAAGAGGTAGAGGGAGAGAGTTTGGCCAAGAAATCTTCGATCGAGCGCTGGAAGCGGGACCTTGCACATCCGAAGTTCAAGGTGCGGTCCCACAACCGCTGCCGCATCTGCGGCCGGCCGCGCGCCTACCTGCGCAAGTTCGGCATGTGCCGCATCTGCTTCCGCACCCACGCCGCCGAGGGACGCATCCCCGGCATCACGAAGTCGAGCTGGTGATGATGATGGCCACAGCAGCACCGTCGAAGACAGCGACCAAGACACCGAAGAAGGCCCCTGCCGGGATCGTCAGCGATCCCATCGCCGACATGCTGACGCGCATCCGCAACTCCAACGCCGCGCGCCACCCCGAGGTCAAAGTTCCGGCCTCGCGGCTGAAGCTCGAGATCGCGCGCGTCCTGAAGGACGAGGGCTACATCGCCGGCTACGACGTCGAGGCCGACGGGTCGACGCAGACGATGCGTATCATCTTCAAGTCCCGCCCCGATCGCACCCGCGTGATCTCGGGCGTGAAGAGGATCAGCCGCCCCGGACTGCGCGTCTACGCGCGCAAGACCGAGATCCCGAGGGTCCTCGGCGGTCTCGGCATCGCCATCCTCAGCACGGCCGAGGGCGTCATGAGCGGCAGGCAGGCGACCCGCCAGGGTCTAGGCGGCGAAGTTTTGGCGTACGTCTGGTAGTCAGGAGAAAAGGAAGAAGAGTTGTCGCGAATCGGAAAGCTCCCCGTCCCGGTGCCGACGAACGTGACGGTCACGCTCGCGCCCGGGCACGTGAAGGTCGAGGGTCCGAAGGGCCAGCTCGAGCGCACCCTGCCGGCCGAGATCACGGTCAAGCAGCACGACGGCGAGCTCGTCTTCGAGCGACCGTCGGAGGACTTCCGCCACCGCGCGCTCCATGGCCTGGTCCGCAGCCTCGTCGCCAACATGGTCGAGGGCGTGGACAAAGGTTTCACCAAGCACCTCGAGCTCGTCGGCGTGGGCTACCGCGTCGCCAAGCAGGGCGAGGAGCTGGTGCTGAACCTCGGCTACTCGCACCCGATCCGCTTCAAGCCGCCGCAGGGCGTCACCATCGACGTGCAGGACCCGACCAAGTTCTCGGTCAGCGGCGTCTCAATCGAGGACGTCGGACAGGTCGCCGCCAACATCCGCGGCCTGCGCCCGCCAGAACCGTACAAGGGCAAGGGCGTGATGTACCGGGGCGAGCGGATCCGCCGCAAGCCGGGCAAGGCCGGCAAGGGCGCGAAGGCCACCGCATGATCAAGCGGCAGGACCGGAAGGTGAACCGCACGAAGCGCCACAAGCGCGTGCGCGTGCACGTCGCGGGCACCAAGGAGCGGCCTCGACTGGCGGTGTTCCGCAGCCTCAACCACCTGTACGCCCAGCTCATCGACGATGGCTCGAGCCACACGCTGGCGGCCGCGTCGACGCTGGAGATGAAGGCCAAAGGCAACGGCCTCGCCCAGGCGGCCGAGGTGGGGAAGGCGATCGCGACCAAGGCCAAGGCGGCGGGCGTGAGCAGCGTGGTGTTCGACCGCGGAGGTTTTCTGTACCACGGCAGAATCAAGGCGCTGGCCGATGCCGCGCGCGAAGCAGGACTGGAGTTTTAAGCAGTGTCAAGACAGATGGGTGGTGGCGGCCGGTACGGGGATCGTGGCGAGCGCTCCGAGCTCGCCGACCGAGTCGTCCGCGTCAACCGCGTCGCCAAGGTCGTGAAAGGCGGGCGCAAGTTCTCCTTCAGCGCGCTCATCGTGGTCGGGGACCTGAACGGCCGCGTCGGCGCCGGGATCGGCAAGGCACGCGAGGTGACAGAGGCCATCCGCAAGGGGATGGAGGTTGCCAAGCGCAACATGATCACCGTGCCCATGGTCGGCACCACGATCCCCCACGCCGTCGAGTACAAGTGGGGGGCCGCGCGAATCATGCTCAAGCCGGCCGCGCCAGGCACGGGTGTGATCTCGGGCGGGGCGATGCGCGCCGTGATCGAGACCGCGGGCATCAAGGACATCCTCACCAAGTCGCACGGCACCAACAATCCGATCAACACCGTCCGTGCCACTCTCGCCGCGCTGCAGCAGCTGAAGACCGCGCCGCAGGTGGCCGAGCTGCGCGGCAAGGAGATCGACCAGATGGTCGGCAAGCGCCTGGCCGCGGCCTACAAGGGCGCCGAGCCGGCCGGCGCTCCGACTCCGAGTGAGCAGTCGCAGCCAGTGGGCGCGGGAGGACCGGCGCGTGGCTGACAAGACAATCAAAGCGACTCTGATGAAGTCCGCCATCGGGGCCAGGCCGGAGATCCGCGCCACCGTCGAGTCTTTAGGATTCCGGCGCATGAACCAGACCCGCGAGCTCCCCGACAACGACGCCGTTCGCGGCATGCTCCGCCGGGTGAGCTTCCTGGTCGCCGTCGAGGGCGAGCCCTTCGAGCGCCCCAAGCGCAGCAAGTACAAGATCTGGCGCGCGCGCAGCACCAAGAAGCATCAGAGGGGCCACTAAAGC
Source organism: Chloroflexota bacterium (assembly GCA_005889135.1). GTDB lineage: Bacteria > Chloroflexota > Dormibacteria > Dormibacterales > Dormibacteraceae > 40CM-4-65-16. The sequence continues at coordinate 48,830 of VBEK01000122.1, forward strand.
TCAGATGCAGCTCCACGACCTCAAGCCCGCCCCCGGCTCTCGCCGCCGCCCGCAGCGGATCGGCCGCGGCACCGGCTCCGGCCGGGGCAAGACCTCGGGCCGCGGCCAGAAGGGACAGAACGCGCGCAGCGAAGGCTTCCGTCTCGGGTTCGAGGGCGGCCAGATGCCGCTGGCCCAGCGCATCCCCAAGCTTCCCGGCTTCAAGAACCCGTTCAAGAAGGTCTACGCCGTGGTCAACATCTCCAAGCTCAGCCGGTTCCGGGACGGCTCCAGGGTCGACGCCAAGGCGCTGGCCGAGGCGGGCCTGGTCAAAGGCGGGATTGAGATCAAGATCCTCGGCGCGGGCCGGATGAAGCGCAAGCTGACCGTGGAGACCCACGCGATCAGTGACAGCGCCCGCGATGCGATCGAGAAGGCCGGCGGCACCGTGACGGTGCTGAACGCGCCCAAAGAAGCCGAAGCAAAACCCCAGAGCGAGTCCCCAGCAACGGAGTAGCAGATGAACCTCCTCGAGGCGCTCATCAACGCGATCCGGCTGCCCGAGCTCCGGAACAAGATCCTCTTCACCGGCGGCATCCTGATCGTCTTCCGCCTGTTCGCCAACATCGCCATCCCCGAGGCGAACAAGACCGCGCTGAGCCTCCTCTTCAACCAGCAGGCCCTGCTCGGACTGCTCGACCTGTTCTCTGGTGGCGGCCTTTCCCGCTTCAGCATCGTCGCCATGGGGATGAACCCCTACATCAACGCCACGATCATCATGCAGCTGATGACGGTGATCTCCGAGCGCATCAAGGAGATCCAGAAAGAGGGCGAGATGGGTCGCCGCCGCATCCAGCGCTGGAGCCGCTACCTCACCGTCGCCCTGGGCGCCGGCCAGGCCTACGGCTTCACGGTCCTGTTCCAGAACACGAGCCCGGCGATCCTCGGGCCTCTGGAGTGGTTCCAGCGCCTGCAGATCATCCTGGTCCTGACCGCGGGCACGGTCATGCTGATGTGGTTCGGTGAGCTCATCACCGAGTACGGCATCGGCAACGGCGTCTCGCTGATCATCTTCGCCGGCATCATCGGCCGCGGCCCGCAGGGCGTCCAGGCGGTGTTCGGCGCCCACAGCACCGGCGGCGGCCTGGCCGACTACGTGCCGTTCATCATCTTCGGCCTGATTGCGCTGGTGATGACGGGGGTGATCATCGAGGTGCAGCAAGCCGTGAGGAAGATTCCCATCCAATCGGCGCAGCGCGTCGCGGGTGGCCGCGAGGTGGGGCGGAGGGCGAGCTTCCTGCCCCTACGCGTCAACCACGCGGGCGTGATCCCCATCATCTTCGCGATCTCGGTGATGTTCCTGCCCACGATCATCGCCAACTACTTCACCGGCGCCCCGCCAGACACCTGGTACTACAAGGCCGCCGCGTGGGTGAGGGGCAACTTCTCGCCCAGCACGGCCAACGTGCCGATGGCGATCACGTACAACGCTCTCTACTTCGCGTTCACGTTCGGGTTCACGTACTTCTACACGGCGATCACGTTCGACGTGCACGACGTGGCCGAGAACCTGAAACGCTACTCGAGCTTCATCCCGGGCATCCGCCCGGGACGTCCGACCGCGGACTATCTGCAGGCGGTGATGAACCGCGTCACCTTCGTGGGCGCGATCTTCCTCGGGTTCATCACGGTCATCCTGCCCATCGCCACCTCGAAGATCTCGGGCATCAATCAGCAGCAGATGTACCTGGGTGGCACGGCCATCCTTATCGTCGTGGGCGTGGCGCTCGACACGATGAAACAGCTGCAGACACAGCTGGTGATGCGCCAGTACCGCGGCTTCATCAAATGAACTTGCTGCTGTATGGAGCGCCCGGGTCCGGAAAGGGGACCCAGGCCAACATGCTCCGCTCGAAGTTCGGCATCCCGCACATCGCCACCGGCGACATGCTCCGCGCGGAGATCGCCGCCGGCACCGAGCTCGGTCGCCAGGCGCAGCCCATCCTCGCCGCGGGCAAGTACGTCTCCGACGAGATCATGATCGGCATGATCCGCAACCGCCTCGGCGAGCCGGACTGCGAGCCGGGCTTCATCATCGACGGCTTTCCTCGTACCGTCCCCCAGGCCAACGCCCTCGACACGCTCATGGTCGAGCTGCGCAAGCGCTTCGACCGGGTGATCTACCTTCGCGTCCCGGTCGAGGAGCTGCTCCAACGGCTGTCGGGCCGGCTCGTCTGTCCCCAGTGCCAGCGCACCTACCCGCCGAACACCTCTGTCTGCGTGGCCGACGGCAGCGCCCTCGCCCAGCGCGAAGACGACAAGCCCGAGGCGGTGCGGCCCCGGATCGAGATCTACCTCGAAAAGACCGTGCCGGTGCTCGACCACTACCGGGCTTCCGGGCTGGTTTCCGAGATCGATGGCCGGGGAACAATCGACGAGATCAGCCGCCAGGTGCTGGCCGCCGTGGCCGCACCCGCGAACGGTTCCACCGCGCAGAAGGCGGCGAATAAGCAGCAAGCATGATCAACCTCAAAACCGCCCACGAGATCGACCTGATGGCCCGCGCGGGCAGCCTGCTCGCGTCCGTGCTCCCTCCCCTCAAGGACGCCTGCCGGCCCGGGGTCAGGACGATCGAGCTCGACCGGATCGCCGACAGGCTCATCCGCGACGGCGGCGCCACGCCGGGCTTCCTCGGCTACCACGGCTTCCCGAAATCGATCTGCGTGTCGATCAACGACGAGGCGGTCCACGGCATCCCGGGCAACCGCAAGATCGCGGACGGCGACCTGGTCAGCCTCGACCTCGGTCTGGTCCTCGAGGGCTTCTGGGCGGACGTCGGCATCACCGTCGGCGTGGGCGAGATCACCCCCGAGGCGGCGCGGCTGATCAAGGTCACCGAGGAGGCGCTCTACGTGGGCATCGACAAGGCTCGGCCTGGAGGCTTCCTGGGCGACATCTCGTCCGCCATCCAGGGGCACGTCGAGAGCAACGGCTTCTCTGTCATCCGCCAGTTTGTCGGCCACGGCATCGGACGGCAGATGCACGAGGACCCCCAGGTGCCCAACTTCGGCACTCCTGGCACCCCGCCACGTCTCAAGCCCGGGATGACCCTGGCGATCGAGCCGATGGTCAACGCTGGCAGCCACGAGGTGTACATGAAGCCCGACGGCTGGACGATCTGCACCGCCGACGGCGCCCTGTCGGCCTACTTTGAGCACACCGTCGCTATCACCGATAAGGGGCCAGCCGTACTAACAAAAGGCTCCCTCGGCTGAGGCTCAAGACGAGTTTGGTACAATCGCGGTTCGTGCCCCAACGCCCCTCACTCGTGAAGGGGGTCGTGGTGGAGCCTCTTCCCAATGGCGTCTACAGGGTTGAGCTCGAGAACGGGGCGAAAGTCCTCGCCCACGTCGCCGACCGCGCCGGCACCCACTTTACCCGGCTCCTGGCCGGAGACAAGGTGGGCGTCGAGCTGGCGGAAAGCGACCGCAGCAGAGGCCGAATTCGAGAGATCTGGAGATGAAGGTACGTCCGTCCGTCAGGAAGATGTGTCCGAGCTGCCGGGTAATCAAGCGCAACGGCGTGGTGCGCGTGATCTGCTCGAAGACGCCCAAACACAAACAGAGACAGGGATAGGAGTAGAGAGCTAGGTGGCGAGAATCGCGGGCGTCGACATACCTCCGCAGAAGCGCGTCGTCGTGGCCCTGACGTACATCCACGGCATCGGCGACACGACGGCGAAGAAGATCCTGAAGATGGCCAACATCGATGGCGACAAGCGGACCAAGGACCTCCCCGAAGAGGAGGTGGCTCGGCTCCGCCAGGTCATCGACCGCCTCGCGACGGGCAAGGACATCCTCATCGAGGGTGACCTGCGCCGCGAGGTGGCGACCAACATCAAGCGCCTGACCGAGATCGGCTCCTACCGCGGCCAGCGGCACCGCCGCGGCCTGCCCGTGCGCGGCCAGCGCACCCGCACCAACGCGCGCAGCAGGCGCGGTCCGAAGCGCGCCGTCGCGGGCAAGAAGAAGGTCAAGGCCGGGAAGTAATGACCAAGAAGAAGGTCGTCCGCACCCGGCGCCGAGAGCGCAAGAACGTGGTCAACGGGCAGGCTCACATCCAGAGCACGTTCAACAACACGATCATCTCGATCAGCGACATCGACGGCAACGTCATCGCCTGGGGCTCGGCCGGAGCGCAGGGCTTCAAGGGCAGCCGCAAGTCGACGCCTTTCGCCGCGCAGACGACGGCGGAGGCCACCGCCAAGAAGGCGCTGGAGCACGGCATGCGCTCGATCGAGGTCTTCGTCCGCGGGCCGGGCGCCGGCCGCGAGGCGGCGATCCGCTCGCTGCAGGCGACGGGCCTCGAGGTGAGCGCGATCACCGACGTGACGCCGATCCCGCACAACGGCTGCCGCCCGCCCAAGCGGAGGCGGGTCTAGATGGCGAACTACAGCGGCCCGGTCTGCCGCTTCTGCCGCCGGGAGGGCGCCAAGCTCTACCTGAAGGGCGAGCGCTGCTACACGCCCAAGTGCGCCATCGAGCGCCGGGCGTTCGCGCCCGGCATGCACGGCCAGGCGCGCAAGCGCAAGACGTCGGACTACGGCGTGCAGCTGCGCGCGAAGCAGAAGGCGCGCCGCATCTACGGCCTCCTCGAGAAGCAGTTCCGCAACTACTTCGACCAGGCGTCCAACGAGCCGGGTGTCACAGGCGTCAACCTGCTCCGGCACCTCGAGCTGCGCCTGGACAACGTGGTCTACCGCATCGGGCTCGGCAGCTCGCGCAAGCAGGCGCGCCAGCTCGTGACGCACCGCCACTTCGAGGTCAACGGCAAGCTTGTAAACGTCCCGTCCTTCCAGCTCAAGCCTGGCGACGAGGTCAAGGTCAAGGGCTCGGACGGTGTGTTCGACCTGGCCCTGGACGCCTCGAAGGTGCGCCCGGTGCCGTCATGGCTTTCATTCCAGACGGACGAAAAGTCCGCCAAGATCCTCGCCCGCCCCGAGCGCCACGAGATGGAGCCGGGAGTCGAGGAACAGCTGATCGTCGAGTTTTATTCAAGGTAGTCGGAGGTAGTTAGTTCAGTTGGCGATTGATACACAGATGACCGTGACCCCCCAGGTCCGCAAGCTCGAGACGAGCGCGAACTACGGCAAGTTCGACATCGAGCCGCTGGACCCGGGGTTTGGCACCACTTTGGGCAACACCCTGCGCCGGGTGCTGCTCTCCTCGCTGTGGGGCGCGGCGGTGACGTCGATCCAGATTGACGGCGTGGCGCACGAGTTCACCGCGATCCCGCACGTCAAGGAAGACGTGACCGAGGTGATCCTCAACCTCAAGCAGCTCCGCCTGAAGAGCTTCACCGAGGATCCGATCACGCTCCTGCTCGACGTCAAGGGGCCGGCCGAGGTGCGCGCGTCGCACATCCAGGCCACATCCGACGTGGAGATCGTGAACCCGGACCTGTACATCTGCACCCTGGCGGCCAAGGGCCACCTGCGGATGGAGCTGAACGTCGAGCGCGGCAAGGGCTACGTGCCCGCCGAGCGCAACAAGCGCGAGGGCCAGCCCATCGGCGTGATCCCGATCGACTCCATCTTCTCGCCCGTCGAGAAGGCGAACTTCGTCGTCGAGAAGACCCGCGTCGGCCAGTCGACCGATTACGACCGCCTGATCATCGAGGTGTGGACCGACGGGACCATGTCGCCCGAGGAGGCGGTCAGCCACTCGGCCGAGCTGTTCACGCAGCACCTGAACCTGTTCGTCCGCTTCCGCGACTCGATCGAGAAGCACGAGCAGGAGATGCGCGGCGAGAAGACCGGCCAGAACCGGCTGATGGACACGCCGATCGAGGAGCTCGACCTCTCGGTGCGGGCGTTCAACTGCCTCAAGGCAAATGAGATTCAGACCGTGGGCCAGCTGCTCCAGAAGCGAGAGGAGGAGCTGCTCGCGCTGCGCAACTTCGGTCGCAAGTCGCTGGACGAGATCAAGGAGAAGCTCGTCGAGAAGGGATTCATCAAGCCCGAAGAGATGGGCACGGTCCTGCGCGGCTAGGAGCGATCGTTGCGTCATCAAAAGAGCGGCCGCCGCTTCAACCGCGACACCGACGCCCGCAAGGCGCTGATGCGGAACCTGTGCACGTCCCTGCTCGAGAGCCCGAGCGGCCGCATCACGACCACCGAGGCGCGGGCCAAGGAGCTGCGGCGCTGGGTGGAGCGGCTGATCACGACCGCCAAGGACGGCGACGTCAACGCCCGGCGGCGCGTGAGCGCGGAGATCTCCAAACCGGAGGTCGTGGAGAGGTTGTTCTCCAACCTCATGCCCCGGCTGTCGGAGCGGCCCGGCGGCTACACCCGGATCATCCACAAGGGTCCGCGTCTGGGCGACGCGGCGCCGATGGTGATCATCGAGCTGGTGGACTGACTCCCTCGAGGTTAAAAAGTGAATATCAAAGTCGTGCTCGAGTACGACGGGTCGGACTTCGCCGGCTGGCAGCAGCAGGCGAGGGGCCGCACGGTGGAGGATGAGCTTAAGCGCGCGCTGCGCGAGGTCACCGGCAAGGACCACGTGGTCTACGCCGCCGGGCGCACGGACGCCGGCGCCCACGCCGAGGGCCAGGTCGCGAGCTTCCAGACCGACGGCCGCATCACGCCACACCGACTGATGGCGGCGCTCAACGCGCGCCTGCCGGAGGACGTGGCGGTGTTGACCGCGGAGGAGGTTCCGGACGATTTCCACGCCCGCTACTCAGCCCGCTGGCGCCGGTACCGCTACCGGTACCTCGACCGCACCGCCCGGCCCGCACTGCAGCGGGGCCGGTGCTGGCATGTCCGGGGTCCCCTCGACGTCGCCGCGATGGCGAAGGCGGCGCGGGCGCTGGTGGGCAGGCACGACTGGACCAGCTACTGCTCGGCCTCCGAGCCGGCCCGCGACAGGGTGCGCACGATGCGCTCGGCCGCGGTGGCGCGGCGAGGAGAGTTCGTCGAGCTGGAGCTGGTCGCGGAGGGATTCCTGCGGGGCCTGGTGCGCAGCATCGCGGGCGCGCTCGCCGAGGTGGGACGCGGAGAGCGGCCGCCGGAGTGGGTGGGGCAGGTCCTCCGCGCGCGCGACCGCCGCAAGGCGCCGCGCACAGCGCCCGCGGGAGGGCTGACTTTGATGGAAGTGATTTACTAGTCCCCCTCTCCCGTCAGGGGAGAGGGTCGGGCTGAGGGGCAACAAGAGAACAAGACGAAGGAATGAGCAAGCAAAAGACGTGGACCGCGAAAGCGGCAGATCTGCGAAGTGACTGGTATGTGGTCGATGCCACAGATCAGGTTTTGGGCCGCCTTGCCTCAGGCGTGGCCGCGATCCTTCGTGGCAAGCACAAGCCCACCTACACTCCGCACCTCAACACGGGCGACCACGTGGTCGTGATCAACGCCGCCAAGGTCAAGGTGACTGGCAGCAAGCTCGAGGCCAAGGAGTACACGCGCTACACCGGCTACCCCGGCGGCCTCCGCCGGCGCTCGCTCCAGCGCGCGCAGGAGCTCGACCCGACCTTCCCGGTCACGACGGCGGTCCGGGGCATGCTGCAGCGCAACACGCTCGGCGCCGACATGCTGAAGCGGCTGCGGGTGTACGCGGGGGCGGACCACGGGCACCGCGCCCAGAAACCGAAGGTCCTCACCTTCGACGCCAAGGGGAATTTGAAGATTGGCAATTGAGACGCTGAACCGGGGCACCGGCCGCCGTAAGAACGCGGTCGCCCGCGTGCGCATCACTCCGGGCGAAGGCCGCGTGACCGTGAACGACAAGGATCCGCTCGCCTACCTTGGGCGCCGGGTCCTGGAGATGGCCGCGCTGGCGCCGCTGCGGGTGACCAACACGCAGCGCAAGTTCGACATCACCGTCAAGGTCGTCGGCGGCGGCACGAGCGGGCAGGCGGGCGCCATCGCGCACGGCATCGCCCGCGCCCTGCTGCGCTACGACCCGGACTTCCGCCAGTCGCTGAAGAAGGCTGGCCTGCTGACGCGGGACGCGCGCATGAAAGAGCGCAAGAAGTACGGACTGAAGCGGGCGCGGAAGGCACCCCAGTACACGAAGCGCTAGTCTCGCGACGGCTGGAGTGGCCGGACTGCTGGAACACCCGCGACCTGGGCGGTCTGCCCCTGCGCGACGGGCTAACGCGATCCCGAGCGCTCATCCGGTCTGACAGCGTCGTCCACCTCAACGCCGGCGGCCGCGAGGCGATGTCGGCCTACGGCGTGACCACGGTCCTGGACCTGCGCAGCAACGACGAGCTCCTCAGAAACCCGAGCCCGTACGCGAACGGCGCCGGTGTCTCCTATGTCCACCAGGAGCTGATCGACGACGCGAACATGACCCAGATCGGCGACTCGCAGAGCATGTTCGACCGCTACATCTTCATCGTCGAGAAGCGCCCCCAGGCGTTTCGCCAGGTCCTCGAAGCCATCGCCGGCGTCGAGGGCTGCGTCCTCTTCCACTGCTTCGCCGGCAAGGACCGGACGGGCCTGGTCGCGGCCATGCTGCTCTCCGTTGCCGGCGTGGCGCCGGACGACATCGCGGCCGACTACGGCCAGACCGACCTCCAGCTGGCGCCGCAGTACGAGAGGTGGATCGCCGAGGCGCCGGCCGAGAAGCGGGACGCATTCCGCGATGAGCTGCGCTGCCCGCCCGAGCGCATCCTTGGGGTGCTCGACCACATCGAGAGGCGGTGGGGAGGCGTGGCCGGCTACCTCGAGGCCGCGGGCATGGCGCCCTCAACC
>VBEK01000188.1 GCA_005889135.1 Chloroflexota bacterium
CGTACAACCAGAAGCAACACGACGTGTGGGGGGCGGTGCTCGACTCCGTCTACCTGCACACGAAGTCGCGCGACTACCTGCCCGAGGTCGTCTGGCCGATCCTCAAGCGCGCCGTGGAGTGCGCGATCGAGAACTGGAAGATGCCCGACCAAGGTCTCTGGGAGGTGCGCGGCGAGCCGCAGCACTTCACCTCCTCCAAGCTCATGTGCTGGGTCGCGCTGGACCGCGGGGCGCGGCTGGCGGAGATGCACGGCGATGCCGAGCTCGCCAGGGCGTGGCAGCGTGTCGCCGACGAGATCAAGTCCGACATCTGCGAGCGCGGCGTCGACGAGCGAGGGGTGTTCGTCCAGCACTACGGCGGCAAGGCGCTGGACGCGTCGGTGCTCTTGATCCCGCTGATTCGCTTCCTTCCGCCCGACGACCCTCGCGTCCGCGCCACGGTGCTCGCAATCGCCGACGAGCTGACCGTCGACGGCATGGTGCTGCGCTACCGCACCGAAGAGACGGACGATGGGATGCGCGGGGAGGAGGGCACGTTCACCATCTGCTCGTTCTGGCTGGTCTCGGCGCTGTGCGAGATCGGCGAGCTCGACCGCGCCCGCGAGCTGTGCGAGAAGCTGCTGTCCTACGCCAGCCCGCTGCAGCTCTACGCCGAGGAGATCGACCCCCGCAGCGGCCGCCACCTCGGCAACTTCCCGCAGGCGTTCTCTCACCTGGCGCTGATCAACGCGGTCATGCACGTGATCCACGCCGAGACGGGCGCGACGCACAAGTTCAGCGCCGCGCCGCCCTCACCGCAGCCCTAGTCGTCGCCGCCGGCCGAGCTAGCGCCGGGCTAGGCGCGCTCGCACACGACCAGGCCCGCGCATGCGACCTGGATGGGGATGCCGAGGGCCAGGCCTTCGATCCCGTCGCCGACGATCTTGGCCGACGCCACGGCCACGACGTGGCCCTGCCCGTCCACGACCGGCCCGCCGCTGTTGCCCGGGCTGATCGCGGCCGAGAACTGCATGTAGTCGCTCCCGTCCAGGCTGCGGTACCCGGAGACGACGCCGACCGAGATGGTCCCGCTCAGGCCGAGCGGAGAGCCGACGGCCATCACTGTCGTGCCGACCTGCGGGCGGGCCGGCAGCGTGCTCAACACCGGCAGGCGCTCGGAAACGTGGACCACGGCCAGGTCGTCGTTGACGTCGACCCGGACGATGGTGCCTCGGAGCACGCCGTCGCCGCGCAGCACCGAGACCCCGGCCGACCCTGACCGCCAGGCGCCCGCGACCACGTGGAAGTTGGTGACGATGTCGGACCCGTGCGCGTCGGCGTGCACCACCCAGCCCGATCCCAACGCATCGCCGGCGTCGATGGTGACGACCGACCTCTGCACGTCTGCGGCGGTCGCGCGCCAGTCCACGTCGAGTGGCTGCCGGGCCTCGACGGCGGCAAGCCGCCGCTCGAGGGCCGTGATGATGCGCTGCTGGGCCGCGGACTGTTGACCGAGCGATGCCCCGGCCCGCAGCGTGTAGGCGAGGCCGGCGACGGCGACGGTCGCGATGACCGCCGCCGCAGCCAGCCTGAGGAAACGAAACCGTGTCACTTGAGCTCGGCGCCCAGGGCCGCCTCGGCCTTGGCGACGTTCAGCATCGCCGCCTGGAGCTTGTCGAACCCGTCCTTGAACTTGTCGACGTTGCCCGAGTCCATCCCGCTGATGATCTCGGCGTCCGCGGCGATCGCTGCGCTCAGCGCGTCGCCGAGACTCGAGTCGCTGGCGCTCAGCGCGCTCGGGACGACCGCCGCGGTGCGGTCGGCCTGGAACTTCTGCAGGTCCGCGAGCAGCTGCTGCGAGCCCGTGCGGCACGTGCTGAAGCTGCTGCAGTCGTTCAAGACCTCGTAGTCGGTCTGGACGCGTCCACCGTCCGCGACGTACATGGCGACGTAGTCCGCCGTGACCTTCTTCGACCGCGCGTCCGACTGCGCCGCCGTGAGCTGGTCCTGCGTGGACGCAAGCGTCACCGTGGTCGTGACGAGCCGGGCGTACAGCCCGTCCCGCTGCTCGGCCGCCGCGTGGGCGACGTAGCCGAGCGTGCCCGTAGCGATCAACGCCACCGCGCCGAGCGCGGCCGTGGCCGCCCACGGAGGGCGAGCGCGTCGGGTCTTGGCCTGCGGCGCCGGCGTGGCGACCGGCTCCGTCGCCGGCTCGACCTCAGGCGCCAGCTCGACGAGGTGGCCGTTGGTCTCGACCGGCAGGGTCACGATCTCTTCCACTTCGGGGTTCGCTGACATCGGGGGAACCTCCTCCTGAACACGAGTGGCCGTCGACGCGGCCAAGGGTTCCGCCGTTTCGGTCTCACCCGCAGTCTCAGGACCGTGTCGAAATGGGTCTCAAAAGAGGGTTATCGTTTGCGCGGGGTAGGGGATGGCCAAGTTCCTCCGGCGCTTCGTCGAGGACCCGAGGGCGGTCGACGCCATCGTCGTCGTGCTCGCCACCTGGTTCGTGCTCGGCGCGTATGTCGTCGCATACGCCTACGTCCACGACCCCGCTCAGGTGATCGAAGGGGCGCGGAAGGCGGGCCTGGCAACCGTCACCGCCTCGTGGGCGCTGATGACGCTGTTCCTGTTCGGCGCCTTCGCCACGGGGCTGCGCGATGGCCGGGTGTGGAATCGCGCCCTCCCCGACGGCCAGACGGGCACCTTCGCCGCGGCCCTGATCTTCGGCGCCGCCTGGATCGTTGACCAGGCCTTCTGGTCGCCGATCTTCGGCTCCAACGCCGTCGGCCTGGACAGCCTGTTCACCCCGCCGCACCTGATCGAGATGGGCGCGGCGGCGGTCATCGTCAGCGGCCCTCTGCGCGCCGCCGCGCGCCGAGGTGAGAGTATCGCCAGCCCCGTCACCCTTACTTCGACGGCGCTGCTGCTCTCCGTCCTGACGTTCGCGACCCAGTTCATCCACCCGCTGATCGACCCGTGGGCGGCGGGTGACTACGAGTTCCGCGCCCTGGTCACCAACGCGCCCTGGCTCGGCGAGAACATCGGAGTCGCGGCGATCCTGGCGCAGGCCGTGATCCTGGCCGGCACCGGTTTGCTGCTCAACAGCGGCTTCAGCCTGCGGCCGGGCTCGATGACGTTCGTGTTCACGGTCAACGGGGTGCTCGTGACCATCACCAAGGGCCACTTTCAGCTGGTGCCGGTCGCGATCGTCACGGGGCTCGCGGCCGACGCCTGGATCGTATTCACCTCGCGCAAGCCGGGTAAGCCGTCGGCGTCGCTGTGCGCGGTGATCGGAGGAGCGTTCGCCACGGCGTATCTCGCCGAGGTCACGCTGCTGCCCGCGGGCACGGTCTGGGGAGCCTCGCTGTGGCTGGGCACGATCATCGCGACGACGATGCTCACGTGGATGATGGGGCGGCTGCTGCGTGCGGGCCTGCCGGCCGCGGTGATCGCGCCCTATGAGGTGTTCATGAAGCAGGCGCCCGAGCCCGAGCGCGGGACGCTCGACCCCGACAGCGCCGTGCGGGAGCAGCTGGTGCGGGCAGCGCTGGACGACCTCGGGACGCCCGAGGCGTTGGGTCGCAATCCGCTCGCGATGCTTCCGGGCGTGACGAAGGGAGGCAGCGCGGCGGTCGAGCTGCGCGCCGTCCTGGTGGAGGTGATCGGCGAGCTGGCGGGTTCTGCGACTCCGCGCGAGGCGGAGTGCGGCCGCGTGCTGCAGGACTACTACGTGAAAAGGGTGGGCAGCCACGAAGTCGTCATGGAGCGGCTGTACCTCTCTCGGCCGACGTACTACCGGCGTCTGCACCATGGGTTTCAGCTCGTGGCGCAGCGTCTCGACGCCTTGAGCCTGACCCCCGCCCCGCGATGAGCCGCTTCGTCGAGGTCTCGCACCCCGTGACCGCGGGGATGAAGACGTACCCGGGCCTGCCCGAGCCGTCGGTCGAGGTCAACATGGACTACGACGCCTCCCACGAGCGCTACCAGGGGCAGGCGGAGTTCTTCATCGCCTCGCTGCATCTGTGCGGGAACACGGGAACGTACGTCGACTCGCCGGTGCACCGGTATCGGGGTGGGGTGGACCTTGCGGGGCTGCCGCTGGAGAGGCTGGCCGACCTGGAGACGGTGGTCGTCGACTGCAGCGGAGGCGAGCGGGCGATCGACGCCGGCGCGCTGGCCGCTGTGGAAATGCGCTACCGCGCCGTGCTTGTGCGCACCGACTTCTCCCGGCACTGGGGCACGCCGTCTTACTTCTCGGAGCCGAACCCGTTCCTGACCGCGGATGCGTGCGAGATGCTCGTCCGGCAAGGTGCGCTGTTCGTGGGCATCGACTCGTTGAACATCGACGACACAGGCAACCCGGCGCGGCCGGCGCACACCATCCTGCTCGGGG
>VBEK01000189.1 GCA_005889135.1 Chloroflexota bacterium
CAAGCGATTCAGGATTCACTCGGAATGATCGGCTCGCTAACCTGGACGTTTTAACGCCGTTCGCCGTCGCCCATGGCACCGAGGTCCACGTAGGTCTGTCATTGGAAGGCTCTGCCAACCACGCGCTGTCCGGATGGTTACCCCGGCCGGAGTAGAAGCACCGACCAGTTATCGGCTCCGCGGCCCGGGCTCTCGCTCCCCTTATCAGTCACTGCCTTACTAAGAGTTCCGAAAATGGCTGTCAACATGGCTGTCATCCGACACCATCGTTGTCACGAAGAGATGAGGAGCGCTACAGCTTTCGAATTCGGGGAACTGGTGCCGAGGGCCGGATTTGAACCGGCGACACCTTGATTTTCAGTCAAGTGCTCTACCAAGCTGAGCTACCTCGGCACGGCGGATGATTCTATCGGCCGTCTTGCGGCGGCTGCCAGACGACGTCGGTGACGATATCGGGCATCTCCGCCTTCACGATCGCTCGCGTTTCCTCCACCAGCTTGCTCAATTCCTTCGCCGCCGCGGACGGCGCCGCATTGGCGACCAGGTCCAGCCTCTCCCCGAGCCGCTCCGGCTTGAGTGCGAGCTGGTCGAAGTGCTCGCCCGCCCGCTTGAACTGAAACGTGGAGAAATAGACGCGGTTCAATGCCGACAGCACCGACACGATTCTGTACGCGCCGTCCAGCAGCATCTGCCGGCGAAAGAGCTCGGAGTCCCTGGCGGCGAGATGGTCATCGACCGTCCAGATGGGAAAGAAGCCCAGATTGGCTTCGATCTCCCTGCGCCGCAGCGATTCCGGGTAGGCCGCGCGCGCCTGCCAGCCGCGCACCAGCGCATCGCCGTGCAGAGGCGTGCCCTCGAGCAGGCCCATCGCCACCTTGGCCGTGATCCAATCCACGTCGCCCGACTCGATGCGCTCCAGCCGTCGCTCCAGCGCAGCGATCAAGGCGCCACCCGTCTGCACCTCGATCCCTTGCATCTGGTAGCGCGAGACAAACCCGTCCGGACGGGGCTGGCCGATCGAGCCTGTGAGCTCCGCGCCGGAGTCCCGCATCGCGGCATCGAAGGCCGCCCTTTCCGGCAGAACGTCGTAGTAGTTGATCAGGTCGATGTCCGAGTGCTCGTCGCTGATCCCCCGCGCCGCGGAGCCGGTCAGCAGCGACGCCCGCAGGTCGGTGGTCGCACGCAGCCGCTCGACGACGCGGCGCGCGAGGGCGCGCCGCTTCTGAGTCTCGGCGGTTATGTGGCGTTGGCCTTGTCGACCTCGGAGTTGTACTCGTCGACGAGCGGCTTGTAGAACCCGTCGACGTCCGCTGCAACCTTGGTCCAGTCCACCGCCTCGATCTTCTGCAGGTCGGCCTGCAGCGCCTTCTCCGCGGCGTCCACGGCGGCCTGCGTGCGCGCATTGAGCAGCGCGCCGAAGTCGTTAGCGAGCTGCATCGTGTCCTTCAGGAACCCGTCGACCGCGGTTGGCACACCGGGGGCCTTGTCCAAGGTGATCGCCTTGGCGACGTCGGTCTTCAGCTTCTCGTCGGCGGCGGCGACCCCGGTCAGGTCCTGGGCCTGGGCCTTGGTGCCGAGCGTGTACTCGTCGATGAGGACGTCGAAGAACGCCTGGTAGAACGTCCCGATCTGGACGTAGTCGGCGGTGATGGTCTTGGCTGCCTTCAGCGCCTTGCGGGCGTGGCCGATGCGGGTCGACTCCTTGTCCATTTCGCCCTTGCGGAGAAGCGTCAGCCACTGATTCTCTTTAAGCCCCGCATCCGCCGTGGCCAGCGATTCGTCGTCCGTGGCGATCTGGCCCTGCGCCTCCTGCGACTTGCTGACGAACGTGGCAAGGAGGGTCTTGGCCGACTGGAGCTCGGTCTGGGAGGTGCTGGTCGCGTCCGCGCCGGTGAACTTGTCGCTGAGCCCGTTGATGGTGCTGTTGAGGTCGTTCTGGTGATGAACGACGGTGTTGTACGCCGTGTGGGCGCTGCTCAAGCGGTTCTGCGCGTACGCAACGCCTGCGACGAGGTACGCCCCGATGGCGGCGACGAGCACGACCACCACCAGTACGACGGCGATGATCGCGCCCACGTTCCGCTGCTTCGACGGCTGGGCCATCGCCTCGCCGGGAGGCGGGTAGTAGCTCGGAGGGGCGCCTTCGCCGGGAGGCTGATATTCAGCGGCCGGCGGCGTCTCGGCGGCCGGCGGCGGGAGCCAGGACGGGGTCTCGCTGGGCGTCGCCGGAGGGTTTTCCCGAGGCGGCGACGGAGGGGTTTCGGCTGCCCCCGGTGGGGCCCAGGACGGGGTTTCGCTGGGCGGCGAAGGCGGGTTCTCGTCAGGGGGCGGCGGAGGGGATTGGCCTGAGGGCGGGCCGGGGGGTCCTGCGTTCATCGTCGGAGCACTGTAGCGCTTTCTTAATCCATATGGCCAGACGATCGCTTACGAGTTTGACGTGGCTCTTCACCACGCTGTTCCGGCCGCTATGGTCAGGTCATGAGATGGCCCTTTGCGCGCCGAAGCAAGCAGCAACGCCAAGGCTCTCCGCAGACGAGGTTGGATCAAGAGACGCTGCGCCATCTGGCCAAAGCCGGTGGGACCTCTGCTCCCGACTGAGATCATCAACTATCTGTACGTCCCTGATGAGGCACGTGGCAGGCGAGCCGCGTCGGAGCTCCTCGAGGCCGGCTATCGCGTTGAGGTCAGGCCTGCGGCTACAAGACCTTCATGGCTCACATTGGCCAAGATCGACATGGTCCCTCGCTCCGACAACATCACCATGATCCGGCAGAGGTTCGAGGCATTGGCGTCGCAGCTCGGCGGCGAATACGACGGCTGGGAGGCTGCGGTCACGAACTAGCTGCCGCCACGTTCATGCTCGCCCGAGCGTTACGGGATTGGACCGAGTGGGCGGTGATGGATCCTCGACCACGTTGGTGACCCAGAGTTTTCGCTCGCGACCTCGAGGCCTGGGGGGCTTTCTTACACCGGAGGCAATCGGTGGAGCGGCCCGGGCACCGAGTGTGTCGCGGACCGCTCCTGTTTCTTGATTGCTCAGCTCGTCTGGATGATTATGTTGTCTCCGCCGGCGGTGTGATTGAAGTTCACGATCCCGGGCACGAGCAGCATCACACCCTCACCCGCCTTCGCGTCGATGCTGTTGGGCGGGTTGGGCCCGATGATGCAGATGACAGTCATGGTCCCCGGCAGCACGCCGTGGGGCGTGGTGAGAGTGACGCTCATCTTCACCGCCCCACCGCAGAAGTTGGGTGGCAGGATCACATCGCCGCTTGGAAAGTGGACGATCCCGCAACCGTAGGATTGGTAGTTGAGCAGCTCGTCCGCCCTCCAGGTGCCGGCGCCTTTCACGGTGCCAGCGCTGTCCGTGTGAGTGAAAGTGCCGTGGCCCTCTACAGACTTCGGATTGACCGAGAAATCCGCCATGCCGTCGACCGCTATGCGATCGCCGTTGGCGGCGACACCGAAGTTCGGCGCCTCCATCTCAAGCCCATAGGTGTGATTGGCGCTGTCGGCCAAGACTCCTACAGGCATCAGCGCCACCGGCAACCCGACGGCCAGAGCAAGCGCCCAGATACGTCTCATGGCTGCGTCCCTCCTCGAGACCAAGAGCCGCCTGTGTAACTCGACCCAGTCTAGCTCCGAGGAGATCGAGCGGCCCTGGGTCGTTTGCACCATCCGCCGCCAGCGGAGGCTCTGCGCAGCAGGGTCATGAAGGTGGGCGGTGATGGATTTGAACCAACGACCTCCTCGGTGTAAGCGAGGCGCTCTAGCCAGCTGAGCTAACCGCCCTCTTCGACCCGTCGCGCGGAGCCCAGTCTACTGACCAGGCAGCAGGGTCAACGCCGTGTTCAGCTGGGTGTCTTTGGCGTAGCCGAGCGAGGGTTGCGTCACGTCGTAAGCGTCGGCCGCGCCGGCCAGCTGCACGGTCACGTCCGGCGTCAGCCCCTTCTTGTCGATCGTCACCCCGTTCGGCAGGTACCAGCGCTCGACGGTCAGGTGGAGGTCCGAGCCGTCGCTGAGGACGAAGTCCTCCTGCACCGATCCCTTGCCGTACGTCTTCGTCCCTACCAGCTTCGCCCGCTGGTGCACCTGCAGCGACCCGGCCACGATCTCCGCCGATGAAGCGCTGTTGGCGTCGACCAGGACGACGAGAGGAATCGTGGGCGCGTTGTGGGTCTTCCCCACCTGGTGCCGGTTTACGCCGTCCCGGCCGTGCGTCTCGAACGTCTCGCCACTCGTGACGAACTGGCTGATCACGTCGTCCGCGGCCAAGATGAAGCCGCCGGGGTCACTCCTCAGGTCGAGCACCATCCCGACGGAGTCGGGCAGGCCGTCCTTGAGCGCTTTGGTGAACTCGCTCGAGGTCTGCGTGCCGAACTGGTAGATGCGTACGTACAGGACGTGGTTCCCGACCGTGGCGGCGCGGACGGTGGGCAGCTGGATCTGCGCTCGGGTGATCGTGAACGTCAACTGATCGGACCCACGCTGGATCGTGAGCGACACCCTGGTCCCCTCGGCCCCCTGGACCAGCGTCGTGGCCTGTTCCGGGGTGATGCCTTTGATATCCCTGTCCCCCACCTTGACGATCTGGTCGCCGGCCCTCAGTCCAGCCAATGCCGCAGGAGAGCCGGGGACGGTGCCGGTGATCGTGGGGTATGTCGTGCTGAAGCTCAGGTAGATGCCGATGCCGGTGTAGCGGCCCTGATAGCTCTCCTGCAGCCGTTTGTACTGCTCGGGGTCGTAGTAGATCGAGTACGGGTCGCCGAGGCTGTTGACCAGGCCCTGCACGCTGCCCTGCGACAGCTTCTTGGTGTCGACGTTGGAGTCGACGTAGTCGGCCTGGATCACGCGCGCGGCCTCCTGCACGCCGGTCAGGTCGATGCGCGACTCGGCCCGGTGGCCGACGTACGGCACCCACTCCGGGTACGCCTGATCGACCCACGCGCCGGCGGTGAAGCCGAGCACGAAGAGCAATGCCCCCGGTACGAAACCGAGAACGAGCCCCAGGATGGCGCCGGCCCGGAGGCCGGCGCTGCGGTTCATGTCCGGAGACTAGCGGCTGTCAGCAGCCGAGCCAGATGCACGGGTCCTTGTACACGCCGTTGACGCGGATCTCGAAGTGCAGGTGCGGTCCGGTCGACCAGCCCGTCGAGCCTTCATACGCGACCGCGTCGCCCCTCGCCACCACCTTGCCGGTGTACATGCCGGACGCGTAACCGGACAGGTGGCCGTAGTAGGTCGAGTAGCCGTGGCCGTGGATGATCACCAGCAGGTTGCCATAGCCGATGCTGCCCGGATACAGATAGGCGACGCCGGTGTCGCCGGCCACGATGGTCGTGCCGTTCGGGCCGGCGATGTCGATCCCGGTGTGGATCTTGTGCGGGTAGGGGCACGACGGGTCATAGACCTCGAGGTAGAAGGTCGAGCAGCCGAAGCCCTGGGTGATGCAGCCGTAGCCGCACGCCGGCTCCGGCCACTGGAACGCTCCGTTGCCTCCGCCGGCCGCCTGAGCCTGCGCTGCGTACTGCAGGTAGAGCTGGGCGACCTGGGCGTCGATGGCCGCGCGCTCGGCCTGCACCTGCGCGTACTTGGCCTGCAGCTGGACCTGCAGCTGCTGCTCGTAGGCAAGTGCGGCCGCCTGAGCGGCCAGGTTCTTTTCCATGTCGGCCTGGATGGCTCTCTGCTGCTGCAGCAGGGCCATCACCTCGCCCCGCTGGTTGTCGAGGATCTGATTGGCGTCAAGCATCTCGACGTGCTCGACCTGCAGCTCGGCGATCAGCTTGTTGTCCGACCGCGTGACCTCCTGGGCGCCGACCAGACGGTTCAGCAGCTGGTTCATGCTGCTCGAGGTCAGCACGAGCTGCATGTAGTTCACGGTCCCGTGGGAGTCGACGAACCGCAGGCGCTGGTTCAGAAGCTGGTCACGGATGGCGACGCGCGCCTGCAGGCGAATCATCGAGGCCTCACCAAACCGGATCTGCCTGCTCAACTCGTCGATCGCGTCCTGGGTCTGCTTGATGAGCGCCTTCTGAGCCGCGATCTGCCGGTTGAGGTTCGCGATCATGGCGTCGATGGCGTTGATCTGCGCGACCGTGTCGCTGATCTGACGCTGGATCGAGCTCAGCTGATTCTGGTTGTTGACCTGCTGGCCGATGCCCGCGTTGTAGGCCAGGCATGCCTGGTACACCGCCGGCGGGTCGCCCGGATAGCAGTAGACCGCGGACACGTTCTGGGCGGACTGCGGGCCCCACGCCAGCGCGGCGATGAGCGCGGCGAGCGAGAAGCGCTTCTTCATGTGACTCAGATCCTCACGTAGCGCCTGACGCCGATGTAGCTGCCGAGCGCGCCCAGCAGCGCGCCTGCGAGCAGCAGGTCCCGGGCCAGGCTCGAGATGAACGCGGGGTCATAGCTGAGGGGGATGAAGCCGATGTCCGACTTGAAGCGGAC
>VBEK01000190.1 GCA_005889135.1 Chloroflexota bacterium
AAGAGATGGGCAGCGAGAACTCCATCTCCGCGGCTGCCGCGCCGGCCATGCCCTTGAGCGTCTCGATGGTGGCGGTGACCTGGATCTCGGCCGGCCTGCCCGCGGTCGAGAGCTCGACGAGCGCGTCAGCGTAGCGCTGCTCGCGGCTCCGGTCGTCATGCGCGCCGGATGGCTGCGCGACAGGTTCGAGCGCCGTCCGCACGGCCGCGCCGCCGACTGGGTCGAGGAGGCCGCTGATGAGGAGGCATCCGTCCTGCGCGGTGTTCAGGCGCAGGCCACGCTCCTCCACCAGCTTCTCCTGGTCGCGGCTGTAGCCCTCGGCGTCCACCGCGTGCCGGTAGTGGATGCATTTGTGAAAGAACTTGCCCGGCGAGTTTTCGAGCGCCAGCGGCAGGAGCCGATCTTCATCGAATGCGCCGCCGACCTCGATCGCGGTCCGGGCCATCGTGGCCACGTGAGCGAAGCCGATCTCGCCCGAGCGCATCGCCGTCGTGGTGGCGGGCATATCGTGCTCACGACCGCCCACCGCGAAGGCGTTCCACACCGCGTGCGAGTTCATGTGACAGTTCAAGCGGATCCAGTCCGCGGCCGTGTTGAAACCCTCGCAGTCCCACCAGTCCGTCTTGTCGAACTCCGTCGCGAGGCGCGAGAACTCGAGCTCCAGCTCGTCGATGCGCCGCCGCATCTGGATCAGCCGGAGGGCAACATCCTCGCCATGTGAGATGGGATCGACCATGAAGGCAACGATCCCAAATAGGGGTTCGAAAGGGAACGTTCTTTACAGGGCTAGAAGTTGACCAAGATTCTCGATCACGAAGTCAGGTTTCGGCGTTTCGCGCTCCACGTCGCTGCGCGAGCTGGCCCCCGTGAGGACGAGGACGGCGGTCATCCCTTCGCTCTTTGCCATGGCGATGTCGGTCGCGATCCTGTCGCCCACCAGCGCCACCTCGCCCGCCGGCAGCCCCAGACGCGACAGCACCGTCCGCGCCATGTACGCGCTCGGCTTGCCGAGCACCGCCTCCGCCTTCCTCCCGCTGCATGCCTCGATCGCAGCGAGCATCGCCGCGCAGTCCGGCAGGCCGCCGTCCGGCGTCGGGCAGTACGGGTCGGGGTTGGTGGCCACGAGCGCGGCGCCGTGCAGCCTCACTGCGCGATAGGCCGCGTTGAGCTTTGCGTAATCGAAGGTGCGGTCGAAGGCGACGACCACAACCTCGGCGGCGGCCGGATCGCGCGTGACCGCGAACCCGCGTGCGGCCAACATCTCACCGACCAACGCCTCCGTCACGGGAAGGATGCGCGCGCGCGGATGGCGGTCCTCCATGTAAAGGAAGAGTGAGTCCAGGGCGCTGACGATGTCCTCCGCCTCCGCGTCGATGCCCAGGCGCGTCAGCCTGGCCGCGTAGTCAGCCGCCGTCTCGAGCGGCTTGTTGGTCACGAAGACGACGCGGCCCCCGCCGCCCCTGATCGACCGGATGACCTCGGCCGCGTGCGGCAGCAGCGCGTCGCCCAGGTAGAGCGTGCCGTCGAGGTCGAACGCGTAGCCCGCGTAGCGGCGGTCGACGCGGCTCACAGGCCGCCGCCGAGCGAGGCCGCTTCGCCGAGCACCGAGTCGACGTCCCCGGGACCCCACGCGCCCGCGAAGAACGCCAGGTCCGCGACCGTGAAGCGGTCGCGCATGAGGTGGCAGCTCGCCAGCGCCCAGCGGACAAGATCCGGCGACGGCGCCGGATCAAGCTCCGAGAACCGCGCCGGCGCGCCGGCCGCGACCAGCGCCTCCGCGAGCTCTTCACGCCCGCCGAGCAGCGGCGCAACCTCTTGATCGACCGCGCGCCAGTCCGCCTTCTCCAGCGCGCGTCGGTTTGCCGACCACCGGCGCAGCTTGCGCGAGTAGAGACGCCAGCACTCCCCGCCCATCGCCCCCGAGGGGTCGAGGTCGGCGAAGGCGTCGCGAACCCTTTCCTCCATGGTGCCTTCGGAGGGAAAGTCCAGGCGCACCTTCGCCGTCAACAACTTGCGCACGCGCGACCACAAAGCGGACGCCACCACCGTGCTGACGCCCACCTGGGCGCCGTGGAAAGCCGAGTCCCGGCCCTGGCGGTTCATCGCCATCTCGACCAGGTGGCTGACCGTGTGCTCCATCCCCGACGCCGGCGCGGTCGTCCCGGCCACGCCCATGGAGATGCCGCTGTAGGCGAGCACCTCCGCCACCTTCGTCACAGCCACAGGGTCGCCCTGGGCCACGCGCGGCGCCAGCGAGAGCACCTCGGGTCCGTGGCGGCGCGCGAGCGCCACGGCGCCGGCCGAGTAAGAGTCGGCCATGCCCAGCATGTGGGCGAGGCGCCAATCGGCGGGCGCCGTGAACATCGCCAGCAGGTCACCCACGCCGGCGACGTTCAACGCGGCCGGGGCGCCCGTCAGGACGTCTGCGTCCGCGATCAGGAAATCAGGCCAGCGCGTGCGCGTCGTCCGCTTGACGCCATCGACCAGCAGCACCGACTGGTCGTCGGCGAACCCGTTGACGCTCGTGGCGGTCTGCACCACGACGTGCGACACGTCGTCGAGGCGCGTCGACACCGCTTTGCCGATGTCGGCGAGCGTTCCGGAGCCCACGGTCACGATCCAGGACACGCCCGCGCACCGCTGCGTGGCGTCGGTGAGCGTGGCCTTGTCAGCGTGGACCCGGCCCGACGGACCGCCCAGGACCACCGTCGTCACCGCCGGTCCCCGAAGCCTCCGCTCCACCTCTTGCAGGAGATCGCGTTCCCCCCGGCGCTTGGCCACGCCGTCCGTGAGCACGGCGACCGAAGCTCCCGCCGGCACCAGGCCTGTCAAGTCGTCCAGCGCATCGGTCCCCAGGACCACCGCGCGCAGACCAATCGGTGCCTGCAGCTCAGCGGCGAGCTGCGCGAGGTCGAGCTGCCTACTCAGGTGTGACGTACGCGGCGGTGAGGCCGCCATCGACCAGGAAAGTGGCGCCGTTGACGTAGCTCGATTCGTCGCTGGCTAAAAACAGCGCCGCGTTGGCGATCTCCCGCGCCTTCGCGAGCCTTCCCATCGGCAGGTGGACGCGGCGTCGCTGGTACGCGTCCGGATCTTCGTTGAAGATCCGCATCAGCAGCGGGGTCTCGACCGGGCCTGGGCAAAGCGCGTTGACCCGGACGCCCTGGCGCGCGAACTGGACCGCCAGCTCGCGGCTCATCGACAGGACCGCGCCCTTGGACGCCGTGTAGGCGATCTGCGAGGTCGCCGCGCCGAGGATGGCGACGAATGAGGCGACGTTGATGACCGACCCGCCGCCCGCCTTCAGCAGGTGCGGGATGCCGTACTTGCAGCACAGGTAGACGCCCTTGGCGTTCACCGCCTGGACACGATCCCACGCATCTGGCTCGGTGACCAGGATCGAGTCATCGTCGGGCGGCATGATGCCCGCGTTGTTGTAGAGCACGTCGATCTTGCCGTAGCGGCGGGCGGTCTCGGCGAACATCGCCTCCACGCTCTTCGGGTCGCTGACGTCCGCGGCGAAGAAGAACGCGTCGCGGCAGTCCGAGGCGGTCTTCTCCCCCGCCTCCTTGCCCACGTCAGCGACGCAAACGCGCGCGCCCTCGGCGGAGAACAGCAGCGCCGCCTCGCGGCCGATGCCGCCGGCCGCGCCGGTGATGACGGCGACTTTGCCGTCGAGCCTACCCACGCTCGAACAGTCGCTCGCGCTCGTAGTTCGTCACGACCTTGTCGAAAAGCGCCTGCTCGGTGCGGGCGTAGTTCAGGTAGTGGTCGATCACGTCCTCGCCGAAGGCCTTGCGCGCCATCGTGCCCTTCTCGAGAGCCTCGATCGCGTCGCGCAGCGCGTGCGGGAAGCGCTGCACGTTCGACTCGTACGCGTTGCCTTCGAACGCAGGGCCCAGGGGCAGCTTCTTCTCGATGCCGTCGAGCCCAGCCGCGATGAACGCGGCGAAGGCCAGGTACGCGTTGACGTCGGCGCCGGGGATGCGGGACTCGGTGCGCAGGTGCTGGCCGTGGCCCACGATGCGAAAGCCGCACGTGCGGTTGTCGTAGCCCCAGGCCAGCGTCGTCGGCGCCCACGAGGCGGCGGCGTAGCGCTTGTAGGAGTTGATGTTCGGCGCCAGGAAGATCGCCAGCTCGGCGGTGTGCGCGATGTGGCCGGCGAGGTAGTGCTTGAACACGTCCGACTCGCCGGCAAACGTGTTGCGGCCGTCCGCCCACAGGCTCGAGTGGACGTGGCAGGAGCTGCCGATCCAGCGGTGGTCGGGTTTGGCCATGAACGTGACCGAGCAGCCCGACTGCTGCGCCATCTCCTTGATCCCGTTCTTGTAGACGACGTGGTTGTCGGCCATCGTGACCGCGTCGGCGAAGCGGAAGTTGATCTCCTGCTGGCCTGGCCAGGCCTCGCCTTTCGAGCTCTCGACCGGGATGCCGGCGGCCTTCATCCCCTTGCGCACCGCGCGCAGAAAGGGCTCGTCGTAGCTGGTCGCGAGGATGTGGTAGTCGAGGATGTAAGGCACGGACGGCGTCAGGTCCGTGTAGTGCTTGGCGTGCGCCTCCGCGAACGTCTCCTTGAGGAGGAAGAACTCCAGCTCCGAGCCGAACATGGGCTCGTAGCCGAGCGCCCGAGCGCGCTCGACCTGGGCGCGCAGCACCTGTCGCGGCGACGGCCGCACCGGCTTGCCGTCGTGCCACGCGACGTCGCACAGCACGAGCGCCGTCGCCTCCAGCCACGGTATGCGACGCAGCGTCGCGAAGTCGGGCACCATGTCGAAGTCGCCGTAGCCGCTCTCCCAGTTCGCGATCTGGTAGCCAGGGATCGGGTCCATCTCCATGTCGAGGGCGAGCAGGTAGTTGCACCCCTCGACCGACTCGCCCTTGCCGGCCGTGTCCATGAAGTAGTCGGCGTCGAGCCGCTTGCCCATCAGCCGGCCCTGCATGTCGGTGAAGGCCACGACGACGGTGTCGACCACTCCCTTCTCGACGTCGGCGGCGAGCTGGTCCCTGGTGAGCGCCGGCCGGCGCTCCGGCTGGGTGACCTTGTCCTTGGTCAGCATGTCGACACCTCCAGGGTCCGCATGAGAAAGAAGCGCTGGTGAGCGCTCTCGCACGCCCACCAGCCTGAGTTCGAGTCGAGAGGGGAGCTAGACGCTTCCGCCGCCGGCTCCCGCCGGCCGCGCGGCCTCCGCGCCGCCCTCGGCCGGGATGTCAGTGACGTGGGTCTTGCCGTAGCCTTCCCTCTCCGGATGCCCGTGCTCACCCCTGGTGAGCGCGAACTCCTCCTCGGGTGAG
>VBEK01000191.1 GCA_005889135.1 Chloroflexota bacterium
CGGCGAGCTGCTCACACACCGGCCGGGCGACGTAGCGGAGGTCGAACTCGCCGGTCACCACGCTGACCAGCTGCGGCAGGCGGCGCCCCAGGCGATAGCGGTTGGTGCGCTGGTCGCGCTCCACCAGCGCGTGCCGCTCCAGGGTGCCGAGCAGGCGCAGCGCCGTGGACCGGTGCACGCGCAGCTCGCGGGCCACCTCGGCCCCGGTCCGCATGCCGCCCTGGGCAAGGACGTCGAGGATGGCGACAGCTCGGTCGACGGACCGCACCCCGTCGTCGTTGCTCATGGCGCAACATTATCCATTCCGCGCAACGGCGAGGTAGGATCTTCGCCAGGGTGAGCCGCGAAGAGGAGATCCGCGCCGGCCTGTTCGAGCACACGCTCTACGGGCACGCGCCCGAGGTCAAGGCCCTGATCCCGTCCCTCGAGGAGGTCGGCCGCCGCTTCGAGAAAGGCGACTTCTTCGTCCCCGAGATGCTGATCGCGGCCCGGGCGATGCAGGGCGCGCTGGTCATCCTCCGCCCGCTCATCGCGGAGACCGGCGCCAAGCCGGTCGGCCGCTACGTCATCGGCACGGTCAAGGGCGACATCCACGACATCGGCAAGAACCTGGTCGTGATCATGCTCGAGGGCGCGGGCTTCGAGGTCTTCGACCTCGGCGTCAACACGCCGCCGGAGAAGTTCGTCGAGGCGGTGCAGCAGCACGAGCCCGATGTCGTCGGCTTCTCCGCCTTCCTGACCACGACCATGCCCATGTTCAAGGCCAACATCGAGGCCCTGACCAAGGCGGGGCTGCGGGACAAGGTGCACGTCGCCGTCGGAGGGGCGCCGGTGACGCAGGAGTACGCCAAGCACGTCGGGGCCGACAGCTACGCGCCTGACGCTTCATTCGCGACGCGTATGGCCAAGGAGCTGGTCGGCGCACGCACCGGGAGCTCGCCGGGCGCCGCAGCTCTCGAGCAGGCCGTGATGAAGATCGACGAGACGCTCCGCAAGGGCTGACGCCTGATGGAGACCCGTCTCTCCTCGCGCAGCCGCGAGGTCGTGATCGCGATCGACCGCCCCTTCGTGATCATCGGCGAGCGCATCAACCCGACCGGGCGGAAGGTCCTGGCCGCGGAGATGAAGGACGGCGTCATGGATCGCGTCCGCGGCGACGCGAGGGCACAAGCCGACGCAGGCGCCCACATGCTCGACGTCAACGCGGGCATCCCGGCGGTGGACGAGCCCGCGCTGCTCGTGGCCGCGATCAAGGCCGTGATGGAGGTCAGCGACGCGCCGATCTGCATCGACTCCTCGATCATCGAGGCCCTGGAGGCCGGGCTCTCCGCCTATGAGGGCAAGGCGCTCGTCAACTCGGTCACCGCCGAGGAGGACCGGATGGAGCGGATCCTGCCGCTGGTCAAGAAGCACGGCGCCGCCGTGATCGGCATGGCCAACGACGAGAACGGGATCTCGATGGTGCCCGAGGAGCGGCTCGCCCTCGCCCGCCGCATCGTCGAGCGCGCGGCCGAGCACGGCATCCCGCGCCAGGACGTGATCATCGACCCGATCGCGATGACGGTCGCCGCCGACCCGACGTGCGGCGTGATCACGCTCGAGACCATGCGCCTCATCCGCGATGAGCTCGGCAACAACATGATCTGCGGCGCCTCCAACGTGTCCTTCGGGCTGCCGGACCGGCCCACTGTCAATGCCGCATTCCTGCCGCTCGCGATGCACGCGGGGCTGACGTGCGCGATCACGAACCCGCTGGAGCCGCAGGTCCGGCGCGCCATCCTCGCCGGCGACCTGCTGCTCGGCCACGACGAGTACGCGATGCGCTGGATCTCCTCGTTTCGCGCGGAGCAGAAAGCACAGGCGGCGACGAAATGATCGCCAGGAAGCTCGAGGTCACCTACCTCCCGTTCGACAGGACCACCCGCGTGCCCCCGGGGACGACGGTCTTCTCCGCCGCGCACTGGATCGGCCTCCCCATCGACTCCACGTGCGGCGGCCGCGGGACATGCGGCAAGTGCAAGGTGCGCGTGATCAAAGGCCTGGCGGATCCCGAGACCGCGGACCACCGCCAGCTCCGGCCGCAGGAGATCGCCGACGGGTGGCGGCTGAGCTGCCAGGCGCGCATCTACGACGACATGACCTGCGAGGTGCCGCAGCTGCTGCGCGTGCCGAAGGCCGCGACGATGGGCCTCGGTCGCCTGGTCATTCTCGACCCCAACGTGCGCAAGGTCTACTTCGAGCTCGCGGAGCCTTCGCTGCACGACCAACGAAGTGACGTCGCGCGCCTCAAGGACGCGCTGACGGCGGAGGGCCACGACATGGTCGCGGGCGTCGCGGTGCTGCGCACGCTGCCACGCGTGTTTCGCGAGGCCGGCTTCAAGGTGACCGCCGTGCTCGCCGGCGAACGCCTCGTCGCGGTCGAGGCCGGCGACACGACCGGTGACTGCTACGGGGTCGCCTTCGACGTCGGGACGACGACGCTGGTCGGCACACTGATGAACCTGCGCACGGGGATGGCCGCCTCGGTGCGCTCGACGCTCAACGGTCAGGCGCCGTTCGGCGCCGACGTCATCTCCCGCATCAGCCACGGCATGAACGGCCCCGATGCGATCCGCGAGCTGCAAGAGGCCGTGGTGACGACGATGAACGCCGTCCTGGATGAGCTCTACCGCGAGACGGGTGTCGCGCCGGAGCAGACCTACGAGGCGGTGGTCGTCGGCAACGTGACGATGCTGCACCTCCTCCTAGGCGTTGACCCGAGCCCTCTCTCCATGTCGCCGTTCACGCCCGCCTTCATGGACGAGCTCGCCGTCGAGGCCAGAGAGGTCGGGCTCCGCATCCACCCGCACGGTTACTTGCAGACGCTGCCCGCGCTGGGTGCGTACGTGGGCGCGGACATCGTCGCGGGCGTGCTCGCCACCGGTGTCGTGCGCGAGGACCGGCTGCGCGTGTTCGTCGACGTCGGCACCAACGGCGAGATCGTGCTCGGCGGCGCGGAGCGCGCCCTCGCCACCGCCGCGCCCGCCGGCCCCGCGTTCGAAGGCAGCCAGATCAAGTGCGGCATGCGCGCCACCGCGGGCGCGATCGAGGGCGTCCAGCTGGGCGATGGTGTGGAGCTTCAGGTCATCGGCGGCGACATCCCCGCGGAGGGGATCTGCGGCTCCGGGCTCGTCGACGCGGTGGCACAGCTCCTGCTCGCGGGTCTGCTCGACCACTCCGGGCGGCTGAGGACGCCGGGCGACGTTCCCAACCACCCGCTTCGCGACCGGTTGATCGAGATCGACGGCGTGCGCGCGTTCTTGCTCGCGGACGGCGTCTACCTGACCCAGCGCGACATCCGCGAGCTCCAGTTCGCCAAGGGCTCGATCGCGACCGGGATCAAGGTCCTGATGGACATCCTTGGCGTCCGGGCCGAGGACCTGGACGAGGTGCTGCTGGGAGGGTCTTTCGGCTCCTACCTCAACCCCGAGAGCGCCAGGGTCATCGGCCTCGTGCCGCCGGTCGATGTCGCCCGCATCATCGCCGTCGGCAACTCGGCCGGGGAGGGCGCGAAGATCGCGCTCCTCTCCTACCGCGAGCGCCAGGTCGCTTTCGAGCTCCCGTCGCGGATCGAGTACGTCGAGCTTTCGGGCCGCTCCGACTTCAACGACTCATTCATCTCCGTGTTGGGCTTCCCACACCTCGATCCTGCGGATAGCCCGGACCAAGCGCGCATCGGGAGCTCGTGAGGTGAGCAGCACAGCGTTGGTGATCTGCGGCGCGCTCGGCCGCGAGGTGAAGGAGATCGTCGACCGCCGCGGGTGGGACGTCGACATCTATGGGGTTTCGGCGCTCCTTCATCTCTACCCGTCGCGGATCGTCGACGAGCTGCGCGAGAAGCTGCACCGGCTGCGTCCCGACTACGACAGGCTCGTCGTCGTCTACGGAGAGTGCGGAATGAACGGGAGGCTGGATTCGCTTCTCGAAGAGGTCGGGGCGACTCGCCTGGCGGGACCACACTGCTACGAGATGTACGCGGGCGCCGATCGGTTCGCGGCGATTGCCGCGGAGCGGCCCGGCACCTTCTTCCTCACCGACTGGCTGGTGCGCAACTTCGACCGCGCGGTGGTCAGGGGCCTGGGCCTGGACCGCGAGCCCGAGCTGAGGACGATGCTCTTCGGCAACTACGGGGCCGTGCTTTACCTCCGCCAGGTCCCGAACACGCGCCTCGCCGAGAAGGCGGCGGAGATCGCCAGCTACCTCGAGCTGCCGCTCGAGATCGAAGACGTTGGGCTCGGCGAGCTGGAAGACCGCCTCGCCGCGCTCGTGGACGGGTAGAGGTTGGCGAGCTACCAGGTCATGTACTGGAAGCACATCCCCTCGCAGGTGAAGGCCTGGGATGGCGGCGCCGAGGCGAAGGCGATGCTGCCCGACTACTTCCAGGCCGCCATCGACGCCTACGCGATGAAAGACGGGTCGACCGACATGGACGCGTACCTCGAGGGCTGGAAGTGGGGGCCGGTCGAGGAGCGCGACGGCTCGCCCGCCGAGGTTGTGGGCGCCGTGATCACCGAGTTGACGATCGCCAACCCCCGCACCAAACTGCTCAACCCGACATGAACGACGCCATCCTCGACGACCTCATCAGCAGCCAGCAGCTCGTCATGGCCATGCTTCGCGTGTCGGTCGAAGACCCTTCGGCTCGCATCGGCGCCTGGGACGTGCGCGACATCGCCGCCCACCTGGCCGCGACCGAGCGTGACTGCTACGTGCCCAGGGTGCGGGCGATCGCAGCGGGCGAGCATCCCTCCTTCGAGCTCTTCACGCACGACGGGGCCGACTTCAGCGGGATTCACCTCGAGGACGCGCTCGAGGAGTGGACCGCGACCCGCCTGATGCTGACCGGCTACGTGCGGACGCTCGACGAGGAGCAGCGGACGCGGCTGACCGGCCGCCACGATCGCTACGGGGACCTGACCGTCGATCGCTACCTGGAGATTGCGTTGAAGCACGACCGCGATCACCTTTCCGGACTGGAGAGGCTGGCCGGCGAGCTGACTCGTTGACCTCGACGAGCATCTTGGCCGTCTCCCGCGCCGCTTGCGCCAGCGTCGCGGCCGCCACCGCGTCGG
>VBEK01000013.1 GCA_005889135.1 Chloroflexota bacterium
GCCATCATCATCACCATCGCCGTCGCCCAGCCAATAGGATCGCCGCGTGATCCTCGGCCGGCGTAACTTCTCCCGCCATGAACGCGAGGCTTGCCGAGCTCGGCGTCTGCGACCTGACCACCATCGGGCGCAAGTCCGGGCGCGAGCGCACGGTCGAGATCTGGTTCGGCATGAAGGATTCGACGGTCTACCTCCTGTCGGGCGGCGGCGGCTCGGCGCAGTGGGTCCAGAACCTGGTTGCAAATCCCCAGGTCCGGGTGGCGCTGGGCCGGCGCCGCTATCCCGGGACGGCGCGCCTGGTCGAGTCAGCCGACGAGGACCGGCAGGCGCGCGAGCTGCTGGCGGCCAAGTACCAGGGCTGGCGCCCAGGCAAGCGCCTCAGCGCGTGGGCGCGGGACTCGCTGCCGGTGGCGATCGACCTCGCGGGATAGCATTCGACGGATGGCGAAGCACGCCGAGCTGCCGTCCGATTACCCCCCGCCCGCAGTGGAGGTGCGGCTCATCAGGCGCATCGTCGACCTCAGGGGCAAGCGCGTGCTCGAGATTGGCGCGGGGGACGGCCGCCTGACGATTCAGTACGCATCGCTGGCGTCGAGCGTCGTGGCGATCGAGCCGGACCCGGCCAATGTAGCCCTCGCCCGCGAGTCGGCGTCGGCGACGGGCATCACGAACTCAAGCTTCAAGGTCGGCACGGCGGAGCGCGTCCGCATGGGAGGCGGAGCGTTCGATATCGCGCTGTTCAGCTGGTCGCTTTGATGAATCGCCGTGTCGGGCATGGTCCATGCCCTCGAGCGGACGGCAAGACATCTCGCGGCGCACGGCGTCTGCGTCCTGATACAGCCCCATAGGACCAGGCGACCGTTCATCGCCGTTGTGGCGCGCGGCCGGCGGGTGCCGATCGGCGGGCTCGTCAATCC
Organism: Chloroflexota bacterium; assembly: GCA_005889135.1. Lineage (GTDB taxonomy): Bacteria > Chloroflexota > Dormibacteria > Dormibacterales > Dormibacteraceae > 40CM-4-65-16. Next base: position 918 of record VBEK01000013.1, read on the forward strand.
AGCGTTTCAGCCGCTGATTGATGCGGCCAACGATGCGATCGCTTCGGTTGTCGACAGGGGACTGTTCAAGCTTTTGAACAGGTCGAACCATCAGTTCAGCGTCCGCCTCGCGAATCCGTCGCAGCTGCACTGCTATCTCCACAACGGCCAGCGTCCGCCGCGGTTCCCCCCGGGAGCGCGGAAACGCCTGATGGCGGCATGGAGATCTCGACCGCCTGGCGCCGAGATCGAGGTCACCGAATACATGACCCTGATCGGATTGCGCCGCGCGGGGGCTTGACCAGCATTCGGCGCCCGACGTGGGTAAGCTGGCGCGGGCGATGAACGCACGCACGATCGGCTCGACGGTCGCCGTGGCCCTGGCCGCCGGCGCATGCGTCTCGGTCTTCGCGTTCCTTCTTGCCCGCTACGGACCCGCGGGCGACAGCTGGTCGTTTCGCGGCAACGGCGCGCTGGCCGCATACACGCTGGTCCCGGCGCTCGTGGCCGGAGGCTGGACCGCGCTTGTGCTTCGGTACCGGGGCAGGGACGACTGGCTCAGATGGGGGCTCGGCGCGCTGGCCGTCGGCCTCGTGCTGGACGTGCTCGACGCGGCACTACTTCCCGTCGCCGGCACGTCAATCGATATGGCCCTCGGTGGTCCGCTGCTGATAGCCCTGGCGCTGTGGGCCTTCGTTGCGCCGGTGCTGGCCTGGACCGCAGTCAAGGCAGGCTCCAGCGGGCGGACCGCGGCAGGTGCCAGCAGCGCGGCCGCGGTGCTGTGGCTGATCGGCATTATCGTTGGCCTGGTCCTCGTGGGGTTCGTCATACCTGCCGGCTCGTGATTCGGGCGGTCGCCTCGACGACAGCATCCCGGCGCTTCTGAAACAGCATCCGGCGGTGGTCGACGTGCGCCTGGTCGGGTCGAGGGCCGAGGGCCGATCCCACGAGCGGTCGGACTGGGACTTCGTTGTCGAGACGGGCGACTTCGACGCCGTCGCGTCTGCGCTGCCCTCGTTGATGCAGCCGCTGGGCTGCCTGTCGCAGCAGTGGGATCCATTGAGCCCCGACTGGGTGTGGATGCTGATGCTGCCGGGGCCGGTCAAGGTGGACCTGGTGATGGTGGGACGGCCTCATTCGTTTGAGCCTCCTTACGTCCCGTCGGCGCGCAACCTCGAGGCGATCGACATGCACTTCTGGGACTGGATGCTGTGGCTTCGCTCGAAGCCGCTCGCCAACCGGGAGCTCCACGAGAACGAGCTGAACAAGCTGTTCGTGCACCTGCTGGCGCCGCTCGGGGTGGAGGCAGTGCCGAGATCGGTTGGTGAGGCGGTCGCCTCCTATCTCGACGCCCGCGACCGGGCCGAGGCTCGCTTCAGGGTCAAGGTGCCGCGCCATCTAGAAGAGGAGGTCGCGCCGGCGCTCCAACCGTTATAGGTAGGAAGGAGGTGCCATGCCCCGGAAACAACACCTGCCGAGCGTGAGCGACAAGGAGCAGCGGATGTACGAGCACATCAAGCAAAGCGAGCTCAAGCAGGGTCGCTCGACCAAACGGGCCAAAGCCATCGCGGCCGCGACGGTGGTCAAGCATCACAACACCAGACGCCACGCCAGGAACAAGTAATCGCGTCTAGCCGCACATCACGGATAGTCGCGACTATCCGAGGTGTTTGAGCTCCGAACTCCTTGTTAGCCGCGACTATCCGGGAACCGGCCCGGTGTCGGCCTGGATTCCGAGTGGGGTCCGCGCCAGTCGGGGTCCTGTCGCATGAGGGGATCTGCTAAACCGGGCTCAGGAGGTGCGCATGAAGATGAAGGCGGATCAGATCCTGTCCCAGGCACAAGACACGATCACGGTCAAGAGGGTTTTTGGCGAGCCTTACGAGAAGAACGGGGTCACGGTGATCACGGCTGCCGGGGTGCTGGGCGGCGGAGGGGCCGGGAGTGGCGAGGCGCCAGGTGACCAGGGCGAGGGCTCGGGCGGAGGCTTTGGCGTGATCGCCCGTCCGGTCGGGGCGTTCGTCATCAAAGGCGATCAGGTCTCGTGGCAGCCGGCGATAGACGTCAACCGGGCGATCCTCGGCGGTCAGATCCTCGCGGTCATCGCGCTGCTGACGCTGCGGACGGTGGTCCGAATCCTGGCCAGGCGTTAGCTCAACGGCTCTGCCGCTCGCGGTGGAGCCGAAAGGTGGCGATCGCGGCCTGGCGATAGCGCTCGGCCATCTCGAAGTACCGGTCGGCGTCCTCGGCCAGGTCGGGGTCGTGATCCCTGTGCCGGCGGCTGAGGGCTTGAACGGCGAACTTCGCGCCGCGCATGTAGGGCTCCAGTTGCTCCAGCGGCAGCGGCCGGTCTCCTCGCGCCATCTCAGCAACCTCCTCGAAGTGATTCGAAAAGCTGGTCGTCGGTCGGCCGGTCGGCGTAGTCGACACCAACGTACCTCCAGGCGATCGACCCATCCTTCTTGATCGCGAAGATCGACGGCCGGGCCAGCCCGCCGTCGGCATCGTTCCAGACGTCCCAGTCTTTGATGACCCGGCCTTCGGGATCGCTGAGAAGCGGGAACGGGAGGAGGAGCTTGTCGACCATCGCCCGGTTGTTCTCGACCGGATCGACCGAGATCCCCACCACACCAACGCCCGCTTCAGCGAATCGGTCCCAGGTCCTTGCGTACGAGGCCAACTGCCCGTTGCAGTACGGTCACCAGTCGCCGCGGTAGAACACGACGACCAGCGCTCCGGCGACGAGGTGGTCGCTCAGGTTCCAGCGCCTGCCTTCGTGGTCAGGCAGGTCGAAGTCGCGCGCCTTCTCCATCTGACCGAACAAGTGTGGCAACTCCTGTCGCGGCGGGCAGCCAGAAGGAGAAGCACGTTCGACCGGATCGCGACTCCGCGGTGACGGCGCCGCCGGCCGACATCACCCGCAGCCTGACGATCGCCAGGCCAAGGCCGGCTCCGCCGCGCGCCCGGTCGCGCGACCGGTCGACGCGGTAGAAGCGCTCGAAGACGCGCTCCAGGTCGTCGGCGGGGATGCCCGGCCCGCTGTTGACCACCTCGGTCGTGACCCGCCGGGCGTCCGCGCGAACGCGGACCTGCACCTCGCCGGCATCGTCGGCGTACCGGGCGGCGTTGTGGAGCAGGTTCGACAGGACCTCGGCAAGGTGATCGGGGTCGATGAAGGCCGACGCCGACCCGGGCGTGATGACCGAGATCCGGATCGAGCGGCGCTCGAGCAGCGGCCGCACGGCTTCGACCGCCGCGCTCGCCGCGGACACGACGTCGGTCGGGCGCGGCGAGGGTTCCCGTCCTACTCCGCGCACCGTGGACTCGAGCGACGCGGACAGCCTGACCAGGCGCTCGACCTCTTCGTGTAGCGACGCGAACACGTCGCGTCCGGGCGTGATGACCCCATCGCGCAGCGCCTCCAGGTAACCCTGCAGGTTCGTGAGCGGAGTGCGCAGCTCGTGGGCGGCGTTCTCAATGAACTCCTGCCGGAAGCGGTCCTGCCGCTCGAGGTCGGCAGCCAGCTGGTTGAAGGACCGGGCCAGCGAGCGGACCTCGCGGGGACCGGTCTCGTCGAGCCGCACGTCGTACTCTCCGGCGGCCAGCCTCGCGGCACCCTCGGAGACGCGCATCACAGGTCGCGCCATCCAGCGCGCCAGCGACGCGGCGAGAAAGAGCGTCGTCGACACGGCTGCCGCGACCGCCGCGACGAGGACCCACGTGACGCTCGACTGGAACATGTCGCGGGCGGCGGCCACGCTCGAGCCGTGCTGGACCATCAACTGCTCGAACTCGCCTCCGCCTACCCTCTGCACGCCGACAGCGACGATGGCGAGGGCCAACGCGGACACGCCGATCGAGGCGGCCGCGATGTGGACACCGATCCCGAAGCGCCTCATCTCGCGTCGACGGCTCGGTAGCCGCCGCCCCGAACGGTCGCCACGTAGTGTGGGCGCGCGGGGTCGTCGCCGAGCTTGGCGCGCAGCCTGCCGATGTGGACGTCGATGGTGCGATCGAGCGCGCCTGCGTTCGTGTCCTCGTACATCGCGTCCTGCAGCTGCTGCCGGCTCAGCACGCGGCCGCGCGCGCCGACGAGCGCCGCGAGCAGGCGAAACTCCGTGGAGGTCAGGCTGACCTCCCGGCCGCCCATCCACACCTGACGGCGGCCGAGGTCGATGGTGAGGTCGGCGTGATGAAGGATCGCGTCCCCGCCGTCGTTCGGCCTCGTCCGTCGCAGGATCGCCTTGACGCGCGCGATCAGCTCCGCCGGTGAGAACGGTTTCACGAGGTAGTCGTCCGCGCCTTCGGTGATGCCGTAGACGCGCTCCGGCGTCGAGCCTCGGGCGGAGAGGACGAGCACCGGGACGTCAGACTCCTGGCGCAGCTGGCGCAGGACCGACATCCCGTCCAGTCCGGGCAGCATCAGGTCGAGCACCACCAGCTGCGGACGCGACCGCCGGATCTCGTCGAGGGCGACAGAGCCATCGCCCGCCGTCACGACGCCGAGACCCTCGCGCTGCAGGTAGGTGCGGACGAGACCCAGGATCTTGGGGTCGTCGTCGACCACGAGCACGGGGGCGTCCGGCTTGGCCTCGATCGCCATGGTGGAAAGGCTAGGCGGCCATTGTGACGGGATCATGACCGGCCGCGATCTTGCTCTTGTCTCTCGGCGTCACACAACTTTCGCGGGCCCGTCATCGGGGTTTGACGAGCGGCGGCAATCGTTGGTCGCATCACCTTTCAGGAGGATGCGATGTTGCGATTTTTGCTCGGCTCGGCGGCGGCTCTTCTCCTTCTTGGCGCAAGCGCGCTGCCCGGGGCGGCGTCAAGCCAGGTCGGAAGAGGAAGCCTTTTCCTGGATGGTGGCGTCGTCGGCACCGTGGTTCCGCCGTCGCCAATGGACTCGGGAACCGGCCAGGATCCCTTCTACAAGATAACCAACGGCGCGACGGGTCAGCTCGGGATCGCGGGCGTGGGACCGGGCAGCGCCGGCGCGTACCACGGCGGGTCGTGGCAGGTCTGGACAGTGACGTTCAGAGCCGGCGTCACGCCTTACGTGTTGACCTCGGGCTCGGCCGTGGCGGCGGCGCAGGCCGCCGGCGACGTCACCGTGACGCGCGCGCCGGACGCGGACTTCCGCTGCCCGATCACACAGCAGAACGGGAGCTAGCCGCGATGAAGGTCTTCGACTTCCTCTTCGAGCTTTCGCAGCGCGTCGGTCAGCCGCTGCTGCGGTTCACCATGGGTATCGTCCTTTTGTGGATCGCGGGCCTCAAGTTCGTCGACCCCACGCCGGTGCGCGGCATGCTCGAGGCGTCGCTGCCTTTTTTCGCCTTTAACGGCTTCGTGTACACGTTGGGCGCCCTCGAGATCGTGGCCGCGATCCTCCTCTTCACCGGGATCTGGGTGCGCTACGTGGGTCTGGGCCTGCTGGTGCTGTTTGGCGGAACACTGACCGTCTTCCTCCTGGCGCCGGCCATCACGTACGGAGCGCACGGCTTTCCCCTTCTGTCGCTCGCCGGCCAGTTCCTTCTGAAGGACACGGTGTTGGCGGCGGCCGCGATCAACCTGGTGGCGATGGACAGCGCACGGGTGCGGGCGCGGTCTCACGGCGAACGCGAGATGGCTGCAAGGGCGGCAATGCAGACCTGACGAACCCTTGTCGCGGGGGCCGGCGTGGCCCCCGCCTCGCGCCTGATCGCGACGGAGCAGGCGGAGTCCTGATCAGACCGGTTGAGGTGCCGGGGTTCGCGCGACGGGCACCCGGCTTCTGCGCCATGACCTGACCAGCCGGGCGCCGATCCACCCCGCCCACACCACCTCCAGCAGCAGGCGCACCCACACCGGGCCGACCGGGACCGGCAGCATGACGATGGCGCCGTCGATGGCCTCGAGCACGGCCACCACGCCGAGCGCGAAGCTCAGCACTGCGAGCCCGCGGCTCGGCATCAGCCGCGCCGCGCCCAGCCACGCCGCGCCGAGCAGGGCGATACCGGGCGGGGCCAGGAAGTAGAGCTGCCCGACCGACCCGATGAGGAGAAGGATCGAGCCGGCCGCCGCTGCGGCAGTCGTCGTCCAGTCGAGGGCAGTCGAGCCACGGCGCCGGCGCACGAGCCAGCCGAACACCGCCAAAACGACCACAAGCTGGATCGCGGGGGCGGCGCTCTCCACCATGACCGCGGGCCCGAAGTCGCCCGGGCGCGCGGGGGTGTCGTACCAGTCGCAGCCGAGCGGGATCGTCTGGGTCCGCAGGTCGTACGCCGAGCAGGTGCCGAACATCACGAGCTTGTTGGGGTCCATGAGCCAGCGGCCGGGTGCTTCGTCGGGGCAGGTCGGGACCGTGATGGGGTCTGTCCCGGCGGCATGCGCCGCCTGCCAGCAGCTGCCCTCGCCCTGGCCGTCCCAGAAGAAGTCGATCCCGTTGGGCAGGCTGGCGCCACCCACATCGGTGCCCATGTGGTTGCCCACGTAGCGGTTGAAGTGCGAGGTGTCCTCCTGGGCCGCCAGGTCGAAGTCGTTTCGGGCCGCGCCGGGCGCCGAGGTCTGCGCGATGCCTAACTTCCAGTTGTCGTAGATCCAGTTGTCGCGGAACACGTTGTAGTTGCCGCCGATCACGAGCACGCCGATGCCGACGGGCACCCCGACCGCCGGACAGACGACGCCCCTTTCGATGCCGCGGTCCGGGTACGCCCGCGCGCAGGTTCCGTCGCGGACCTGCGCGTAGTAGTTGGCGTTGTTGCCGTGGATCAGGTTGCGCTCGAAGAGCGCGTGATTCTGCGGCAGGCCGGGGTGGTTCGGAAACAGGCTGTCCATCGAGGCCCCTGACGTGTTGTGGTCGAGCTCGTTGTCATGGACCCAGACCGAATCGCCGCCGGTGCCCGAGTAGCCGAGCAGGTTGTCGTGGCTGCGGCATCCGGTGACCTCGATCGCGTATCGAGTCACGTCGAACCCGCGTCCTTTATTGATGTCCGACGTGCCGCCGGGGTAGACGCCAGAGTCGCCGTTGCCGTACGCCTCGCAGGACTTGATCAGGCCGTGGTCGGAGGCGAAGGTCAGGAATCCGTACTCGGCGTTCCAGCGGCCGACCACGCCGTCGATGACGAAGCCGTCCGTCTCGAGCACGTAGATGGAGTTGAAGGTCGAACGCTGGGCGGTGAAGTTGCGGAAGTAGACGCCGTCCGTGCGGTCGGCGCGGATCACGTTCAGCTTCTGGAACTGGGCGTCGAAGACGACGTCGCCCGGCGACGCGCCGGTGCCTTCGATCTGGAGGTCTTTGAGGCCGAAGATGCCGACCAGGTTCTGCTGGTGCGGGCAGGACCTCTGCTGGTCGTAGCTGAGGATCTGGTACCCGGCCTTCACCGACCTGGCCGGGAGGTGGTAGCACGCCTCCGGCTCGCGCTGGAGGCTCGGCTCCTCGAGGTAGACGCCTGGGAGGACCAGGATCGTGGTCGCTGGGGCGGTGACGTGATCGACGGCTGCCTGGAGGTCGCGGTATCCGCTCTCCAGGCATTCCGCGCGCAGGCCGCGGTTGTACCCCCGGAGCGCGGCCGGAAAGGCCGCGATGCGCTTCTCGAAGTCGGCGTCGTCAGCCTTGCAGACGACGAGGTGCGGACCCGCCGTGCGGTAGGCGGGGACGTGACCCGTGCCGTCGGGGAACGTCGTCGGGCGCTCGTAGTGGGCCTGGACGGTGAGCGGCACGAGGCAGGCCAGGATGACCAGCGGGATGAGGCACCGAGGCCACCTCAACATCGTCGGGCGAAATGCTAGACGGCGCGGAGCGCGCCGACGAAAGCCCGGCGCTGCGCCGCCTCCTGAGAGCGATCGGCAAACGACCTGACTGCGGCTGCGGTCAGGCCTTGGGCTGCTGGAACCGAATCATGTTCCCGGATGGGTCGCGGAAGGCGCAGTCCCTCACGCCGTACGCCTGATCCATCGGCTCCTGCAGCACGTCGCCGCCGCCCGCCCGGATGTGCTCGAAGGTCGCGTCGCAGTCCTCGGTGCTGAAGTTAACGCCGCGCAGCAGACCTTTGGCAAGCAGCTCCTTCATGACCTTGCGGTCGGCCGGAGATGCGTTCGGGTCGGCGAGCGGCGGCTCGAGGACGATGTTGACGTCGGGCTGGCCCTTGGGCCCGACTGTGGTCCAGCGCATGCCCTCGTACTTGACGTCGGCGCGCACCTCGAGCCCGAGGAGATCTCGGTAGAAGGCAAGCGCCTCGTCGTGGTCGTGGACGGAGATGAAGCAGTTATGAAGTTTCAGGTCGTTCATTCCCTCACCCTATTAGCGCCGCGGCGCGACCGCTTCTTGATTTCTGATCGGTTTCGTCCTTACCTTGACCACGCAGGGCGGAATGACCGCGGCCGGCGCGTGGTTGCGCGCCCGATAGGCGCTGGGCGACTCGCCGACCAGCTCGGTGAACCGGGTGCTGAACGAGCCGAGCGACGTACAGCCGACCGCGAAGCAAGCATCGGTGACAGACATGTCCCCGCGCCTCAGCAGCGTCTTGGCCCGTTCGATCCTGCGCGTCATCAGGTAGCTGTACGGGCTCTCGCCGAAGGCCGCCTTGAAGCTCCGGGAGAAGTGACCCGTCGACATCGCCGCCGAGCGGGCAAGGGCCGGCACATCGAGCGGCCGGTCAAACTCGCGATCCATGCGGTCCTTGGCCTTGCGCAGCCTTACAAGGTCGCGGATGTCCATGGAAACGCCATCAATGGTACGCAGAGGACCGCCTGCGATCGATCACGTTTGAAGAAGCCCCTGCGGTCGCTGGTACTTAGCATGGAGCTCATACGATGAATCACTCGCAAGGAGGAAACCTCCTATGAAGGACACCCAGAAGGCGGGCAAAGGCACCACCGCGGTCAAGAAGAGGTACGACGGATTCACGGCCGAAGAAAAGGCGGCGATGAAGGACCGCGTCGACGAGCAGAAGGTATCCGCTCGGCGCGGCGGCAAGGCGGATGAAGAAGGCGCCCTGCTCGAAAAGATCGCTGGCATGTCGGAAGCGGATCGCGCCATGGCCAAGCGGATCCACGCCGTCATCAAGGCCACCGCGCCGGGGCTCTCGCCGAAACTCTGGTACGGGATGCCCGCGTACGCCAGGGACGGCAAGATCGTGTGCTTCTTCCAGCCCGCGCAGAAGTTCAAGACGAGATACGCGACCCTTGGCTTCAATGACGCGGCCAGGCTCGACGAAGGCACCATGTGGCCGGTCGCATACGCCCTCACGAAGATGACCGCCGACGACGAGGCAAGGATCGGGGCGCTCGTCAAGAAAGCCGTGAGCTGAGCGGCGGGAAAGGAGCCCTCAGAAAGATCCCGTCTTCACGTCCCCTGCCCGCGCGTATGACGCGACCACTACGCCGCTCGGCGACACGCTGCTCTGGACCACCCTGAGGCCGGCCGGCATCGTGCCGTCCGCGAACAGCCGCTTGCCCGTGCCCAGCACGACGGGAAACGTCTTCAACCAGAGCTCGTCGACGAGATCGTGCTTCAGCAGCGTCTGGATCAGGTTGCCGCTGCCATGAACCTGTAGCTCGGGACCGTCACCCGCCTTCAGCTGCTTGATCTTCGCGACCGCGTCTCCATCTATGAGGACGGTGGTCTTCCAGTCGGTGTCGACGGGTCGGTGCGAGACGACGTACTTCGTGGCTTCGTTGATCCCGCGGCCGGTTTCGTCGGTGACCTGAGGCCAGTACGACGCGAAGATCTCGTATGTCTTCCGGCCCAGGAGCAGGTCGAACGGGCGGTCCATCTGCGCGCTCATGGTTTTGCCCAGGAAATCATCGAAGTAAGGCACGGACCAGCCGCCGAACTTGAACCCGCCCGACGCGTCTTCCTCGGGCCCACCTGGAGCCTGCATCACTCCGTCGAGGGTGATGAACGACAGGACGATGAGCTTTCTCATGTCGAACCTCCTTTGCCTTGATCAGACGCCGGCGAGGTCAGGAACTCATCGCTTCAGCGTGAATTCGTGGGATTAGTTCAGGCCAACGCCTCGTAGAGGCTGCGGGTGGCGGGACTGGGACGGGTTCCGAGCTCGGCCTCGAGCAGAGCGTGAAGCCTCCCGTACGCCCGCAGCGCCTCGGCCCTGTTTCCCGAGGCCTCGTGGATCAGCATGAGCCGCCGGTGCGCCTCTTCGCGAAACGGCTCCAGCTCCACCGCATCCTGCGCCGCGCGGAGCGCAAGGGCGTGCTCTCCGTTCAGGTTGTGGATGGAGGCGAGGCAGTCCAGCGCGCGCAGCAGCGAATGGCGAAGGAGGCCGCGCCGCGCATCGATCCACGAGGCGTCCTCGCCCGGAAGGAACGGCCGACGCAGGATGGCGCAAGCCACTACCGCCGGTCCATACGCGGCCCGAAGATCGTCGGCGAGCAGCGCCGCCTCCGCCATGTGGACCGACTCGTTCGCCGTTTCGATGTCGATCCACGAGCCGGCGGGGAGCTCGAGCCTGTAGCAGCCGGACGCCGCGGCCAGGGTGTCCCGGCCGAGACCGATCTCCTGCAGCAGGCCGCGCAGCTTGCTGACGATCGCGCTCAGGGCCAACTCAAAAGCCGGGGGCGGCTGTCGCGGCCACAAGCTGTCGACCAGCTCGTCTCGCGCCACTGGCCGGCTGCGCTCGAGCGCGAGGTACGCGAACAGGCGGCGTCCCTGGCGCCCCGGCAGGCGGCCTGCGCGGATCAGCCGCCCATCCTGGCTCAGGCACATGTCCCCGGTCAGGTAGATGCGCAGCATCGCCAAAGTTTCTCCAATCGCCTCTTCCTAGTGTGGGACTCGCCGGCGCACAGGGACGCCGCGGTTCGCAAGGAGGAATTGGAAGTGGCGGTGACAATCACGATTCGGGCCCGGCTGAAGGCCGAGCCGGCGACGATTCAGGCGATTCACGACCAGGTGACCGGGGCGACCAAGGAGATGGCCCGGCAGGCCGGAGACATCTCCCACATCGTCTATCTCGACCCCCAGGATCGCCGCCAGTTCCTTGGCATCGACACGTGGCAGTCGGCGGAGCAAGCCCAGGCCTTTGCCGGCAGTCCACAGATCCAGGAGTTCTTCGGCCAGATGTTCGAGGGTCAGCCCGAAGTCAAGGTGTGGGTCGACCCGGGCTGGAACAAGTGGTGATAGCCTGCGCCCCGGAGACCTAGAGGAATGCCTTCCAGGAAGCAGGCCTCGGCGATCGAGCTGGTGGTGCGATGCGATTGCGGATTCGAGGCGCGCGGCACCGAGGACACGCTCGTGCCGGTGGTTCAGCGCCACGGACGTGAGGCCCACAAGATGGAGGTGTCGCGGGAGCAGGTTCTGGCCATGGCCCGGCCGGCCTGAGCGCCGCGCTCAGGACCTAAGTCAGGGTCGGCCGCGCGCCTCCGTCGGGCGGCTCAGGCCGGCGCCGTCCGCAGCGGCGCCCCCACCTCGTGCAGGAAGCTGAGGATCTCGCGATACGAGCGGTAGATCGACGTCTCGTGATACGGGACGCCCAGCTCGGCGCAGTAGTCACGAACGATCTTGTGCGCGCGCCGGATGTTGCAGCGCGGCATGGTCGGAAACAGGTGATGCTCGATCTGGTAGTTGAGCGACCCGTACAGCAGGTCGGTGATCGGATTCGACCTGACGTTGCGTGACGTCAGCACCTGCGAACGGAGGAAGTCGAGCTCCTCGCCTTTCTCGATCTGGGGCATGCCCTTGTGGTTGGGCGCGAAGACCGAGGCCAGGTAGAAGCCTCCAACGCACTTCTGGAGCACGATCACCAGCAGGGCCCGCCATGGCCCCACGATCAGGACGAGCAGCGCCGGAAACGCCAGCGCGTGGAAGCACAGCGCGCCGGCCTCGACCCAGCGCAGCCTGTCCCTGGTGCTGACGAGGAACTGCACGCTCTTGAGGTGCATCGTCCAAGCGAGGCCGAGGATGAGCACGAAGAACAGGCCCGCCTGGTGGCGGACGACCCAGCGCGCAAAACCGCGCTTGGCGACAGCCTGCTCCTCGGAGTACGCGATCACGCCGATGTCGATGTCCGGGTCGAGGTCGACGTGGTTGGGATTGCCATGGTGGCGGTTGTGCTTGTCGACCCACCATCCGTGACTCATCCCTAGGAGACCGTTTCCGGTCGCGATGCCCACGACCGTGTTGAGCCGCCGGCTCGGAAACATCTGGCGGTGTCCCGAGTCGTGCAGCTGGAAGCCCAGCTGGCCTGAGACCACACCGAGGGCGGCGGCGACAAGCGCGGTCGCCCAGACGCTTTGGACCAGGGTGAGAAGCCAGAGGGTGCCGCCGAAAAGGATCGCGTTGGTGGCGAGCATCAGGACGTAGTAGCCCGGCCGCTTGTTCATCAAGCCCGCCGCCTCCACCCTCCTCTTGAGCTCCGCGTAGGGCTGCGCGACGCGTGCCTGAATCGGGGACGACGTCGTGGCGATCACATCGATGCTCCTGACTCGAACCATCTCGAGCATTTGAGGGGCGCGTTCGAGATGCACCCGTCGTGCTGGTCGTCCGGGAGGGAACCGGACGCTGGCGGCATGATAACCGCGCCAGGCCACGCCGGCCGGTCAATATTCGCAATCCGGTACACTCACGTACGGCGCGGACGTCGCGTCGCCCGCTCGGGTCCTCTCTTCCTGTCGACACAGAGCCTGTAGGTCGCGGCAAATAAGAAGAAAAGAGAGGCACCCTGGAGCTTCGTTGCACACATTTGCCGAAGCCGGCATCAGCGCGCGCATCCTCGCGGCGCTGGGCCGGCAGAACATCACCAGTCCGAACCGCGTTCAGTCCGAAGCGATACCGGCCCTGCTCGACGGGAGGGACGTCGTCGTCCAGTCGCCGACCGGAAGCGGCAAGACCGTTGCCTTCCTGATTCCACTCCTGGAGCGTTTCCGGCCAGGCAGCCCCGGGCCACGCGCCCTGGTCGTCACTCCGACGCGCGAGCTGGCCATCCAGGTGGATGGCGTCTTTGCCTCGCTCGATTCAGAACTGCGTGGCGCCCTCCTCTACGGGGGGGTCGGCTACCGCACCCAGACGCTGGCGCTCAAGCGCGGCGCCGACGTCGTGATCGGGACGCCGGGCCGCATCCTCGACATGGTCGAGAGGAAGCTCTTGCCGCTCACCAGGATCGAATACCTCGTCCTGGACGAGGCCGACCAGATGTTCGACGCCGGCTTCGCGCCGGCGATCGAGCGCATCATCGGGCTCACGTACTCGCCGCAGATCGTGCTGGCGTCGGCGACGATGCCGGGCTGGGTGTCGGCGATGATCGCCAAGCACCTGAACGATCCGCTGACGATCAGAGTCGTTGCCGAGGGTCCTTCGCTCCTCGAGCACGGCCTCGTGCGCACTGACGCCGGCCTGAAGCTGCGACTTCTGAGCGACATCCTCCGACAGCACCGCGGCACCATAGTGTTCGGCCGTACGAAGCACGGGGTCCGGAAGCTGAACCGCGACCTGCAGCGGCTCGGCCATCGGTCGGTCGAGCTGCAGGGCAACATGGCGCAGAACGCGCGCGAGCACGTCATGGCGACGTTCCGAGCCGAACGCGCCGACGTGCTCGTAGCCACAAACGTCGCCGCCCGCGGCCTCGACTTGACCCACGTGGGGCTGGTCGTGAACTACGACCTGCCCGATTCGGCCGAGGCGATGACCCACCGTGTCGGACGGACCGCCCGCAACGGCAGCGCGGGTCGAGCCGTCACGCTCCTCACCCAGGAGGACCACGAGAAGTGGGCCAAGCTGCGCCGCGAGGGCGCGCCTGCGCTCCGCACGCTCGACAGTGCCGAGCTCTCCCGCCGGGGAGGATGGCTCTATGTCGAGGATGGCACCCCCGTGGCCACTCCGGCGCCTAGGCAGGTGCGCTCGACCGGCGGAAGGCGGCGCAGCTCCCGGGGACGAGGTCGGCGGCCGGTCTATCGCCAGGCGGTCTGAGCCGGCGAAGTGGCCGAGCGCTCATCGCCGGCCATTTTTGCGACCATAGAGGTTGGGTTGACCGGACCGTCGTTTGCCGGGGCGAGGCGGCGGGAGGGCGAAGACCTCCGGGCCGACGCAGCGTCGCTGAGGGCTGTGTCCCGCAGGCTGTGCGCGAGGGCGCGGGAGCTGCTCGAGTGGTCGGCCCAGCTCAGAGAGGTTTCGCGGCTCCTCATGGCTCAGGGAGACGAGATCGACGGCATCGCGCAGATCGTGCGGCGCTCGAGGACGACCGGACAAGAGTTGGCGCGAGAGGTCAGGAGTGAAGAGGCGAAAGCCGGCCGCAAACAGGGACGTTAGACGCGCCCCTGCCGGTGAACGTGGCCCGGCGCTCGATCGCCGCGAAAAGGTCGCGGAAAATCGCGATCAGGTCGCGAATGAGCGCGAGCGAGTCGCCGACGATCGAGACCGCGCTGCCGACGAGCGCGACCGTCTGGCCGACGTGCGCGACGTCACCGCGGACGAGCGAGACAAGCACGCGGACGAGCGCGAGCGGAAGCACGACATCGCCGAAGGAACTCTCGTCCAGCGCCAAACCACGCTGGACGAGCGTGCGCGAGCCCTCGGCGAGTCCCCCGACCTGTTCGACCGCGCTCAATCCACGATCGACCGCACGCGCGAGAGGCTGAAGCGTTCAGCCGACAGGGTCGCCAGGTCGCAGGCCGACCTAGATCGCGCCCGCTCGTTGAAGTCTCGCGATCAGGCGGCGGTCGATCGCGAGGGCCCCGCGGTCGAACGAGAGATCGAAACCACCGAGCGAGAAAATCCCCCCGGCTGAGGTGCCCTGTTTGACGCGTATAGTGGCGTCAGCGCCTCACCACAAGCGGTGCTCGCCTGGGTCGCCCCTTCTTTCTCGAACGGCTTCCTTCAAGCGTCATCCCGTTCGAGAGAAAGGAGACCGTCATGCAGAGTGGCACCATCAAGAAACTCGTGAGCGACCGCGGCTTCGGCTTCATCGCCGCCGAGGACGGCAAGGAATACTTCTTCCACCGGAGCGGCACGAACGCTGACTTCGACCGCCTGTTGGGCGGCGAGCACGTCACCTTCGAGGTCGAAACGAGCCCGAAGGGTCCGCGCGCGGCGAAGGTTCAGGTCCTCTGACCGAAAATGACGGAGCTGCGCTTCGGCGCAGCTCCACTATCGCCCCCCCTCACGAGCGTCTAGGCCGCATCGTCTGCGGCTGCGAGCTTCGCGAGGCCGCCGCGACGGGTGGGCGCCGCCACCATCACTACACCGCCGTGCTCCGCGACTTGGGGGGGAACGTCTGGGAGTGCGAGCATCTTCACCCCGAGCAGGAAGATGCGCACGAATGCGCCCGGGCCGAGTACGTGCGGCGCGCGCTGCCGCCGCCCGTTGGGCAGGTGAAGACCGGCCGCCGCTCCGGCCTTTAGCTCGGTCCTGACGGCCGGTCCCGATCCGGATTCGTCACCCGGCCCTCGGAATCGACACCCGTGACCTCACGGTAGTGCGACTGCGTGCTCCTCTCCAGCTCGTCCGCAGCGGCGTAGCGAGCGCGCACCGATTCATCTGAGGCTGGACGCCGGAGCAACCGGCGAAGGGCGCGGGGCAGTCGCATGGCAAGCAGTATGAGGTCGAGCGCCCTGACGCGAGGCAGCGCGCATGACCCCAACACCTCGCCTGTTGGCGCCCCAATGCCCGCCTAGCGACTGGTCTCGCGTCGCACGAAGAGCGCCGTGCCGACGACCATGAACACGACGAACATCACGGCCAGCACCGCGATGTTGGTCGCCGGGCTCAACAGAACGACCCGGCTGTACTCCGGCGTGCCCGCGAAGACCACGCCTCGCGCCAGGTCGATCACGTAGCGCATCGGCGAGAGCAGCGACAGCACGGCCAGGTACCAAGGCAGGACGTTGATCGGGCTGATCAGGCCGGCCAGGAAGTACTGGGGCAGGAACACGAAGTTGAAGATCTGGTTCGCCGCCCGGGTGTCGGACATGGTGTTCAGCAGAAGGAGGCCGAACGCGCCGCCCATGAAACATGAGAGCAGCGCCACCGGCGCCAGCAGGGCTACGTGCATCGGGGTCAGCGGCACCTTGAGCACCCACGCGAAAAGCACGAACGGGATCACCTGCATGACGGCGACCAGGGTCTCACCAACGATCTTTCCGAACACGATCGAGTAGCGCGATACAGGGGAGACGAACACCTCTTGAGCGAAGTCGTTCTGGCGATCATCCATGAGCGACGTGAGTCCTTGGGCGGTGGACTGAAAAAGGGTCATCCCCAGAAATCCGGTGAACGCGAAACCGATGTAGTTGAAGCCCACCGACCGCCCCAGGTTGAGCTGGAGCGTTCCGCCAAGCAGGAAGATCATCGTGAACGGAAAGATCACGGCGGCAATAAGCCGGCCCGGGTCGCGTAAGAACTTCAACAGGTCGCGGCCGGCGATGGCGGAGAGGGCCTGCA